>NZ_JBIBVN010000001.1:303105-607386 GCF_043080425.1 Streptomyces sp. NPDC015032 | reverse complement strand
CTTCGGGGCGGGGGGCCCCCGGGGGCCCACGCGGGGGGAGAGGGCGGCGGGCCGGCCGCCCCCCCGCCCTGTACCCGGGTTGTCCCCCCGGGGGGCCCCCACCCCCCCGGGGCCCCCCCCACCGCCGTTTTCGTCGTGGATGCGTACGAGCCGCCCCCGGAAGGGAGTTGGGGCATGAGTTGCGCAGGCGCCGTGGTGAGTGCGTCACAGTCGTGAGTCCGAATGAAGGTCAACTGCCACCAAATCGGTTCGTATTGCACGGAACGGCCTTGACGTAGTCCTTAACTGTGGACAGGGTGCTAGAGCAGCACGCGTATGTCTGGGACAGGTGTGAACGGGGGCGGGCGGCATGACCACGGCTCCATGTGGCGCCGTTCGGAGCAAACTCCGCAGAGCCAGGGCCCGCATATGGCTGCTCCATGACGAGAACAGCTACTGGGGGTAGCAGCAGATGACCAAGAAGACGCGGGTACGCGTCGCGCGGATAGCCGCAGGTGCGGTGATCGCCGCGGGTGCTTCGCTTACCGCTGCTGGTGCGGCGTCGGCCGTCGGCATCGGTGTCGGTGTCGGCGGTCTCACGGCCAAGGCCGAGGCCGACGAAGGCGTTCTGGGTGTCGACGCCGACCTGAACGGTTCGGAGGGCGGCACCCAGGGCGGTGACCCGGGCGGTGTCGACGACGGCGGTCAGGCGGCCGGCAGCAGTTCTTCGGGCAGCGAGGGCTCTTCGGGCTCGCAGGGTTCGTCGGGTTCGCAGGGTTCGTCGGGTTCGCAGGGTTCGTCCGGCAGTGAGGGTTCGTCCGGTTCGCAGGGTTCGTCGGGTTCGCAGGGTTCGTCGGGCAGTGAGGGTTCGTCGGGCTCGCAGGGCTCGTCGGGCTCGCAGGGTTCGTCGGGCAGCGAGGGTTCGTCCGGCTCGCAGGGCTCGTCGGGTTCGCAGGGCTCGTCCGGCAGTGAGGGCTCGTCGGGCTCGCAGGGCTCGTCGGGCAGTGAGGGCTCTTCGGGCTCGCAGGGTTCGTCCGGCTCGCAGGGCTCGTCGGGTTCGCAGGGTTCGTCGGGCAGCGAGGGCTCGTCGGGCTCCCAGGGCTCGTCCGGTTCCCAGGGCTCGTCCGGTACCACGGGTAACGGTGGTACCACCGGCAATGGCGGTACCACGAGTAACGGTGGTACCACCGGCAATGGTGGTACGACGGCTAACGGTGGTACCACCGGCAATGGTGGCACCACGGGTAACGGCGGTACCACGGGTAACGGTGGCGCTACCGGTAGTGCCACCTCGGGCTCCGCGACCGGTGGCGACAGCTGCACCGTCGACCTCGACGGCGCGAAGTGCGCGAACAACACCACCCCCGACTCGGCCGGCAACCAGCCGGTCGAGCAGGGCAAGGGCAAGGACGAGCTCGCCGAGACCGGTGCCGCCGAGACCACGTTCCTGCTGGTCGGCGCCGCGACGATGATTGCCGGAGGCATCGGCTTCCGGATCCTGCCGCGCCTGGTGAACGGCCGTACGGTCGCCTAAGGGCCGCCCGCGGTACAGGCACGCACACAGGGGCCCGGGATGCCGTCATCGGCATCCCGGGCCCCTTCGTGTACACATACGCTCTCGCAGGCGGACGGACGGGCTCCCCGCGGCTACACGGTCTGGTGCGCCAGCAGTGCCAGCGCGCCCAGCAGCACCACCAGCAGGGCCACCAGCGTCACGGGGCTCAGCCCGGCGAAGATTCCCTGCCCCTGCTCCTGCTGCAGCCGCTCACGGCTTGCCCGGCATACGGGGCAGCGGCCCTCGTTCACGGGCGCCGCGCAGTTTGCGCACACCAGTCGGTCATAGGTCATGCGCCTTCCTCCTCCCGCGCTGCGGAGCCGCATATACGTTCTCGCTCCGTACAACGCTCATGGGGACGCAACCGTTCCCCCTCCCACTGTGCCAGCTCGCGCGGATTTCGGCGCGGCCCGCCGGACATCACCCGTTCCGTAGCACTTCGGCCGGGCTTCCGGCAGTGCCGTTCTGCCATAAATCGCCCATCCTCGGACGCGCGCCTGCACGCGTCGGGCCGGTTCGCGTATGGTCACGCACACCTACTCCCGGCCGACCGTGGTGCATCCGTGATCCGATTCGACAACGTCTCCAAGACTTACCCGAAGCAGAGCCGTCCCGCTCTACGGGATGTGTCTCTCGATATCGAGAAGGGTGAGTTCGTCTTCCTGGTGGGCTCCTCCGGCTCCGGCAAGTCCACCTTCATGCGGCTCATCCTCCGCGAGGAGCGTGCCAGCCAGGGCATGGTCCACGTCCTGGGAAAGGACCTCGCGCGCCTGTCCAACTGGAAGGTGCCGCATATGCGCCGCCAGCTGGGCACGGTTTTCCAGGACTTCAGACTCCTCCCCAACAAGACCGTCGCGGAGAACGTGGCGTTCGCGCAGGAGGTCATCGGCAAGCCGCGCGGCGAGATCCGCAAGGCGGTGCCGCAGGTTCTCGACCTGGTCGGCCTCGGTGGCAAGGAGGACCGGAGGCCCGGTGAGCTCTCCGGCGGTGAGCAACAGCGCGTGGCGATCGCGCGGGCTTTCGTGAACCGTCCCATGCTGCTCATCGCGGACGAGCCGACCGGCAACCTCGACCCGCAGACCTCCGTCGGCATCATGAAGCTGCTGGACCGGATCAACCGGACCGGCACCACCGTGATCATGGCGACCCACGACCAGAACATCGTCGACCAGATGCGCAAGCGCGTCATCGAGCTGGAGCAGGGCCGTCTCGTACGTGACCAGGCCCGCGGCGTCTACGGCTACCAGCACTGAGCATCGAGCACTGAAAGGACGCCATGCGCGCCCAGTTCGTCCTGTCGGAGATCGGCGTCGGCCTCCGTCGCAACCTCACGATGACCTTCGCCGTCGTCGTCTCCGTCGCCCTCTCGCTCGCCCTGTTCGGCGGCGCGCTGCTCATGCGCGAGCAGGTCAGCACGATGAAGGACTACTGGTACGACAAGGTCAACGTCTCGATCTTCCTCTGCAGCAAGAACGATGTGACCTCGATGCCCAAGTGTGCCAAGGGTGCGGTCACCGCCGATCAGAAGAAGGAGATCGAGGCCGACCTCAAGAAGATGGACGCCGTCCAGACGGTCACGTACGAGTCTGCCGACCAGGCGTACAAGCGCTACCAGGCGCAGTTCGGCGATTCGCCCATGGCGGGCGACATCACACCGGACCAGATGCAGGAGTCGTTCCGGGTCAAACTCCATGACCCGAAGAAGTACAAGGTCGTCGCCACCGCCTTCGCCGGGCGCAACGGGGTGCAGTCCGTCCAGGACCAGAGGTCGATCCTGGACAACCTCTTCCAGTTGATGAACGGTATGAACGTGGCCGCCCTCTTCGTGATGGCGCTGATGCTGGTCATCGCGCTGATGCTGATCGTGAACACCGTCCGGGTGTCCGCGTTCAGCCGACGACGCGAAACCGGCATCATGCGGCTCGTCGGCGCCTCCGGGTTCTACATCCAGATGCCGTTCATCATGGAGGCCGCGTTCGCCGGCCTCATCGGTGGCATCCTCGCCTGCGTGATGCTGCTGGCCGGCCGGTACTTCCTGATCGACGGCGGACTGGCCCTGCAGAGCAAGCTGAACCTGATCGACTTCATCGGCTGGGACGCGGTTCTCACCAAGCTGCCCCTGGTCCTGGCGATCGGCCTGCTGATGCCCGCTGTTGCCGCCCTCTTCGCGCTGCGCAAGTACCTGAAGGTGTGAAAAGCGCCCTGGTGGTGCACGGTCAACCGACCGTGTGCCACAAGGGCGTTGTCCTAGACTCATCGCCATGTCGGGTCCCGCGCAGTGTTTCGGGCCCCGCGGCGTGCGCCGCGGGGCGGCCCTGACCTTGGTCTTCGCGAGCGTGCTGGCCACCGCGGCGGCCACCGGCTCCTTGCCGCGCGGCGGCTCGAAGTCTCCGGATCCGGCGACCCGTTACGTCGCCTCCACGGTCGACGGCGACGAGGTGGCCGACGCCGCCGCCCGGGCCGTGGCCGACGGCAAGTCGGGCAAGCAGGCGGCCGAGGGGGTCGTCAGCCGCAGCGGGGACCGCTGGGGCGCGGTGTACGACGAGCGGCAGTACGAGGAGTTCGAGCAGGCCCTCGACGGCTCGTACACCGGCGTCGGGATCTCCGCCAGGCGCTCCGCCGAGGGGCTGGTCGAGGTGGCCCGGGTCCAGCCCGGCGGCCCCGCCGACCGGGCCGGCATCGAGCCGGGCGATCTGCTCCGCACGGTCGACGGCCACCGGATCGACAGGCGCCCCGTCGCCGAGGTCGTCGCCCTGCTGCGCGGGGACCGCACGGAGGCGTCCGCGGGCACCGCAGTCGTGCTGGGTGTCCAGAGGGGCGCCGCGCTGCACACCGAGACGCTGCGCCGGGCCACCCTCTCCACCGAGGCCGTCACCGTCCGGCGGATCGGGCCGAAGCGTTCCGATTCCTCCGAGGCCGTGCTGATCGAGGTCGACTCGTTCACCAAGGGCTCGGGTGGCAGGGTCCGCGACGCGGTCCGGGACGCGCCGACGGACGCCGGGGTGCTCCTCGATCTCCGCGGCAACTCCGGCGGCCTGGTCACCGAGGCCGTCACCGCCGCCTCCGCCTTCCTGGACGGCGGCCTGGTTGCCACGTACGACGTGCACGGAGAACAGCGTGCCCTCTACGCGCAGCCGGGCGGTGACACCGCCCGGCCCCTCGTCGTCCTGGTCGACGGCGGCACGATGAGCGCCGCCGAGCTCCTCACCGGTGCACTCCAGGACCGGGGCCGCGCCGTCACCGTCGGCTCGCGCACCTTCGGCAAGGGTTCGGTCCAGATGCCCAGCAGGCTCCCGGGCGGTTCGGTGGCCGAGCTGACCGTCGGCCACTACCGCACCCCGGCGGGCCGTGGCGTCGACGGCCGCGGCATCACCCCGGACCTCGCGGTGAGCTCCCGGGCCGAGCAGCGGGCCGAGACAGTATTGAGTGGCCTCGGGGGTGGGTCGTAGTGCGAAAATGGCCGCACTATGGCTAAGGAAAAGGACACCGGGCGCAAGCTCATCGCGCAGAACAAGAAGGCGCGACACGACTACCACATCCTCGACACCTACGAGTGCGGCCTCGTACTCATGGGTACCGAGGTCAAATCGCTGCGGCTGGGCAGGGCCTCGCTGGTGGACGGCTTCGTCCAGATCGACGGCGGCGAGGCCTGGCTGCACAACATCCATGTCCCGGAGTACGTGCAGGGGACCTGGACCAATCACTCGGCCAAGCGGAAGCGCAAGCTGCTGATGCACCGGGCGGAGATCGACAAGCTGGAGGCGAAGTCGGGCGAGACGGGGCACACCATCGTGCCGCTCGCGCTGTACTTCAAGGACAGCCGGGTCAAGGTCGAGATCGCGCTCGCCAAGGGCAAGAAGGAGTACGACAAGCGGCAGACGCTGCGCGAGAAGCAGGACCTGCGGGAGACCAACCGCGCGATCTCGGCGGCACGCCGGCGCCAGCGCAGCGCGTAGCCGCGGGCGCACGGGCGGGGCGGGCAGGAATAGGCTGGCATCGTCGTGCGTTGGTCACGTACGATGGCACTGCGCCTCACCGAAGGTGCACGTATTGAAAACACAACATGGGGATGATCGGTTTCGACAGCGGATGTCGAAGCAGGGGAAGCGTGTCGAGGAAGCGGCAATGATCTCGTAAACCATATGTCGCAACCAATAATCGCCAACACCAAGCGCGATTCCTTCGCCCTCGCTGCCTAAGTAGCGACTTGCGAAGTGTCAGCCCGGGGGTGATCCCGACCCGGATCCTGGCATCATCAAGGGATCTAAACTTCTAGACCCGGTCACGGGGCCTGGAAGGAAATCAAACAGTGACTGAGCCCGTCGGAGACTTGTTCGCGTGATCTCCGGGGCCGAGAAAAGCGCAGCGAACTGCACACGGAGAAGCCCTGATTCTGCACCGTTGGACGCGGGTTCGATTCCCGCCATCTCCACAATTCCCATGTGAACGAGAACCCCGTTGCCCACAGGCAGCGGGGTTCTCGTTGTTCTGCGCGGAGCCCCGCGCCCGCGCGCATCACTTCCGGGGGACGCGGACCCCGGCTGTCGCGACGGCCAGCGCCAGCCCCGCCGCGCACACCGGCACGGCATAGCCGGTCGTCCGCCCGGCGTGCTCCACCATCCAGCCGCCGGTCGCCGAACCAGCGGCGATCCCGCCCAGCATCGCGGTCACGGCCAGGGTCATGCCCTCGTTCAACCGGCCTTCCGGGGTGAGGCGTTGGACCAGTGTCATGCCGGTCACCATCGTCGGTGCCGTCGCGGCGCCCGCCAGCAGCAGTGCGCCCGCCAGGGCGAGCAGCGAATCGGTCGCGGAGGTGGTGAGCAGTGGCAGGGACATCAGCGCCGTCATCCCCGCCAGGCAGCCCAGCAGCCGGCGCCGGACGTCCACAGCCGGGCGCAGTGATCCGTACAGCAGCCCCGCCACGCACGATCCGGCCGCCTGGAGAGCCAGGATCGCGCCCCCGGCGTGGGCGATCGTGACGACCTCCATCGCGCCGAAGACCGCGCCGGTGGCGAGGAAGGCGGCGAGCAGGGCCGGCATGCCGGGAGTGCGGAGCGGGGAGTTGGTGCGGGTGGTGCGGGGCGCCACCGGGGGTTCGGTGGCGCGCTGGGCGGCGAAGATCAGCACGCCGGTCATCAGCAGGACCGCCCCGACGAGCGTTCCGGCCTCCGGGAAGAGCGCCGCGCAGAGCAGGGCGGCGAGGGCGGGGCCGAGCATGAAGCAGAGTTCGTCGGCGGCCTGTTCGAAGGAGTTCGCGGTGTGCAGGGCGGCCGGATCGCCCCGGTGCAGATGGGCCCAGCGGGCCCGGGACATCCCGCCCGTGTTGGGGGTGGTGGCGGTGGCGGCGTAGGAGGCGAAGAGGGTCCAGGACGGGGCTCCGTAGTGCACACAGAGCAGCAGGGCCAGCGAGCCGAGCGCGGCGATCGCGGTGGCGGGCACCGCGATCCGCGCCTGTCCGTACCGGTCGACGAGCCGGGCCGTCCAGGGGGCGACCACCGCCGTGGCGGCGAGGCCGGTCGCGGTGACGGCTCCGGCCAGGGCGTACGAGCCGCGCGAGCCGGCGATCATGATGACCGCGCTGACGCTGAACATCCCCATGGGCAGCCTGGCCAGGAGGTTGCCCGCGGTGAAGGCGCGGGCGCCCGGGGTGGCGAGCAGGCGGCGGTACGGGTTGGTGGGTGCGGGCCGGGCGGGGGCGGCGGCGCGCGGGGCGATGATCAGCAGGTTTCCGGAGACGGTGAGTATGGGGTCGGTGGGCGGTGTTCTCTCGTACGGCATGGATCAACCCTCGGGGCGCACGCCGCATGGGGTCCAACACCTTCTCCGTACCGATTAACGCATCTGTGTTGTAAATTCTTGAGGTGGCCATCTCCGCTGCCGACCCGGGCACGACCCGGACGCATTCCCATCCCGGTACCCACACCGACCCCCGGCTGCTCCGCGCCTTCGTCGCCGTCGCCGAGGAACTGCATTTCACCCGCGCCGCCGCCCGGCTCTACATCGCACAGCAGGCGCTGAGCCGGGACATCCGCCGACTGGAGCGCGAACTGGGTGCGGAGCTCTTTGTGCGCACCACCCGGCAGGTCTCCCTCACCGCCGACGGCGAACGTCTCCTGCCGTACGCCCGGCGGGTGCTGGAGGCGCACGACGATCTTGCCGCGGCCTTCGCCGACCCCGCGGCCCGGCCACTCTTCGTCGACCTCAACACCGACGGCATGACGGCTGCCCGGGTCCTCGCCCGCGCTCGGGAGCTGGCTCCCGCGTGCGAGCTGATGGCGCGCTTCGAGAGCGGGCTCACCTGGGCCGCGGGCGAGATCCTCGCCGGGCGGCTCGACGTCTCCTTCGGCCGCGCCGCCGGGCTCGACCCCGCGGTGCGGGTGCGGCTCGGCGTACAGCCGGTGCGGTACGAGCCGATGGCCGTGCTGCTCCCGGCCGGTCACCCCCTCGCCGCGCACGAGACCGTCGCCCTGGCCGACCTGGCCGGTGAGACCGTCTACGCGGGCGCCGGGAACCCGCGCACCGAGGAATGGACAGACTTCGCCCGGCTGCTCTTCGCCGAGTGGGGCATCGAACTGGCACCGCCCGTCCCGCTCGCCATCGGTGTGGCCGAATTCCAACGGGTCATGGCGAAGTCGCGCTACGCCGTTCTGTGCGTCGTCGGCTTCCCTCCGATGCCGGGCACCGTGGTGCGTCCGCTGGTACGGCCCGTACCGGTCTCCCCGCTCCTGCTGGTCTGGCGCAAGGGGCTGCGTCACCCCGGCCTCGACGCCCTGCGCGAAGCCGCGGCCCGGCTCGGTGCCGAGGAGGGCTGGATGGTGCGGCCCGGCGGGAGCTGGCTGCCCCGGCCCGACGCGGCGCTCATGCTGGGAACCGCCTGACCGGTGAACCGAGAGCGGTACGCCTCCCCTGGACCGGGGACCCCTGCACCCGGACCCCTGTGCCCGGATCCCTGTGCCCGGATCCCTGTGCCCGGACCCCTGCGCCCGGATCCCTGTGCCCGGATCCCTGTGCCCGGACCTCTGTGCCCGGACCTCTGCGCCCGGACCTCTGCGCCCGGACCCCCGCGCCCGGACCCCCGCGCCCGGATCCACCTCGCTCGGACGCGCCGGACCGCGGACCGGCGATGCCGGGCGGCGTGATCCATGACCGTTCGGTGCCAACGGACGTAACGTGTGGGAAATACGGCTGAACCAGGTCCGTCACGCGCCGTTGGCAGGCTCGGCCGTCGGCAGCATCGGGCAGCAGCGGGACGAGAGCCGGGCAGACCACATGCACGAGGACGCACAGCACGGGCCGCTCGCGGGCTTCACCGTCGGGGTCACCGCCGCGCGGCGCGCGGCGGAGTTCGGCGCGCTGCTGGAGCGGCGTGGCGCCGTCGTCATGCACGCGCCCGCCCTGCGGACCGTGCCGCTCGCCGACGACACCGAACTCCTCGCTGCCACCCGGGGAATCGTCGGAGCCGCCCCCGACGTGGTCGTCGCCACCACCGCCGTCGGCTTCCGGGGCTGGATCGAGGCCGCCGAGGGCTGGGGTCTCGGCGACCGGCTGACGACGGTCCTGCGCGACGTCGAGCTGCTGGCCCGCGGCCCGAAGGCCAAGGGCGCCGTCCGGGCCGCCGGGCTGACCGAGGCGTGGTCACCCGCCTCCGAATCCATGGCCGAGGTGCTGGACCGGCTCCTGGGCGAGGGCGTGGAGGGCCGCCGTATCGCTGTCCAGCTGCACGGCGAACCCGCCCCCGGCTTCGTCGAGTCGCTCCGCGGCGCGGGAGCCGAGGTGATCGCCGTACCCGTCTACCGCTGGGAGGACCCCGAGGACATCACCCCGCTCGACCGCTTGCTCGACACCACTCTGGCCCGGGACCTGGACGCCCTCACCTTCACCAGCGCCCCGGCCGCCGTGTCACTGCTCGGCCGGGCCGAGAGACGAGGGCTGCTCCCGGAGCTTCTGAGCGCCCTGCGGGAGGACGTCCTCGTGGCCTGCGTCGGACCGGTCACCGCCCTCCCGCTGCGGGCCCGGGGGATCGGCACCGTCCAGCCGGAACGCTCCCGGCTCGCCCCGCTCGTCCAGCTGCTGTGCCATGAACTCCCCGCCAGGGCACACACGTTGCCGCTCGCCGGGCACCACGTCCAGATCCGCGGCCGCGCCGTGATCGTCGACGGCGCACTGCGCACGGTGCCGCCCGCGGGAATGGCCCTGCTGCACACCCTGGCCCGCCGGCCGGGCCGGGTGGTGTCCCGAGCCGACCTGCTGCGCGCGCTGCCCGGCGGCGGCGCCGACGAACACGCGGTGGAGACGGCCGTGGCGAGGCTGCGTACGGCACTGGGCGTGCCCCACCTCATCCAGACGGTCGTCAAACGGGGCTACCGGCTGGCGCTGGACCCGGCGGGGGACGGCCCTGCGGGCACCCCTGTTGTCAGTCCCGATTGATAGAACCGGCGCAGACGGAGGACGGCAAAGAGGGAGGACCCATGGGCACCTGGGGCAGTGGGAATTTCGACAGTGACACGGCCGCGGATCACCTGTCGGACATCACCGGACGGCTCATCTCGGAGATCGAGGAGGCGATGGCCGGCGACCCGGTCGGCCTGGAGCCCGACGACTACTGGGGCGTGGCCGTGCCGTGCAACGTCGAGCTGCTGTGCCTGATGGCGGAGCAGCACTACGTCGGCGCGAAGGTACCGGAGGCGGCGGTGGTCGAGGGCTGGAAGAAGACGTTCATGGACGTGTGGGAGCGGATCATCGACGGCCTGGAGCCCGCGGACGGGTACAAGAAGGAGAGGCGCGCGGAGCTGATCCGCACCTTCGACCGGCTGGCGGCCCTGGCCGTGGAGAACGAGAGCTGACGAGGTCGGGGAAACCGATGGCCGCGGCTGGCGCCGGCGAGGGCGCGATGCCAAGGGCTGTCCCGTAACCCCAGGTGGATCAGTGCGCGGCGTCAGATGTGGCTGGGCCGTTCCGTCCCTTCGGCTTCAGGCGAGGTCGGTGGCGGGCTCGGTTGCGTAGCGGCTCATCGCATCGATGTTGGCCTGTCGCGTCAACGGCCGGCCGCCGGTGAGCGCCTCCTGGAGGTCTCGGAAGTACTGCACGTACAGGTCGGGGGTGAATGTGCTGAGCATGACGGCGGGCTGGTCGGTCGGGTTGGCAAAGGTGTGCGGGGTGCCTGGCGGAACGATCACGAGCGTGCCCGTGGTGGCGTCGTGGTCCTCGTCCCCAACGGTGAACCGCACGGTGCCGGAGAGGACGTAGAAACCCTCGTCGTGTTGGGCGTGGCGGTGCTGCGGCGGTCCCTGGGTGCGCGGGGCGAGGACGGACTCGGCGATCGCGAGGCGGTGCCCGGTGTGGCTGCCGTCCTCCAGGACACGCATGCGCGTGGTGCCCAGAACGATCGTCTCGCCGTCGCCGGGACCCACCACCGATACGGCGGGGTCGGTCTGCGGCTCGCTGGTCTTCGCTTCTTCGGTCATGCTCACCAGTGCACCGCCGGGGCCCTGCCGGTGTCCAAGACCCATCCCGCAGCAGCGATACCTCGTGGGTATCGTTGCAGCGTGGAGCTACGAACCTTGCGCTACTTCGTGGCGGTCGCCGAGGAACTCCACTTCGGCCGGGCCGCCACCCGACTGCACATGAGTCAGCCGCCGCTGAGCCGGGCGATCAAGCAGTTGGAAGCCGACGTCGGGGCCCTGCTCTTCGCCCGCTCGCCCACCGGCGTCGCGCTCACTCCGGTGGGCAGGGTGCTGCTCGACGAGGCGCGGGCCCTACTCGACCATGCCGACCGCGTCCGGGTACGTGTGAGCGCGGCGGCCGGCGTCGCGACCCTCACCGTCGGCATCCTGGGCGACGGCACCGACCCGGGAGTATCCAGGCTGGCCGCCGCCTACCGACAACGCCACCCCGGCATCGACATCCGCATCCGCGACACCGATCTGACCGACCCGACGTGCGGGCTGCGCGCCGGACTGGTCGATGTCGCCCTCACCCGGGCGCCGTTCGACGAGACCACCCTGACGATGCGTGCGCTGCGAACCGATCCGGTCGGCGTGGTCCTGCGCGCCGACGATCCGCTGGCCCGCTGCGACCGGCTGCGGCTGGCTGAGCTGAGCGACCGCCGCTGGTTCCAGTTTCCGCAGGGCACCGACCCCATCTGGCAGTCGTACTGGAACGGCGGCAGGCCGCGCGAGGGCCCCGTGGTGCGCGCAGTCCAGGAATGCCTGCAGGCCGTGCTGTGGAACGGCACGGTCGGCCTGGCCCCGCTCGGACACGACCTGCCCGCGGAGCTGGCCGTGGTACCGCTGACCGACATGGCGCCGAGCCGAGTGGTGGCGGTGTGGAACGAAGGTGACACCAACCCCTTGATCCGATCTTTCATCGAGATCGCGACAGCCGCGTACCGCAACTGAGAGCTGCAACTGGTGCTGCCGCATCCCGTGAACAATGCGAACGCTGCGGCCCTCGGCACTGCCTCCCGAAGTAGCAGACATCTGCTGCCCCTAGAACAAAGCCACGTCATCGCGTCTTTCCGTCGGCAGCTGGCCAACCACTGCCCGGCCGCCAGTGTGGCCGGGGCCTCGGAGCCGTGGTGAGACCGACCGGCCTGCGGATACGCTGGCCTCTATCCTTCATGAGCGATTGTTGTCCGCTCTATGATCAAACGATGACGGCGGGCAGTAGGCGGCATCTGGGCTGTTCTGCTGGGTGAATGAACAGCAACCGCAGGTCCCGTTTCCCGTATCGGCATACGTCCCGTCGTTCTTCCCACTACGCCCTGACCATGGTGGCTGCGGCCGTCGCGCTCGGTATCGCCTTGGCTGGGTGCGGTGATCAGGGCACCGGCGTCCGGGCAGAGGGGAACAGCAAGTCGGCGAGCGAGGCGAAGAACACTGGTACGAAGGTGCTGTGGGTGGGCGACTCCATCGCTGGCGCCGAAGCCCCCGCTCTGGGTGCCGCCCTGAAAGCTGACGGCGTGGAGTTCAAGGACGCTTCTTCACAGGGCGGGGGCACGGTCGTCGCCGGCAGTGAGGAGATCACGAAGATGATCGCTGCCGACACGTGGAAGCAACTGGCTGAGAACGTTGAGTCGTTCCAGCCCACCGTGGTCGCCTACCAGATCACCACGTACGACTGGGGAAGCCAGGATCAGCAGCGCGCCGCCTACGAGAAGCTCGTCAAGACGGCCGAGGACGCCGGGGCCACGACGGTGTTCGTTCCGGCCCCGCCCATCAAAATCGATGATTTCTACAAGCAGCACGCGTCGCAAATGCGTACCGCTCCTCAGGCAGCCATGGGGGTCGCCAACAACAGCGGCGGCGCGGCGGTGTTCCTTGACGCCGCGCAATTGTGGGGCACCGATGCCTCGGCAGAAAACGCACAGCGCGCCTCAGACGGAATCCACAACTGCCAGCAGGGGGCGGCCGTCTTCGCCGCCTGGTTTGCCACGGAGCTCGGCAAGTTGGAGGGCTTCACGCCCGCACGCGTGGACACATGGGCCAAGGGCTCGTGGACCAGCGATGACCAGTACGCCAAGCTCAAGTGCGACAGCTGAGGGAGCGGCACATGCCTGAGCGTCGTACGCACGTCGCGGCCCTCGACGGGCTGCGCGGGTTCGCGGTTGCGGCCGTGTTGCTCTTCCACGCCGGGCATCTGCGCGGCGGCTTCTTCGGCGTCGACCTGTTCTTTGTGCTGTCCGGGTTCCTGATCACTGGGCTACTGCTTGGTGAGACGGCGGGGCGCGGCCGGATCGCCCTGGCCGAGTTCTGGGCCCGCCGTGCCCGTCGCCTGCTGCCCGCCCTGGTCTGCGTGGTGGTCGTGACCGTATCGGTGACATGGGTCTGGGGCACCTCGTCCCAACTGCGCTTCGCGCTTGACGACATGCCTTGGGTCGGGGCCCAGGCCGTCAACTGGCACTACATCACCGAACAGATCGGATACTGGAACGCCTCCGACACCCGGGTCTTCGCCCACCTGTGGAGCATCGGCGTGGAGTGGCAGTTCTATCTGGCCTGGCCGGTGGTGATAGCTGTGGTAGCCCAGGGCCAGTACGGCGAGCGGATCACGGCTCTGCTCGCCGGGATGGGAGCCATGGTGTCCCTCGTACTGACCCTCTGGCTCGGTGTCGCGGTGGATACCACCCGCGCCTACGAGGGCACCGACACCCGCGCCGCTGCCCTGCTGCTCGGGGCGCTCGTGGCCACCGCACCGGTACGCGGTCTCGCGCGCCGGGTGCCACGCCGCGCAGCTGACCTGGTGTGCCTGGTCCTGGCATGCGCGCTCGTTGTGGCGTGGGCGGTGACCGAGGGCGAAAAGGCGCCGCTGCTCTTCCAGGGCGGTCTATTCCTGCACTCTCTGGCCGGGGCAGCACTGATCGTCCTCATGGCCCAGGTACCGGGCACCCATGCGGCCCGGATCGTGGGCAGCCGTCTGCCGCGTCGACTGGGTGAGATCTCCTACAGCCTGTATCTGTGGCACTGGCCGGTGTATCTACTGCTGTTGCCCCGGCTTTCCGGGCTCGGGGACTGGGGCGGCACCGTTGTCGCGATCGCGGTGTCGCTGGTAGCCGCTGTGGCGACGAAACGGCTCGTCGAGGATCCGGTGCGGTTCCGCTCGGGTTGGGCATGCGGCCGGCGGGGCCTGGGCGTGGTCGCGGCCCTGGCTCTCATCGGGGTCGTGCTGTGGGCGGCAGTCCCCGCACCGATACCAGGTGCGGGCACCGTCGACATCAGCCAGTTGAGATGAGTGACGCCACGGCCAGCGGCTGGCCGTACAGTGGGCGACTACCTGATATCTCCGGCAATGCCGGATTACCGTATTCTCTGTGGAAGAGGCCTTGTCCATGACCCGCGTCCTGTTGATCGAAGACGATCCGGCCGTGCGCCGCGGTGTCGTCCTGGGCCTGTCCCGCAACGGGCACGAGACCGAGGCGGTCGGCACCGGTGAAGATGGTCTGGATGCGCTGACCGCCGTCAAGCCTGACCTCGTGCTCCTAGACCTGATGCTACCCGGCATGAGCGGCCTGGAGGTGTGCCGCCGCATCCGCGAGATCAGCCGCCTACCGATCGTGATCCTGTCCGCACGCGGTGACGACATCGACGTTGTGATCGGCCTGGAGGCGGGCGCCGACGATTATGTCGTCAAGCCCGCGAGCGCAGCGGTCATAGAGGCCCGTATGCGCGCGGTGCTGCGCCGCATCGCGCCCGACCAGGCCAACACCGGCGCAGATGCCGGGCCCACCACCGTGGGCGATCTGGAGATCGACCGCTGCGCGCTCACTGTTCGCAAGCGCGGCGAGGAACTACCGCTCGCTGCATCCGAGTTGAAGCTGCTGCTCTTTCTCAGCGCGGCACCGGCGCGGACCTTCAGCCGCCAGCAGTTGCTCGAGGACATCTGGGAGCACAGCTACTACGGGGACGTCCGTCTGGTGGACGCCTGCGTGATGCGGCTGCGCGCCAAGATCGAGGAGGACTCGCGCCACCCCGTGTACGTCCAGACCGTGCGCGGCTTCGGCTACCGCTTCGGCCCGCTGCCCGCATGAGACTGGCGCTCCCCCGCGGCCTGGGCCCGCGCCTGGTCGTCGCCTTCCTCCTCGTCGCCGCGCTCAGCGCGCTCATCACCGCCGCGCTCACCTTCCGCCAGGCCCGCAATGCGATCCTGGACCGCACCCAGAACAACACCGTCCACGACCTGCGCCTCCAGGTCAACTCGCTCCTCCCCAACCTGCCGCCCAACCCCACCGACACGGACCTGCGGACCTTCGCGCGCCAACTGGACCGCGCCTCAGGCTCGCGCCGCTGGCACACGGCCGTCTCCCGCGACGGCGGCCCGCTCATCGGCACCGCGGGCCAGATCAGCAGCGCTCTGCGCGCCGCGGCAAAGGGCGGCGACACCACCTTCTACGAGCGCGTGGGGCACACCACAGGACCCCGGCTGCTCATCGGCATGCCTGTGAGCTACACCGGCCGGGGCGAAAGGGCGGGGAAACCGCCAGAGCTCGTCCTCTACGCAGACCTCTCGCTGCACGGCGAACAGGCCGACATCTCCACGCTGATCACCGCGGCCTGGACGGGGGCTGTCCCCGCGCTCGCCCTCGCCGTCGCCCCTGCCCTGTTTGCTGCCCGCCGGGTGCTGCGGCCGGTACGACAGCTGCGTACGGCGGCCGAGAAGATCACGTCGGGTGCCCTGGACACACGCCTGGACGTCGTAGGCAAGGACGAACTTGCCGCGTTGACCGGCACGTTCAACACTATGGCCGCCACGTTGGAGCGAGACGACGCCGAACTGCGGCGTATGGAAGCAAACGCCCGCCGGTTCGTCGCCGACGTCTCGCACGAGCTGCGCACCCCGCTCGCCGCGATGGTCGCCGTCACCGATGCCCTCGACGAGGACGCCCGCTCCGGCACGCTGCCCTCGGGCACCGTCGGCGCGGTCCTCCTCATCAACGACGAGACCCGCAAGCTGGCCGGCATGGTCGAGGACCTGATGGAGGTCTCCCGCTTCGACGCGGGCGCGGCGGTCCTGCACCTGGACGACGTGAGCCTGCGCACCATCATTCACAAGACGCTTCAACTGCGTGGCTGGCGGGAACCGGGCGAGGTGATCACCGAGCTTCCCGAGGACGATCCACGCATCCGGGTCGACGCACGTCGCATCGACGTCGTCCTCGCCAACCTGATCGGCAACGCGCTGCGGCACGGCGCCGCGCCCGTCACCGTCCGGGCGACCACCACCCGGGAGGCCGTCGTAATCAAGGTCGCCGACCGCGGCCCCGGCATCCCGGACGACGTCCTGCCGCACATCTTCGACCGCTTCTATAAGGCGGATGCCGCGCGGACCCGCTCCGAAGGCAGCGGCCTCGGACTTGCCATCGCGATGGAGAACGTACGTCTCCACCACGGCACCCTCGTCGCCGCCAACCTCTCGGACGGCGGCGCGGTTTTCACCGTGACCCTTCCGTACAGGCCCTCACAGGAGGACATGTCATGAAGCGCCAACTCGCCTGGCTTGTTACCCTGTTGGTGGCCTTGTCGACGGGCTGCGGCGTAGGTTCCACCGGCCCGGTACCGGCTGGCGCCCCGGCCTCCGGTCTGTGGGCGGATTCCCTGTCCCACTATGCCCACCTCTACTTCGTCGGCCCGTACGGCATCCAGGCCGTGCTCCGCGAAGTGAGTGCCCCCGTGACCCCGCAACAGGCCCTCGACCTCCTCCTCAAGGGCCCCGACACGGCCGAACGAGCCCGTGGCCTGATCACCGAGGTGCCCCCGATCCACGGGCGCCTGACCGCCCGGACTGCCGATGGCGCTGTGGACCTGTTCCTCCCGGTGCCCGTGGCGAACATGACCGGTGGCGGCCTCGGCCTCAGCCAGATCATCTGCACGACGGCCAACGCCGAGGTACCCGGCGGCAAGCACCCCCCCGACGTGGACGTACGAGTCCATGAGGCGGGCTACTCGACGGCTTGGACCGTGCGGTGCGACGCGGCAGGCAATGTCGTTTCCGTGCCGGCCCGTTGACTCAGAGCGTGCCGCGCTGCCCCGCAGATGAACTGGTTGCACACGGCCGGGGCCACACGGAAATGGCTTCGGTCGAGTCGTTGGAGCTGTGGACGACGATGTGAGCGGGGCGCGTTTCGGCTACCTCGGTCCATTCGTCGCTGATGCAACCGCTGCGCCGGGACGTTCCGGGCGCTGGGTGGGCGTGATGGCCCCCGATCTGGACACCTGTCGCTCTGTTTCCATTACTAGGCGAAACCGCATCGCGTAGTCCTGTGGACCACCTAAAGGGCTCGCGGAGAATCAAGATGTTGCTTCACGTGATTCGACTCGTTGCGGGCCGGGTGCACTCGCCCTCGCCATGTAGGAGGGGCCTGCTGCAGGGTTGGGTGACAGCGGGGTTTATGCAGCCAGGGCTGCGGCTGGGGTCATGATGGTCTCGTACTCGACGGGGGTCAATCGGGCCAGGCGTCTCTGACGCCGGCGTCGATGGTAGGTGCGTTCGATCCAGGTGACGATCGCGATCCGCAGCTCCTGGCGGGTGGCCCAGGTACGGCGGTCGAGGACGTTCTTCTGCAGCAGCGCGAAGAAGCACTCCATTGCCGCGTTGTCGCCGGCCGCACCGACCCGGCCCATGGAGCCGACCAGGTGGTGACGTGCGAGAACGGACACGAACTTCCGTGAGCGGAACTGCGACCCGCGATCGGAATGAACAGTGCATCCCGCGACCTGGCCGCGACGGGCCACCGCGGATTCAAGGGCTCTCACCGCGAGGCTGGACTGCATCCGGGCGTCGATGGAATAGCCCACGATGCGGCTGGAGTACACGTCCTTGACGGCACACAGATACAGCTTCCCCTCGCCGGTTGCGTGCTCGGTGATGTCCGTCAGCCACAACCGGTTCGGCCCGGCTGCGGTGAAGTCCCGCCGCACCAGATCATCATGGACAGGCGGCCCAGCCTTGGCGTTCTTCCCACGGCCCCGGTGTGGTCACGGACGTGGGCGAAGGCGTCAGCGCGGTGAAGGCGGGTGACCACGTCGTCCTCTCCTGGTTCGCGCCCTGCCGCCGCTGCCGCAAGTGCCTGGCCGGCATGGCCTGGCTGTGCACCGGCACCCAGGCCGTGGCGAACACCCTGCCCGACGGCACGACACCCATCACCGACGCCCAGGGCGAGGAGGTCTGGCCCTACCTGGGCCTCGGCGC
Source organism: Streptomyces sp. NPDC015032 (assembly GCF_043080425.1). Taxonomy (NCBI): domain Bacteria; kingdom Bacillati; phylum Actinomycetota; class Actinomycetes; order Kitasatosporales; family Streptomycetaceae; genus Streptomyces; species Streptomyces sp. NPDC015032. Next base: position 589,169 of record NZ_JBIBVN010000001.1, on the reverse strand, counting down.
GTTCACCAGCCGGGTCGTCGTCCCGGAATCAGCGGCGGTCAAGGTCCCCGACGAGCTGCCGTTCGGCATCGGAGCCCTCTTGGGCTGTTCCATCTCCACCGGCATCGGCGCGGCCATGAACACCGCCGGCGTGCGGCCCGGCGAGTCCGCGGTCGTCGTCGGCGCCGGAGGGGTGGGCCTGTCCGTGGTGATGGGCCTGCGTCTGGTGGGGGCCGACCCCATCATCGCCGTCGACCTCTCGCCCGAGCGCCTGGCCGCCGCCGAACGCTTCGGAGCGACCCACACGCTCGACGCCGCCACGACCGACGTGGCCGCCTGGTGCCAGGAGGAACTCGGCGGGGCCGACTACGCCTTCGAGGCCATCGGCAGCCCGAAGGTCATCGAAACCCTCCCGGGCATGCTTACCTCCGGCGGGGCGGCCGTCCTGGTCGGCATGGCCGCCACCGACGCGATGGGCGCGTTCAACCTCTTCGACCTCGCCGACCAGGGCAAGCGCATCCTCGGCTGTAACTACGGCTCCAGCGTCGGCGCGATCGACATCCCGAAGCTGGCCCGCCTCTACCTGGCCGGCCGGCTGCCGCTGGACGAGCTGATCGGCAAGGTCCGCCCGCTCGATGAGGCGGCCGCCGCCTTCGAGGACCTCAAGTCCGCCGTCGGGGCCCGCACCATCCTCGAACCGTAGGACTCCGCGACGCCGGCCTCGCGGCACACTGGACGCGAGGCCGGCACGGCCCACTGCCCTTACGTCCCCCTCACTTCCTGGAGACCTGATGTACGCCGTCACCGACCCCGCCACCGGTACGACCACACATACCTACCCGACCGCCACCGACGCCGAGGTGACCGCGGCCGTCGACGCCGCCCACGCGGCCACCGCCTGGGGACGAAGCACTTCAGTGGCCGAGCGCGCCGCGCTCCTGCGCCGCCTGGGGGATCTGCACGCCGAGCACCGTGCCGAACTGGCGGCGAGCATCGTGCGCGAGATGGGCAAGCCGCTCGACGAAGCGGAGGGCGAGATCGACTTCTGCATCGACATCTACCACTACTACGCCGACCATGCCGAGGAGTTCCTCGCCGACGAGGAGCTTCCCGTCACCTCCGGCCCCGGCCGTGCCGTCATCCGGCGCAGCCCGGTGGGTGTTCTGCTCGGCATCATGCCGTGGAACTTCCCCGCCTACCAGGTCGCCCGGTTCGCCGCCCCGAACCTCGCCCTGGGCAACACCATCGTCCTCAAGCACGCCCCGCAGTGCCCGGCCACCGCCGCGCTGCTGGAGCGGCTGGTCGCCGAGGCAGGCTTCCCCGTCGGCGCGTACGTCAACGTGTACGCCACCAATGAGCAGATCGCCGAGGTGATCGCCGACCCGCGGGTCCACGGCGTGTCCTTGACCGGCTCGGAACGGGCCGGTGCCGCCGTCGCCGAGATCGCCGGGCGGCACCTGAAGAAGGTCGTCCTCGAACTCGGCGGCTCCGACCCGTTCATCGTGCTGTCCACCGACGACCTCGACTCCGTCGTGGACGCCGCCGTGTCAGCCCGCCTCGACAACACCGGCCAGGCCTGCAACGCCGCCAAGCGGTTCGTCGTCACGTCCGGTCTCTACGAAACGTTCGTGGAGAAGTTCACCGCCCAGCTCCTTGCCCGCCAGTCGGGGGCTCCCCTGTCCTCGGTCGCCGCGGCCGACACCCTGGAGCGCCAGGTGGCCGCCGCCGTCGCGGAAGGCGCGACGCTGCACACCGAGGGCGAACGCAGCGGCGCCCACTTCCCGGCCGGCGTCCTCACCGGACTCACCACCGAGCACGCCGCGGCGCGCCAGGAGCTCTTCGGCCCGGTCGCCATGGTCTTCCGGGCGGCCGACGAACAGGACGCGCTGCGGATCGCCAACGACACCCCGTACGGTCTCGGCTCGTACGTCTTCACCACGGACCCCGCACAGGCCACCCGCGTCGCCGACGGCATCGAGGCCGGCATGGTGTTCATCAACGGCGTCGGCGCCGAGGGCGCCGAGCTGCCCTTCGGCGGCATCAAGCGCTCCGGCTTCGGCCGCGAGCTGGGCCGCCCGGGCATCGAGGAGTTCGTCAACAAGAAGCTCATCCGCACGGTGGCGTAGGCAGCGGCGGGGCCGGGGGTTGTGATCAGACGGACCACCGGTGATTGCCGGGGCGCAGGGCTACCCGCGCATCTGCCTCCAGCCCTCAGGCCCACCACCCCACCAGATGCCCCGCCCCGGTGGGACGCGGCGCTCCATCACGGAGCCGGCCGTCGCCCGGCAATGCCGTGGCACGGGAGACCTGCCTGTACTCGGCCAGGACCGCCGAGGCGCCCGGTGACAGGTTCGGGCATTCCGTACCGTCCGGGGACACTGCGGATGGCGGTCGCACAGCGCACGGTGCCCGAAGCCCCTGCGACCGAGGAGCGCCACGGGCCGCCGGCCGTCGCAGGCGGCACGGTGAGTACGTCGTTGGGGAGGGAAGCCCAGGTCGGGGCAGAGGGGCAGTTGCACGGCGGCGCCGAGCATGTTCTGGTACCGGCGGAACTTCCGCTGCTGCCAGGAGGAGCCCTGGTGGGCCACATGCCCTCGGCAGCAGGCACAGGGTGCCCCAGTGGCGGGTACGGCCGGCCGTCACGGGCGGGTCCGCCCAGGGGTTTCTCCCCTCGCTCGTCGGTTGTCCGGGGCCCTGTGCAGAAGCTGCCAGGCAGGTAAGGGTGACCCTACTTTTGTGGGTGTGAGTGTTTCCTCGTGGCCCCGGGGTGAGCCATGGCGGGCCGGCTCTCGGTTGCTTCCACGCGGGGGTTCGCGGACCTGGACGCGTACCGTCTTGACGCACCATGTGACTGCGCAACGTCCCTTCATAGACCAGCCCCAGCCGCGTCATCGCCTGCTGGGACCGCACGTTCAGGTTGTCGGTTCGCAAGGCAATTCGAGCAAGGCCCAGATCGTCGAAGGCGTGGGCCAACAGCAGAAGCTTGGATTCGGCATTGTAGGGACCGCCCCAACAAGAACGGTCGAACCAAGTCGCACCAATCTCCGCACGACTCTCCGCGAGGTCAAGCTCATACAGGCTGGTCGAGCCGATCACTGTCTCGTCCGTGAGGCGCTGGACGGCGAAGCATCTCCTCGCCCGATCCGCCAACATCTGCCTGATCATCTCCCGCGTCTCTATCACGGAGCCTGGTCGAGGCCGGGGCATCCAACGCCAGACCTCAGGATCCGACGCTGAGGGGAACAACGCCTCTGCACGATCGACGGACAGCGGAACGAGACGGACAGCGCGGCCGAGGAGGGAGTTGTTGCTCATCGCTGCACCATAGCTTCGGGATTACTGCCCATCGTCGATGCGCAGATCATGTCGCCTTCATCGCGCACAGTAACCGCTGCACGGAAGCTGAGCCAGAACCCCTTCTTCGCGTACAGAGCCACCGCGGCTGTCCGTCTTCGTCGTCACTGCCCGTCTCGTCATCCGTGTGCGGGTCGCCGCAGCTTCCGCAGTCCCGGCCGAGAACCCGCACGGCTACGACCCCAGGACCAACACCGTCCGGGCCGTCGGCATCCCCGGGCCCGACCGGTGCCGCCGGCCGTAACGGTGCGCCGGGCGATCCGGACGCGCTCGTGTCCACGGCCAGGGTCACCACGATGTCCCGGGCCTCGATATACGTCTTGCGGGGGCGTGGGCGCCGTTGACTCGCCTGTGCCGTTCGGTCAGCATGGATGGATGACAGACCAGGCGGGACCGTCACTGTTACGGGCCATCGCCCTGTTCGCCGCCCTGTCGGGAACACTCGGCCTCTCCGGCTGCGGCAGTGGTGACAGCGGCGACGCCGCCGCCCCGGGCGCCCCCTCGTCCACGTCGGTGAGTCCGTCTGCCTCCATCGCGGCCACCCCCGCGGCGCCTCCGTCCCCCACGCCTTCCTGCGTCCGGGGTGACAAGGACTGGCTGGACAGCAATCTGCGTGGGCGCAGCGTGACCGGCTACCTGCCCATCGAGTTCGGCGGGCCGCCGAAGCTCTGTGAGCCGGTGACCGTCCACGTCGGCTATTTCGACGTCTTCTTCACCACCGTCATGGACGGGGCGAAGTTGAAGCAGGGCTACACGGTGGAGACGGTCGACCGGCAGCAGTTCACCGTTGACGGCTCAGCGCTGGTCAAGGCGAACCCGCCCTCCGGCGGCGGCAGTTCCTCCTCCTCGTGCACCGGGCTTCTGGTGATCATGTCGCTCGGCAAGCGGGTGGGGCCCGGCGACATCAAGACCATCAGCTGGTCGCAGTACGAGGAGAGCGGCGCCCTCGGGAACGTGGGGATCTCGTTCAAGGACAACGCGAGCATCGTCCGATACGACCTGCAGACCCCGACCGGGGCCTCTTCCTGCTGATGCCGAGAACACTGAGCGGCTGCGCTCGATGAACGCGGCCGCTCGTCTGCTTGCGGTCGACCCCCCGAAATACCGAAGCCAAGAAGGTGCTTGAGGAGACGTCTCGGCATCTATGCGACCTGACCCTCACTACGCAGAGACCAGCGCAACGTCCTGAACAGGGCTTTGCGGCGGTTTCGTTGGACGCCCTGGCTCTCTTCGGTATCGCTGGCCGCGGCCGCACCTCTCACCGGTCGTGACGTCGCTGCGGCAGACCGTGCGTTCATCGGCACCGCCTGCGCGCACTGCCCGCATCGGTCCTCCGCGGCACTGGAACGCCCTGGCCTCGGCAGCTGAGCCGAAGCGTGTGAGTTGTCACCGGCAAAGCCGTCTGAACCGGCGGACAGGACCGGTCGAGGCAGCCCAGTTGTCACCGATGAGGCATTCGGCTTGTCACAGGTGCTCATGCGGCAGCCGTCCTGTCACCAGCACCGAGGCGGGCCGGGGGCGTTCGCTGCGGTCCGCCGGGGTTGCCCTCGACTGCGGCAATCCTGCCCTCAGTCACCCGCACCACCCACTCGACGACTGTGCAACCTTCAGCTAACAGTGAGGAGTTGGATGTGATCCGGTGTCTCGCTGGCATGATGAGGGAACAGGGGCAGTTGCCTGGTGGCCGGGTGATTCGGGGGCGTCATGGGAGCGGATGAACTCGCTGCGGCCGCTGTCGGGGTCCTGGCAGCTGTGATCACGGGAACAGCGACCAGCATGGGCGAGCAGGCTGGGGCCGCCGTCGCACAGATCGTACGAGACCGGCTGGGAGCGTCGGATCGCGGCCGGGCCGCACTGGCAGATCTTGAGGAGTCGGGGGCGTCCCCGGAGACGCGGACCGGGGCATCGGCGGTTCTCGCCGAGGATGTCAGGCTGGGCAGTCAGCAGTGCACGCAACGGGTTCCCCGCCGAAGGGGACGAAGGGTGCAACGCGGGAACTGCGAACTATGACGTCGTGTTGCCTGCCTGTTGTCTCAGCTTCGTGTCATTTCCTCAGGCGGGTGCAAAAGGCTGACGGCTCCTCAGTCCTGGTCCGCGTCGTCTGCTGTGTGAGGAAGCAGGGGAAACAGTCGGGTGATGAGGGCCACCGGTCGAGCTCCGTCGGGCCGGGCCAGGGGGCGTTGTTCGCGGTCCTGGTAGGGCGCGAGCGCCCGTCGGATCACGTTCGCGACTCGGCTCATCTCTTCGGGTGTCAGGTAGGCGACGGCGCTGAAGGCTTCGTCATGGCGCCATTCGGACGGCGCTTCATCCCGCTGGGTCAGCCATCGCTGCCAGCTTTCGTCCTCCAGCCCGCGGGCCAGATCGCCGAACTGCTCCTCCGCCATGGGACCGTCGGCAGCGGGGGTGTGCTGCTTCAGACGCCAGGGCCGTGCGCGGCCCCCGCTGTGGGGGGCCTCTTCGATGTATCCGTGACGTGCGAGCTGCCGTAGGTGAAATGAGCAGAGGCCGGAGCTGTAGCCCAGTCGGGAGGCGGCTTCGGTCGCTGTGACGGTGCCGACTTCGGCCAGCAGGTCCAGCAGGGCCGTGCGGACTTCGTGCCGGCGCAGTTCTTCGCCGGTGCTGGCTGCCTGGTCGTCCGGGGTGTTGACGTCATCTTCAGTCACTTTGCAAAGTCTGCTACTTTGCAAAGAACTTCGCAAGCAGCAGTACGGCTGAAGGCATCAGCCGCGGTGGCCTCCGCGGCATCTGTGGCGTGCGCAAAAAGGAGACAGCCATGTCTGTTCGTGACGAGCGGTCCCGTTCCGTCGACCGACGAGTCCGTGTGCAAGGCCGCCCGGTGGATACCTATCCGGCTCTGCCGCCGGAGGCGGGACGGGGTTCGGTTCGCAGGGTCACGGTGGTCGGTGAGCAGGTGCTGAGCCGTCCGTGCCGGGAGGTGACCGAGTTCGGGACTCCGGAGTTGTCGGCGTTGATCGACGACATGTTCGTAAGCATGTATGTGGCCGACGGCGCCGGCCTGGCTGCCAACCAAGTTGGCCTTGACCTGCGCCTATTCGTGTACGACTGCCCGGACGACTATGGAATCCGGCATGTCGGCCACATCATCAACCCCGTCCTGGACCTGCCCGATCCGAGTAGTCGCCGACTCGTTGACGACTACGAGGGATGTCTGTCCGTGCCCGGTGCGGGCATGGCGGTCCCCCGCGCCGATCGTGCTGTCGCCCGTGGGGTCGACAAGGATGGCAACCCTCTCGTCATCGAGGGGCTGGGGTACTTTGCCCGGTGTCTGCAGCACGAGACCGATCACCTCGTGGGCCACACGTATCTTGACCGGCTCTCCAAACGGGACCGCAAGGACGCGTTGCGGCAGATGGAAGACCGCCGGGAGGAGGTCTTCGCCCAACGCGCGATCAAGGCCGCCCGCCTGGGCCAATGAGACGCTTGGCGGCAGCGGCCACTTTTCTTCCGAAGGGCGTGGGCCGCATTCTGCGGCCCCGTTCAGCGCGTTCGATCAGGGTTCGGCCCAGGTCCTTTTCGAGCCGGTTGATCTGGGTTGTCAGTGTCGATTGGTGAATGCCGAGGGCTCGGGCGGCTTCGGTGACAGGGAAGGTTCACCGGCTCGCGACGCCCGGCAAACCTTCCCGGTCACAGCACTGCCCGGCGTCGCAGGGGAACACCCGCGCCCACGCGGCCCACAGCGACAGGGACAACGACCAGGGCGACAACTGGCGACCGAGAGCAATTGGTTGCGACGTGATCAGATCACCACGTCCTACATCGACGAAGACTTTGGAGTGTCTGTGGCCTTATACCGCTGAGCCGATACCGTTCCTAGCCAGTGTGCATGAGTGGGTCCTGGACCCAGTCATGTGTGCTGGGCGCGTCCCGAACGGTGTTGGATGCGCTGGGTTGCCGCTTTCTCGTCCCGTTCGGCGGCACGTCTTTGGGGGCGTGGTCCGTGGCGGGTGGGCGGGTTCCCTCACGTCCTCGGGTGCCTGGCCTGGCCTGGGCGGTCCGATGCCCCGCACGATCTCTCCGGTCGTGTGGGGGCGGTGCCGTCCGACGCCGGACCGGGTGTCCGAGGGCGCGTCGTCCGATCGCGATGCCGGCGGCATCGTGACGGGACATCTTTCGTTTGGGGGTGGTCAGTGGTTTCTGCCAGTGCTGGGCACCCCAGATGCTGGTGTAGGCGGGGTCGACCGCGACGATGCTCAGGCCCTGTTCGGCGGCCATGGAGACGAGCCGGGCCTTGAGCTTCCCGGTCGGGATGCCGGAGATCAGCTGCCTGAACCGTTTCCTGCGGCCGTGTTTCTCGCGGGTCTTCTCGGTGGTGAAGTCGAGGTCCTCGATGCCGATCGCGGCAACACCGGCCTGCTTGGCCCAGTTGATCAGGCGGGTCAGTGCGTGGCGGATCTGGGCATCGCGGTGAGCGGCGGTGCCGGACAGGTTGTAGGGGAAGTGCCGGGGCTCGCCGGTGGGGTTGCCGTGTGGGTCGAGGTGGTAGGCGGCGAAGTGGTCGGCGTTGGTGTCGACGCCGATCATGCCCCGGGCGCGGGCGGTGGCCAGTGGGATCGTCTGGACGGCGGGGCGTTGCCAGGATGCGGTGAGGTACCAGCGGCTGCGGTCGGTGTCGAGGTGGATGCGGTAGGCGACGGCCCGGTTCGTGGTGATGCGGTCGGCCCACTCCACGCCCCGGTGCGCAAACCTTACGGTCGAGGTGAGGGTGTACCGGCCGTTCTTGGCGTTGGCCAGGTGGGAGAGCGGGGCGGGCAGCTTGATCGATACTTCGCCGTCCGGGGTGACGCGGATGGTCTCGTTCCCGAACCGCTTCCCGGACTCACCGTCCGCGGCAAGAAACCAGCGTTCCGCCTCCCAGCGCTCCCGCCACTGCTCCTCGGTGAGGTGGGCCTGGGGGAGGTGGTGGCGGGTGTTGAGGAGGCGTTTGCCGCCCCGTACGACCCGGACGCGTCCGGCCTGCCGGTCACGGACCGCAGCATCATGCCGGGCTTCCAGCGCCGCGAGGCGGCGGGACTTGTGGAACCACTCACCCCTGGACCGGTAACCACCCGGGGCCCGCTTCGTTCCCGGCGCGCCGATAGGGAGGGACAGGCGGTGCCGCAGCGTCCCGATCCCGGCCTCCAGCGTCTGGACGTGCGCCGCCTGGCAGCGCCGGGCCAGTGCCCACTGGTCATGGGTGGCCTTGGTGATCGCACCGGCGATCCGCGACGACGACACCCCGGTCAGGTCCCGCTTGCGTGACGCCCAGGTCTGCGCACTGTGCTCCAGACCGTCCGCACAACGGGCCTTCAGATCACGGGAAGCCAGACGGCCCTGGTGCTCACCGACCGCACGCAGAACCTCCTCGTCCCGGGGCGTGAGGTGCTTGAGACGGTCCCGAACCGCCACCCCGCACGGCCCGGCCACCACGAACGGCGCCGCCAACTCCCGCACACCACCCACCACAACACCCCCTCCCACAAGACCGGACACCCACCACCCAGCCCAACGAGCACCAACCGCAAAGGTCACCCATTCGACCCCAGAACCCCCGTTCCCACCCCACGAACCCACCGCCAGCACCCACCCCTGCTCACCACAACCCACTTCAACGCAGCAAACCAACAGCAGTCCACACCCCCGCGCCCGTCGCGTGGTTCTACCCGGCTCCGCCGCTCTCGGCGCGCGCGGTCCGACGCACCGTCGCCGAATTCCGAACCGTCCTGCCCAGGTGGCTGGCGGCCCGCTCTCCCTCCTCCCGTCCGCTCGTCTACGTGAGCCTCGGCACCTTGACCACCGCAATGACCGATCTGCGTACCGTCGTGGGAAGTGCATACCGGGAGATCATGGCCGCGCTCTCCGCAATCGACTGCGACGCGATCGTGTCCGCGGGCAACCTCGCGAAGCACCGACCCCCGCATCAAGGTCGTCGAACACGTCCCGCAACCGCGCTCCTGCGCCACGCCGACCTGTTCGTCACGCACGGCGGCCGGGCATCCCTGCTCGACGCGGTGCAGGGCGCAACGCCCGTCTTGGTCATGGGCATTCTCGCCGACCAGCCCGACAACGCCACCGCGTTCGCCCGGCGCGACCTCGGGCGCGCGCTGGACCTCACGGCGACGCGCGTCGAGATCGCCGAAGCCATCACGGCCGTGCTCGGCACCCCGCAGTACGCCGCCGCCATGCGCACCGCCGACGCCGAACTGTCCCAACTGCCACCACTCGACCTCATCGAACAGTGGACGCTGCACGGCCGTCGTTGCGCTACCGGATGGCATCAAGGCTGAGCAGGTCACTCCGCACCTCACCAGGAGTCTCCTCGGCATCCCGCCCCAGCTGCGGCGGACGCTCACCTGGGACCGAGGCCGGGAAATGGCCGAGCACCAGGCGATCACCGCCGAGAGTGGGATGCCGATCCACCTCTGCAAGCCGCGCAGCCCGTGGCAGCGCGGCACCAACGAGAACGCCAACCGGCTGCTTCGGCAGTACCTGCCCAAGGGCGCGGACCTTCGCACGTTCAACCAGGCCGCTGTGGACGCCATCGCCCACGAGCTCAACCACCGTCCGCGCACGTTCCATGGCCACCGGACTCCGGCAGAGGTCTACGCTGACCTCCTGAACAGCGGTGATGCGGTGACCGCTTGGGCTCGCCATCGTTTGCCGACAGGGAGGCGGCCCGCATCGCAGTGCGGTGCACCAGGCCGCCCAGGATGAGGGTCAGACCGGCCTCGAATGCCGACTCGTGGTCGATCACAGGCATGTCCGCCTGCGGATCCGAGTCGTCGCCGGAGCCGGCGTCCGCCTGTTCCTCCAGGACGCTGCCGACCGTGAATCGGCCGGCAGCCAGCATCGCCATCTGCGCGTCCCGCTCAGGCACTCCCGAGGTGACCAGGAAGTCCATCTTGCGGCGGATCCGATCGAGGTCGCCCGCAGGGGTGCTGCCTGCGTGGAGGCGTGCGCCGTCCCGGTGCATCAGCAGGGTGCGCCGGAAGCTCCGCGTGTTGTCCAGGAACCAGTCGCCCCAGTCGTCGTCGGGCATCGGCAGCGGGGCGGCCGCATGCGGTGCCATCGCCGCCTCCGCCATGGCCGCGAGGAGGTCCTTCTTGGTGCGGAAGTACCAGTAGAGCGAGGGCTGTTCGACGCCCAGCCGCTTTGCCAGCCGCCGTGTGCTGACCGTGTCCAGCCCGACCTCGTCGAGCAGGTCGAGCGCTTCGGAGACGACGATCTCCCGGTTCACCTTGGTCACGTTGACAAATCTATCACTGATAGATGAGATGACTCTGAAGAGGAATCATTCACTGATAGATTTTTTGGGGTGATAGGCATGGCCTACGGATCGGGAGCGCGCCCCCTTCGGGTCCTTGTTGTCGGCGGCGGGATAGCAGGCCAGGCGCTGGCTTTCTGGCTCACGCGGGGCGGCCACAGGGTGACCGTCGCCGAACGCTTTCCGGCGCTGCGGGCCACCGGGGCGCAGGTCGACCTCCGCGGGCAGGGCATCGAGGCCGTCGAGCGGATGGGGCTGCTGGACGCTGTCCGCGGCAAGCTGGTGGACGAGGCGGGTGTCGCCTTCGTCGACGCGCGCGGCAGGGCCAGGGCGACGATCATGGCCAACACCTCCGGCCGCGGCCGGCAGAGCCTCACGTCCGAGTACGAGATCATGCGCGGTGACCTGGTACGCATCCTGCACGACGCCACCAAGGACGACACCGAGTGCATCTTCGGCGTGAGCGTGGACGGCTTCGAACAGGACGGACAGAAGGTCGTCGCGCACTTCTCCGACGGCTCCTCCGGCGAGTTCGACCTCCTGGTCGGCGCGGACGGGCAGGGATCGCGCATCCGTCGGGCGATCCTCCCCGCGGACTTCGACCCGTACTGGCGGATCGGCATCCACATGGCCTACTGGTTCATGCCGCGCACAGCGTCCGACAGCAACATCCGGGACACCTACATGGTCCCGGGAGGCCGTCAGATCATGCGCCGCAGCCACAACCCGGCCGAGACCCAGGTGTACTTCGTGATGCGGGAGGAGTCCGAGGAGGCCTCGGCGGTCCACCGGGAGCCCGTCGAGCGCCAGCGGGAGTTCTGGGCCGGCAGGTTCCGCGACGCGGGGTGGCAGACCGAGCGCTTCATCGACGGCATGCGGACGAGCCCCTTCTTCTACTCCCAGGAGATCGTCCAGGTCCGAACCGACACCTGGTCCCAGGGCCGCGTGGTCCTCGCCGGCGACGCCGCCCACTGTGCTTCCCCGTACAGCGGCATGGGCATCTCCGGCGGCCTGGTGGGCGCCTACGTCCTGGCGGGCGAGATCAGCCGGCACCAGGGCGACCTGCCGACCGCACTGGCAAACTACGACCGCGTGCTGCGGCCCTTCGTCGACGAGATCCAGGGCGAAGTGAATCCGCGTCTCCTGCGCCTGGGCATGCCGATGACCCAGCGTGCGATCGACGCCTTCCAGGCCGCCACCGCACTGGCCTGCTTTCTGCACGTTCCCGGTCTCGCCGCGCGCCTTGCGAAGGAGGACCGCGGCGGCAGCTGGCAGCTCCCCGAGAACCCGGCGACGATCAGCGCCGTCTGAAAGCGGTCAGACATCGGGGGCCGATGGCCGTTGCGAGTAGCACGACAAGAAGGAAGGCACTGGTCCGCAGAGTGATCAGCGCCCTGTCGACTCCTGCCGCTCACTCCTGCCCGCAGTCGTCATCACCTTCATCCGTGTGCGGGTCGCGTAGCTGTCGCAGCCCCGGCGCGGCAGTCGGTGTGGCGGTGCCTGGACAGGCCACTCCGCGGTGGATGTACCAGCGCATCTGCACGGGAATGTAGCGTGATCGGATGATCGATGGCATACACCGGATCGACGCGGAGGTACGGCTCCGTCCCGCCGCCCCGGCCGACGCCGCCTCCCTCGCCGAGGCCCTGACCCGCAGCCGGGTGTACATGCGGCCCTGGGAGCCCGAGCGGCCCGACTCCTTCTACACCGAGCGGGGGCAGCAGGAGCGGCTGGGCGGAATGCTCGCGGACCGGGAGGCGGGCCGGGCGATGCCGTGGGTGCTCGCCGATGAACAGGACCGCGCGGTGGGTGGGTTCAACCTCACCGGCATGGTGCTCGGGCCGTCCCGCAGCGCGATTCTCGGCTACTGGATCGATGTCGAGTACACGGGCCGTGGTCTGGCCACGGCCGCCGTGCAGCGGGTCTGCGAGGTGGCCAGGGACGGGCTGGGCCTGCACCGGATCGAGGCGGGGACGGCGCTGGACAACGTGGCGTCGCAGCGGGTGCTCGCCAAGTGCGGCTTCGAGGAGTACGGACTGGCCCCGCGCTTCCTGCACATCAACGGCGACTGGCGCGACCACCGGCTGTTCCAGCGGATCCTGTACGACGGTTCGTCGTTGACGGCGTGAGGTCCGTCCGGGGCCCGTCGATCCCCGGACGAGCTGCGCGGGCGGTCGCCCGGCGGCCCGGGGACCGGGCGGCTACGGACGGAGCGGCTCGGGGACGGAACGGCTGCGGACGGAGCGGCTCGGGGACGGAACGGCTGCGGACGGAGCGGCTCGGGGACGGAACGGCTGCGGACGGAGCAGCCCGGGGACGGAACGGCTGCGGACGGAGCAGCCCGGGGACGGAACGGCTACGGACGGAGCAGCCCGGGGACGGGGCGGCTACGGACGGAGCAGCCCGGGGACGGGGCGGCTACGGACGGAGCGGCTGCCGGGGGCGACCGGTACGCACCCGCACATGCCGGTGCCCGTCGAGCGGCCACGGCGGCCGCGCCGGAAGAATCTCCGCGAAGCCGTAACCGCTCTTCTCCGCGACCCGGCAGGACGCCTCGTTGTCCATCTGATGCAGCAGGTTCAGCTGCACGAGCCCGTCCCCGGCGAACGCCTCGAACGCCCAGTCGGTGAGCGCCCCGAGCGCCTGGGGCGCGACCCCGCGGCCGCGCGCCGATGCCACTGTCCAGTACCCGACCTCCGCGCTGCCGGAGCCCGGGGCGGGGTACTTGAGCACCACCTGGCCGACCAGCTCGTCACTGCGATCGCGATCGACCACCGCGAAACTGAAGCGGGTACCGGCTTCCCGGCCCTCCTGCTGCACCCGCAGCCAGAGCCGCGCCTCCGCCTCGTCCGTGACCTGGGAGGCCAGCATGGCCCGCATCGCGGGATCGCGGTAGGCCTCGATCAGGGCCGGCAGGTCTGCGGGCAGCCAAGGCCTGAGCAGGAGCGGGCCGGCCTCGGGGCCGGCGGAGCGGAGATCGTGGTGGTCCATCGGCACACTGTACGGGCCCGGCACCTGCCGGTCCACGTGGCAGCAGGGGTTCCGGGGCGGCGCCCCGAGGGGCACTCTGGGGGAGTCCTCGACCGGAGACCCCGAGGCGGTGACTTGCGCATGGCGGCGGGCAAGCGCTCGTACGACTGGCGGTTCGGCTCCGGGCGCCCCTGCCTGGATCTGGTGGCCACCGGGACCGGCACCTCCGGCGCCGGCGAACTGCTCGACGGCGCCGAGCAACTCGCGGAGTGGCTGGTCGCCTCCGGACTCGTACCGAGCGGCACCCGACTCGACGCCGTGGACGACACCTGGGTGGTGCGCTTCCGGCAGCTGAGGAGCGGCGTCGAGCGTCTGCTGGCCGCCGAGCTCGGCGGCCGCGGGGCCGAGGGCGCCCTGGAAGGAGTCAACGCGCTCGCCGCGGCCGCCCCGCCGGGGCTGCGGGCCGTGCGCGGCAGGAGCGGCACGCTGGTACGGGCACTGAGCGCCGACCCCGAGTGCGGGGCGCTGCTGGCCGCTGTCGCCCGCGACGTCGTCGAACTCCTGACCGATCCCGTGGCGCGGGCCGGGCTGCGCCGCTGCGAGGCCGACAACTGCCGCCGCCTCTACCTGGACACCTCGCGCGGCCGCCGACGCCGCTGGTGCTCCAGCGAGGTGTGCGGGAACCGGGAGCGGGTGGCCCGGCACCGGCGCAGGGCGGCGGCGGTGGCAGCCGTGGACGCGGCCGCGGCCGTGGCCGCGGTGGAGGGGGCGGACACGGGAGCGCCCTACCGGAAGTGACCGCGGTGTCGAGGACCGGCGAGTATTTCGATAGGCGCGGCAGGTGCGCGGCGGGCTCCCCTTCGCATAAGGTTGACGGCTGCCCAATGCACGTCAGAAGGGGGCCTCGGTGGCCGCGCAGGATGCCGCTGTCGATTCGTTGCGGGACCGGGAAATCGGTGTCGAGCAGGAACATCTCGACCGTGTCTATCACCGCCTCGAAGAGAAGATCCACGAGGCGGAATTTCTCATGAACGACGCCGTCAAGCGCGGCCAGGTCGGTACCCCGGGAGCGCTCGCCGAGCGCGACGCCCAGGTGTTCCGGGCCGGAGTCCACCTCAACCGGCTGAACAGCGAGTTCGAGGACTTCCTCTTCGGAAGGATCGACCTGCTGCTCGGCAAGGACGGTGAACGCGGCCCGGACGGCGCGTACACCTCCGTCGAGCCGGCCGACGACGCCGTACGCGAGGACCGGTCCGCCGACATCGCGGAGACGCTGCACATCGGCCGGATCGGAGTCCTCGACTCCGACTACGCGCCGCTGGTCATCGACTGGCGTGCACCGGCCGCCGCCCCGTTCTACCGGTCGACGCCGAAGGAGCCGGGCCGGGTGGTGCGCCGCCGGGTCGTCCGCTCCAAGGGCCGCAGGGTCCTCGGCGTCGAGGACGACCTGATGCGCCCCGAGCTGACCGCCTACCTGGGCGGCGAGAAGCTCCCCGTCATCGGCGACGGCGCCCTGATGGCGGCGCTCGGCCAGGCCCGCAGCCACACCATGCGGGACATCGTCTCCTCCATCCAGGCCGAGCAGGACCTGGTGATCCGGGCCCCCGCCGCCTCCGTCACCGAGGTCTCCGGCGGCCCCGGCACCGGCAAGACCGCCGTCGCCCTGCACCGTGCCGCGTACCTCCTCTACCAGGACCGGCGGCGATACGCGGGCGGCATCCTCGTCGTCTCGCCGACCCCGCTCCTCGTCGCGTACACCGAAGGCGTGCTGCCCTCGCTGGGCGAGGAGGGGCAGGTCGCGATCCGCGCGGTCGGCTCGCTCTCCGACGAGGCGGCCGGCGTCGCGGGCGCCACCACGTACGACGAACCCGCCGTCGCCCGGATCAAGGGCTCCTCCCGGATGCTCCAGGTGCTGCGCAAGGCGTCACGCGGCGCACTGGAACAGCCCGGCACCCCCCGCCGGGCGGCGGACCGGAACGGCCAGCTGTCCTTCGGCGACGAAGCGGAGGGAACAGAGGGAGTAGAGGGAGGAGACGTTACAGAGGGGGCGGAGGGAGCAGAGGGAGCAGGCGGGGCTCCGGCCACCCCCACCCGGCTGCGGGTCGTGGCCTTCGGCGCCCGGGTCGAGCTGAACGCCGACGAACTGCACCGCATCCGGCAGTCCGTCCTCGGCGGCACCGCCCCGGTCAACCTGCTGCGCCCGCGCGCCCGCAGAATGCTCCTGGACGCCCTGTGGAACAAGTCCTCCGGCCGGGGCCGCTACACCGACCCCGAGCTGGCCGCCGAACTGCGCTCCTCCTTCGACGAGGACGTCGCCACCGAGGCCCCCTTCCTGGACTTCCTGAACGCCTGGTGGCCCGAGCTCACCCCCCGCGGGGTGCTCGCCGCGATGGCCGACGAGAAGCGGCTCGGGCGCTGGGCGCGCCGGGTGCTCAACCAGGGCGAGGTGCGCCGCCTGGCCCGCTCCCTGAAGCGGCTCGACAAGAAGGGCGACGGACCGCTCTCCGTGCACGACGTGGCGATCCTCGACGAGCTGCAGACGCTGCTGGGCACCCCGCACCGGCCGAAGAAGAAGCGCGAACTCGACCCGCTGGACCAGCTCTCCGGCCTGGAAGAGCTCATGCCGCAGCGCGAGGAGACCCAGCGCGAGCGGGCCGAGCGGCTGGCCGCGGAGCGTACGGAGTACGCGCATGTCATCGTCGACGAGGCGCAGGACCTCACGCCCATGCAGTGGCGCATGGTCGGCCGCCGTGGCCGGCACGCCACCTGGACGATCGTCGGAGACCCCGCGCAGTCCTCCTGGTCCGATCCGGACGAGGCCGCCCGGGCGCGCGACGAGGCGCTGGGCAACCGGCCGCGCCGCCGCTTCACCCTCACGGTCAACTACCGCAACCCGGCGGAGATCGCCGAGCTGGCCTCGAAGGTCCTGGCGCTCGCGATGCCCGGAATGGAGTCACCGGCCGCGGTCCGCTCCACGGGCGTGAAGCCGCGCTTCGAGACCGTGCAGGACGGCGATCTGGCCGCTTCGGTGCGTGAGGAGGCGCGGCGGCTGCTGGCCGAGGTCGACGGCACGGTGGGGGTGGTCGTCGCGATGAACCGCCGGGCGCAGGCCCGCGACTGGCTGGCCGGTCTCGGCGAGCGGGTGGTGGCCCTGGGCAGCCTGGAGGCGAAGGGGCTGGAGTACGACGCCACGGTGGTCGTCTCGCCCGCGGAGATCGCGGACGAGTCCCCGGCCGGTCTGCGGGTGCTGTACGTGGCGCTGACGCGTGCGACGCAGCAGCTCACGGTGGTTTCGGGGCAGCGGGACCTGCCCGACGAGGACGGCGTCCCGGACCTGCTGAGGGACTGAGGCAGCCCCGGGGCAGGGGAGCAGACCCGGGGCAAGGAAGCGGAGGCACCACCGGGCGGACGGATTTCCGTACCGATCCGTCCGCCGGGAATCACTTCTCCGGGGTCTTTGTTAGCCTGGTGTCGGCACCGGCTCGATCCAAGCCCCCGGGCCCAACCTTCGTCGCTTCGAGCGACCACTTGCCGCGAGGCGAGCATGGCGGGTCGGTGCCGCTCGACCAAGAAGACAGACCCGCGTCACCTTCCGGTGACGCGGGTCTGTTCTTGGTTACGGGTTCCGCCGGACTAACCCTATCTCGTATGGTGGAAAATGCTTTCCGAACCGTGGCAGTCATTACCGGCTACCGGCCAGTAGGTGCGACGATCGGAAAGCGTGACCGAGGTGAGCGCCCCGGCCGCGCGGCAATGAAGCTAAGGAAAGCGAAGGACTCGGCCATGGCAACGGCGCCCAGCGTCTCGTACTCGATGACGGTCAGGCTGGAGGTGCCCGCGAGTGGCACAGCGGTCTCCCAGCTCACCACGGCCGTGGAGTCCTCCGGCGGTTCGGTCACCGGCCTCGACGTGACCGCCTCCGGCCACGAGAAGCTGCGGATCGACGTCACCATCGCGGCCACCTCCACCGCGCACGCCGACGAGATCGTCGAAAACCTGCGCGGCATCGAGGGTGTCGTACTGGGCAAGGTCTCCGACCGTACGTTCCTGATGCACCTCGGCGGCAAGATCGAGATGGCGTCCAAGCACCCCATCCGTAACCGTGACGACCTCTCGATGATCTACACCCCGGGTGTGGCCCGGGTCTGCATGGCGATCGCCGAGAACCCCGAGGACGCCCGCCGTCTCACCATCAAGCGCAACTCCGTCGCAGTTGTGACGGACGGCTCCGCGGTGCTGGGCCTCGGCAACATCGGGCCGAAGGCCGCCCTGCCCGTGATGGAGGGCAAGGCCGCCCTCTTCAAGCGGTTCGCCGGCATCGACGCCTGGCCGATCTGCCTGGACACCCAGGACACCGACGCCATCGTCGAGATCGTCAAGGCGATCGCCCCCGGCTTCGCGGGCATCAACCTGGAGGACATCTCCGCACCCCGCTGCTTCGAGATCGAGGCACGGCTGCGCGAGGCCCTCGACATCCCCGTCTTCCACGACGACCAGCACGGCACCGCGATCGTGGTCCTGGCCGCGCTGACCAACGCACTGCGCGTGGTGAACAAGGGAATCGGGGACGTACGGGTCGTCATGTCCGGCGCCGGAGCGGCCGGTACGGCCATCCTGAAGCTCCTCATCGCCGCAGGTGTCAAGCACGCGGTCGTCGCCGACATCCACGGCGTGGTGCACGAGGGCCGCGAGGACCTGGTCTCCGCCGACGCCGACTCGCCGCTGCGCTGGATCGCGGACAACACCAACCCCGAGTCCGTCACCGGCACCCTCAAGGAGGCCGTCGTGGGTGCCGACGTCTTCATCGGCGTCTCCGCCCCGAACCTGCTGGACGGCACCGATGTCGCCGCGATGGCCGAGGGTGCGATCGTGTTCGCGCTCGCGAACCCGGACCCCGAGGTGGACCCGGCAATCGCCCGCCAGTCGGCGGCAGTTGTCGCCACCGGCCGTTCCGACTTCCCGAACCAGATCAACAACGTGCTGGTCTTCCCGGGTGTCTTCCGCGGCCTGCTGGACGCGCAGTCCCGCACCGTCAACACGGAGATGATGCTCGCCGCCGCGGGCGCCCTCGCCGAGACCGTCGCTGAGGACGAGCTGAACGCGAACTACATCATCCCGTCGGTCTTCAACGACAGGGTCGCGGGAGCGGTCGCCGGTGCCGTCCGCGACGCGGCCAAGGCGGCGGGCGTCGCCGCACCGGCCCCGGGCGACCTCGGCTGAGACCGGCCCGCCCGCCGGGCCCGTCACGGCCGCGCAAGCGGTGCGCACGGTGGTGGCGCCCCTCACGTTGGCCCGACGTACGGCGCGTCGCGGGTCGCGGCGCCCCAAACGCCCCTTTAGGGTGGGCGGGCGGCGCGTCCCGCAGAGCCCCGCATCCGCTGCGGACCGCTTTCGGGGAGTCGACGGAACGTCACCACGATGAGGCGAGGGTGCCTTTCGTGCGACTCCGGAGGGTGCCGGATTGGCTTTCCCGCCGCAGGTGGGGGCAGGATGCGTAATCGGGCGCGAGGGTCTGGAGACAGACCCGGGTCCGGGGACTGTCCGAGGGCCCTGGCAGCATCGGCTTCGATCTCACGCCTCACAGGCAAGAAGAACACGGGAGTAACAACATGAACCGCAGTGAGCTGGTGGCCGCCCTGGCCGACCGCGCCGAGGTGACTCGCAAGGACGCCGACGCCGTGCTGGCCGCCCTCGCCGAGACCGTTGGTGAGATCGTCGCCAAGGGCGACGAGAAGGTCACCATCCCCGGCTTCCTGACCTTCGAGCGCACCCACCGTGCCGCTCGCACCGCTCGTAACCCGCAGACCGGCGACCCGATCAACATCCCGGCCGGCTACAGCGTGAAGGTCTCCGCGGGCTCCAAGCTCAAGGAAGCCGCCAAGGGCAAGTAAGCCCCACAGGCGCGACGAAGGGCGGTCACCCGACCAGGGTGACCGCCCTTCCGTGTACCGGCCCGAGAGGGCCCGTTCCGGGGCTCTGCCGCCCTCGTCGAGCGGGCCTTTACGCCCCGTCCCCGGCCGGGGACGGGAAACGGGGGCCCGGGGCAGCGCCCCGAACCCCCGTCAGCAGTCCTGCGGCCGCCCGTCTCAGACCAGCGCGCCGCCCGGCAGCTCCACCTTCGCGCCGAGCTTCTCCAGCTTCTCCATGAAGTTCTCGTAGCCGCGATTGATCAGGTCGATGCCGTGCACCCGCGACGTGCCCTGCGCCGCCAGGGCGGCGATCAGGTACGAGAATCCGCCGCGCAGGTCCGGGATGACCAGATCCGCGCCCTGAAGTTTCGTGGGCCCGGACACGACCGCCGAGTGCAGGAAGTTGCGCTGTCCGAAGCGGCAGTCGGAGCCGCCCAGGCACTCGCGGTAGAGCTGGATGTGCGCGCCCATCTGGTTGAGGGCGGAGGTGAAGCCGAGCCGGGACTCGTACACCGTCTCGTGGACGATGGACAGGCCCGACGCCTGCGTCAGGGCCACGACCAGCGGCTGCTGCCAGTCGGTCTGGAAACCCGGGTGCACGTCCGTCTCCAGGGCGATGGCGTTCAGCGCGCCGCCCGGGTGCCAGAAGCGGATGCCCTCGTCGTCGATCTCGAACGCGCCACCGACCCGGCGGAAGGTGTTCAGGAACGTCATCATCGAGCGCTGCTGTGCGCCCCGTACGTAGATGTTGCCCTCGGTGGCCAGCGCCGCGGACGCCCAGGAGGCCGCCTCCAGGCGGTCCGGGATCGCCCGGTGCGTATAACCGTCCAGCCGGTCGACACCCGTGATCCGGATCGTCCGGTCGGTGTCCATCGAGATGATCGCGCCCATCTTCTGCAGTACGCAGATGAGGTCCTCGATCTCCGGCTCCACGGCCGCGTTGGACAGTTCGGTGACGCCCTCGGCGAGCACGGCCGTCAGCAGCACCTGCTCGGTGGAGCCCACCGACGGGTACGGCAGCCGGATCTTCGTGCCGCGCAGTCGCTGCGGGGCCTCCAGGTACTGGCCGTCCGCCCGCTTCTCGATGGTCGCGCCGAACTGCCGCAGCACGTCGAAGTGGAAGTCGATCGGCCGGCCGCCGATGTCACAGCCGCCGAGCCCCGGAATGAACGCGTGGCCCAGCCGGTGCAACAGCGGGCCGCAGAAGAGGATCGGGATGCGCGACGAGCCCGCGTGGGCATCGATGTCGGCGACATTGGCGCTCTCGACATGGGTCGGGTCCAGGATCAGCTCGCCCGGTTCGTCACCCGGCCGGACGGTCACACCGTGCAGCTGCAGCAGTCCCCGCACCACCCGCACGTCGCGGATGTCGGGCACATTGCGCAGCCGGCTGGGCCCGCTGCCGAGCAGCGCGGCGACCATCGCCTTCGGCACCAGGTTCTTGGCGCCTCTGACACGGATCTCGCCCTCCAGCGGGGTTCCGCCGTGGACAAGCAGGACATCGTCTGTGCCGGTCATGAATCTCGCGTTCCGGAGTGGTCGGGCAGGGGGCCAAACGAAAGGGTAATGGCCCACGGCCCCCCTACCGTAAGAGGGACGGGGGCTGCGCGAACGTCATGAATTCGCCACAACACGCTCTGCTCCCCAACTCTTGCGGAGGGTTACCGTCCGCAAGGCCTCCCAGGGGGTGCGCTCCCCATGCGTCCGTGCGCCCTGAGCTGCGCCCCGAGCCCGGCGCGGCTCTCCCCGGTGACCGGTCGGCCCGCCTGGTGCCCGCGGGGACCGAAGATGCGGGATCATTTCTGCCATGACCGAGGTGTCCTCGCTCACAGGGCGACTACTCGTGGCCACACCCGCGCTCGCGGACCCGAATTTCGACCGCGCGGTGGTGCTGCTCCTCGACCACGACGAGGAGGGCTCACTCGGCGTGGTCCTGAACCGGCCGACCCCGGTGGGCGTCGGTGACATCCTCACGTCATGGGCCGGTCTGGCCGGTGAACCGGGCGTCGTCTTCCAGGGCGGCCCGGTCTCGCTCGACTCGGCACTCGGTGTGGCCGTCATCCCCGGCGACGAGGGCCCCTCCCCGAGCGCACGGCCCCGCCCGAACAGGGGGGACCCCGTAGGCTTCCGCCGGGTGTACGGGGCGATCGGTCTGGTGGATCTGGAGGCCCCGCCGGAGCTGCTGGCCGCGGCGCTCGGCTCGCTGCGGATCTTCGCCGGGTACGCCGGCTGGGGCCCCGGGCAGCTGGAGACGGAACTGTCCGAGGGGGCCTGGTACGTCGTCGAGTCCGAGCCCGGAGACGTCTCCTCCCCGCGTCCGGAGCATCTCTGGCGGGCGGTCCTGCGCCGCCAGCGCAGCGAACTGGCGATGATCGCCACCTATCCGGACGACCCTTCGCTGAACTGATCCGCCGGGCTTTCAGTACCCTGGCGGTTATGAGCACTCTTGAGCCCGAGCGCGGGGCAGGTACGGGCACCCTCGTAGAGCCGACGCCGCAGGTGTC
The DNA here is from genome assembly GCF_043080425.1 of Streptomyces sp. NPDC015032. Lineage (NCBI taxonomy): Bacteria > Bacillati > Actinomycetota > Actinomycetes > Kitasatosporales > Streptomycetaceae > Streptomyces > Streptomyces sp. NPDC015032. The sequence goes on along the minus strand of NZ_JBIBVN010000001.1, from coordinate 567,192 downwards.
GAACGGCGACGGCGACCACGAGCGCTACGCCCATTACGTCCAGAAGGACAAGATCATGGCGAGTGCCCTGGAGGGCACCCCCGTGGTCGCACTGTGCGGAAAGGTCTGGGTACCGGGCCGCGACCCGAAGAAGTATCCGGTCTGTCCCATGTGCAAGGAGATCTACGAGTCCATGGGCGCCGGCGGCGACAAGGACAAGGGCAAGGGCGGCAAGGACAAGAAGTAGTCCGGGGGCTGTCCGGCCACCATTGCTTCCGGGCCCCTGGGGCGCGCGTGACGCGCGCCCCAGGGGCCCTTTTCGTTGCACGCAGCCCCTTGAATCCGCCCCCGCCCGGGGCCCTCCGGGTTTCTTCGCGGTTCGGGGTTCTTCGGGGTCTTCCTTCGGGGTCTTCGCGTTGCACGGGCCGCGTCGCCGGGTCACAGAGTGGTCGAGACCACTTGTCGGCGTCTGTGCGCGCACCTACTCTCCTGCCAGTTGTGCATAACGAAACGTACGTTGCGTATGTTGCAACGCCTATCGGTAGGGGATACCGGATGAAGCTGTCTGCCCGAATTGCCGCCCCGGCCGCGGCGCTTGTGCTGGCGGGTCTCACCGCCACCGCCTGCGCGCCGCAGACCTCCGACGGCGGAGCCGAGGGGGACGAGAAGACCGGCACGCTGCGGGTCTGGTTGTTCCAGGAGGTCGGCAACAAGCCCAAGGAACAGGTCGTCGAAGCGGCGGTCGCCGAGTTCGAGAAGGCCCACAGGGGAGCGAAGGCCGAGGTCGAGTACATACCGGTCGACACCCGGGCCCAGCGCATCAAGGCGGCGTTCAACGACCCGAAGAGCGCCCCGGACCTCATCGAGTACGGCAACACGGATACCGCCGGATACGTCAAGGACGGTGGACTCGCCGATGTGAGCGCGGAGTTCGCCGCCTGGGACGAGGCCGAGGACACCGACCCGACGGCCAGGCAGTCCGTGACGGTCGGCGGCAAGGTCTACGGGGCGCCGCTCTTCGTCGGCGTACGCGCGCTGTACTACCGCACCGATGTCCTCGAGGAGTTAGGGATCGAGGCTCCCAAGTCCCAGGCCGAGCTGATCTCCACCGCGAAGAAGATCCACAAGAAGAAGCCGGACCTGTACGGGCTGGTGGTCGGCGGCGCCTACACCTACGGCGCCTTGCCGTTCATCTGGGCCAACGGCGGCGAGCTGGCCGACGAGAGCGGCGGCGTCTACCAGGCGGCCATCAACAGCGACAAGGCCCGCAAGGGTATCGAGGCCTACACCTCGCTCTTCGGCGACGACAACTGCCCGGCCGCCAAGTGCGCGGCCATGGGCGGCAACGCGACCATCACCGCGTTCGCCTCCGGCAAGGCCGCCATGGCGATCGGCGGCGACTTCAGCCACACCGCCGTCGAGGCGGGACCGGTGAAGGGCACGTACGCGGTGGTGCCGCTGCCCGGCGTCGCCGAGGGCTCCGTCGCGCCGGCCTTCGCGGGCGGCAACAACATCGGCGTACTGAAGAGCAGCTCGCACCGCACCCTCGCCGTCGAGCTGATGAAGTCCCTCACCGGCAAGCGGACACAGGGGAAGATGTTCGACGCGATGGGCTTCCTGCCCACGTACACCGATGTACGGGCCGCGGCCGCGAAGAAGGAGCCGTTCGTCGAACCGTTCGTCAGGACGCTCGGCGCGGGCGCCAAGTCCGTCCCGGCCTCGCCCGGCTGGGGCCGGATCGACTCCTCACTGGTCCTGCCGACGATGTTCCAGGAGATCGCCAGCGGCCGCAAGGACGTGGCGAAGGCCTCGGACGACGCGGCGAAGAAGATGGACGCGGCGTTCATCGACGCGGGCTGACGATGACCGCGAACAGTACGGCGCACAAAGCGCCCGGCACTCCGGGGGCGGGCGGCACTTCCCCCCGGGCGTCCCGCCGCCCGGCCTCGCCCGCGCGCCGCTCCGGCCGGACCCCCTGGCTCTACCTCCTGCCCGCGCTCGTCCTCCTGGGCGGGCTGCTCGTCTACCCGATCTGCCAACTCGGCCTGATCTCCCTCCTGGAGTACACCCAGGCCCAGGTCAGCGGCGGCGAACCGACCACCTTCCAGGGGTTCGGCAACTACGCGACGCTCTTCGGCGACAGCCAGTTCTGGCAGGTTCTCCTGGCGACCGTGGTCTTCGCCGCGGTCTGCGTACTGGCCACCCTGCTGGTCGGCTGCGTACTCGCCGTCCTGCTGACCCGGGTCCGGGCCGTGCCGCGACTCGCGCTGATGCTGGCCGCGCTCGGCGCCTGGGCGACCCCCGCGATCACCGGTTCCACCGTCTGGGTGTTTCTCTTCGACCCGGACTTCGGCCCCGTCAACCGGGTGCTGGGACTCGGTGACTTCTCCTGGACGTACGGGCGTTACAGCGCCTTCGCCCTGGTGCTCCTCGAAGTGCTGTGGTGCTCGTTCCCGTTCGTGATGGTGACCGTGTACGCGGGCATCCGGGCGATCCCCACCGAGGTGCTGGAGGCGGCCGCGCTGGACGGGGCCTCGCAGTGGCGGATCTGGCGGTCGGTCATGGCCCCGATGCTGCGGCCGATCCTCGTCGTCGTGACCATCCAGTCGATCATCTGGGACTTCAAAATCTTCACCCAGATCTACGTCATGACGAACGGCGGCGGCATCGCCGGCCAGAACCTGGTGCTCAACGTGTACGCGTACCAGAAGGCGTTCGCGTCCTCGCAGTACAGCCTCGGCTCGGCGATCGGTGTCGTGATGCTGGTGATCCTGCTGGCCGTCACGCTCGTCCATCTGCGCCTGGTACGGCGTCAGGGGGAGGAACTGTGAGCGCACGGAACATGCTGCGCGTCCGCCGTCCCGGCCGCCTGGCCGCCGAGGCCGCGGCCCTGCTGATCGCCGCGGCGGTCGCCTTCCCGCTGTACTGGATGGTGCTTTCCGCCCTCAAACCGGCCGGCGAGATCCAGTCCACCGACCCCCGCCCGTGGACGCTGTCACCGTCCCTGGACTCCTTCCGCCGGGTCTTCGAGCAGCACGACTTCGGGCGGTACTTCCTCAACAGCCTGATCGTCGCCGGTACGGTCGTCGTCCTCTCCGCGCTGATCGCCTTCCTGGCGGCGACGGCGGTCACCCGGTTCACGTTCCGCTTCCGCACCACGCTGCTGATCATGTTCCTGGTCGCGCAGATGGTGCCGGTCGAGGCGCTGACCATCCCGCTGTTCTTCCTGATGCGGGACTTCGGCCAACTGAACACGCTCGGCTCGCTGATCCTTCCGCACCTCGCCTTCTCGCTGCCGTTCGCGATCTGGATGCTGCGCGGCTTCGTCAAGGCCGTGCCGGAGGCGCTGGAGGAAGCCGCGTACATCGATGGCGCGAGCCGCACCCGCTTCCTGTGGCAGATCCTCTTCCCGCTGGTCTTCCCCGGCCTGGTGGCGACCAGCGTCTTCTCCTTCATCTCGACCTGGAACGACTTCCTGTTCGCGAAGTCGTTCATCATCAGCGACACCTCCCAGTCGACGCTCCCGATGGCGTTGCTGGTCTTCTTCAAACCCGACGAGAACGACTGGGGAGGGATCATGGCGGCCTCGACGGTGATGACCATTCCCGTGCTGGTCTTCTTCGTACTCGTACAGCGCCGCCTGGTCTCGGGACTGGGCGGAGCGGTAAAGGACTGACCCCATGGACATGGAACTGATTCCGGCACCCGCGCGCATCGGTGACTTTGCCGATACCGGTGACGAGGCGCGGGCCGGACTCCTGCTGGACCCGTCCACCACCATCACGGCGGCCCCGGGCACCGAGAACACCGAACGCTGGCTGCGCTCCGCGCTCGGGGCCGCCTTCGGTCTGCCGCTCGCACCGGGCGACAGGAACGCCGAGGGCGCCGCGAACACCATCCGGCTGCGCCTGGACCCGGCCCTGGAGCCCGAGGGCTACCGGCTGGGCGCGGGACCGGCCACCGGTGTCGAGATCACCGGAGGGAGCGCCGCCGGAGTCTTCTGGGGCGCGCAGACCCTCCGTCAGCTCCTCGGGCCCGAAGCCTTCCGCCGCGCGCCCATCAGCCCCGGCAACGGGCCCGTCGTCCCCTTCACGGACATCGAGGACGCACCCCGCTTCCCCTGGCGCGGCATGATGCTCGACGTGGCGCGGCACTTCCTGCCCAAGGACGACGTCCTGCGCTACCTCGACCTCCTCGCCGCGCACAAGCTGAACGTCTTCCACTTCCACCTCACCGACGACCAGGGCTGGCGCATCGAGATCAGGCGCTACCCGCGGCTCACCGAGGTCGGCTCCTGGCGTTCTCGTACCAAGCACGGACACCGGGCCTCCGAGCTCTGGGACGAGACCCCGCACGGTGGTTACTACACACAGGACGACATCCGCGAGATCGTCGCGTACGCGGCCGAGCGGCATATCCGGGTCGTTCCCGAGATCGACATCCCGGGCCACTCGCAGGCCGCCATCGCCGCGTACCCCGAACTGGGCAACACCGACGTCATCGACACCACCACCCTCTCCGTCTGGGACACCTGGGGCATCAACGCGAACGTACTCGCCCCCACTGACAACACCCTGCGCTTCTTCGAGGGCGTCCTGGAAGAGGTCCTGGAGCTCTTCCCCGCCGCCACCTCGCCGTTCATCCACATCGGTGGCGACGAGTGCCGCAAGGACCAGTGGAAGGAGTCCCCGGCCGCCCAGGCCCGGATCGGCGAACTCGGCCTCGCCAACGAGGACGAGCTCCAGTCCTGGGTCATCCGGCACTTCGACACCTGGCTCACCGCCCGCGGCCGCCGGCTCATCGGCTGGGACGAGATCCTCGAAGGCGGCCTCCCGGCGGGCGCCGCCGTGTCGTCCTGGCGGGGATACGGGGGAGGCATCACGGCCGCCGAGGCCGGCCACGACGTCGTGATGTGCCCGGAACAGCACGTCTACCTGGACCACCGTCAGGACGGCGGCCCCGACGAGCCGATGCCCATCGGCTTCGTCCGCACCCTGGAGGACGTCTACCGCTTCGAACCCGTACCCCCGGGTCTCTCCGAGGCGGCGGCCCGCCACATCCTCGGCACCCAGGCCAATGTCTGGACCGAGGTCATGCAGAACCGGTCCCGCGTCGACTACCAGGTCTTCCCGCGCCTTGCCGCGTTCGCCGAGGTCGCCTGGTCGTCCCTGCCCGCCTCCGCCGACCGCGACTTCGCGGACTTCGAACGGCGCATGGCCACGCACTACGCCCGGCTCGACGCCCTCGGCGTCGACTACCGGCCGCCGAGCGGGCCGTTGCCCCGGCAGCAGCGCCCCGGCGTCCTCGGACGCCCGCTTGAGGGACCGCCCCCGAACGTGTGATTCCGGCTGCGCCCCGGGTCCGGCCGTCACGCTCACGGGAGCGTGGCGGCCGGCGGCCATTGTCCGGAACGCGCCCCTGGAGCGCGCCCCCGCCGGAACGGGGCAACCCGCGCAAGGCTCGCCGAACAGTGGCAATTCGTGCTCCCTGTCGAAGTGGGGCGAATCGGGACCATCACCCTGAGCGGGGACGGATGCGCCCTTCGTGGACCCTCGCGTCGGTCCGATCGGAAGATGTGCCAGAGTTGCCACGTCCGGGCTGTGAGCACGTACCGTACGGCGAAACGAGCCGGACAGCCGGGACACCGGGAAGGGGCAGCTGGGTTGACCACGCACGCACCGCAGGCGACGCAGTCCGTGACGCTGCCGGCCTCGCTCGACGAGGCCGTGGCGGCACTCGGCGCCATGCCTGCCGCCGTTCCCGTGGCAGGCGGGACGGACCTGATGTCGGCCGTCAACAAAGGGCTGCTGCGTCCCTCGGGGCTGGTCGGCCTCGGCCGGATCAGCGAGCTCCGCGGCTGGCACTACCAGGACGGCCACGCCCTGCTCGGCGCCGGACTCACCCACGCACGCATGGGGCGGCCCGACTTCGCCGCCCTCATCCCCGCCCTGGCCGCGTCCGCGCGCGCCGCGGGCCCGCCCCAGATCCGCAACGCCGGCACGCTGGGCGGCAACATCGCCACCGCCGCCCCGACCGGCGACGCCCTGCCGGTGCTCGCCGCCCTGGAGGCCGAACTCGTCATCGCGGGCCCGGGCGGTGCCCGCCGCGAGATCCCGGTCTCGCACCTGCTGGCCGGCCGCGACATGCTCGAACCCGCCGAACTGATCGGCTTCGTCCGGGTACCGCTGCTGCACGCCCCCCAGGTCTTCCTCAAGGCCACCGGCCGCACCGGTCCCGGCCGCGCCACCGCGTCCGTGGCGATCGTCCTCGACCCGGCCCGGCGCGGGGTGCGCTGCGCGGTCGGTGCCATCGCGCCGATGCCGCTGCGGCCGCTGGAGGCCGAACGCTGGATCGCCTCACTGATCGACTGGGACGGCGAACGGGGCCTGGCACCGGACGCGCTGGCCGCCTTCGGCGAGTACGTCGCCGCGGCCTGCATCCCGGACCAGGCACCGCCTGCCGACGGGGGAGAGGCGCCACCGCTGCCCCCCGCCGTACTGCACTTGCGGCGTACCGTCGCCGCGCTGGCCCGACGCGCGCTGGGGAGGGCACTGTCGTGAGCAACGAGGAACACAACGAACAGCACGGGCAGCGGGAGCGGCCGCAGCACGGGGGCTGGCAGCCGACGCCGCAGGGCGGCGAGTTCGACATCGAGGCGACCGCCTTCGTCCACCTGCCGCCGGAGGACCTGGCTAACATCCCGCTGGCCGCGCCCGGTCAGGGCTACGTACCGCCGATGATCCTGCCGCTGACCCCCGTGGCCGGCCTCGACCCGACGGCCAACGGCAGCTGGGTCGTACAGACGCAGAACCAGCAGGAACAGGCCACGGGGCCGGAGCAGCCGGCACCCGACGCGGTGCACTGGCCGGACCCGAACCAGCAGCAGACGCCGTACGGGTACGCGTACCCGCACCAGGAGCAGTACGGGGAGACGCAGACCGCGACGGGCCAGTGGAACTTCACGGAGTCCGCGGAGTTCGCCGGCCACACCGACCACACCGACCACACCGACCACACCGACCACGGCGTTCAGCCCGGCCATACCGACCACACCGACCACGGCATTCAGCCCGGCCACATCGACCACGGCGACCGGAGCGGTCACTTCGGCGCGGTCGGCCAGGGGGGCCAGCCCGGTCACATCGACCACGGCGGCCAGAGCGGTCACTTCGACCAGGGCGTTCAGCCGGGTCACGTCGACCACGCCGGTCACGTCGACCACGGTGGCCACGCCGGCCACGTCGACCACACGGGTCACGTCGACCACGCCGACCACACCGGTCACGTCGACCACGCCGTTCAGCCCGGCCACACCGGCCAGTGGACGATCCCGGTCGCCGACGGCGACCTTCCGGAGGAGTCCGGCGAGTTCGCGGCATCGGCTCTGGCCGCCCAGTGGTACGCGGACCGGACGCCACCGGCCACGCTGCCGGGCGGCGCCCCCGCGCCGTGGGCGACCCCGCAGCCGGCCGCGGAGCCCGAGCCCGCGGTGGAGCCGGAACCTGGTGCGGACATCGAACCGGAGCACGCGCCCGGAGCCGATTTCGCGTCGGCCGCGGAGCCCGCGACGGAGCCCGCGGCGGAGCCCTCCGAGACGCCTTCGACGCCGCACTCCGTGGTGTACGAGGACGCTCTCCGCGACTCCGCGGCGGCAACACCGGAGACGGCCGCCGAGGACGGCCCCGTACCCGCTGCCGGAGACACGGGAGACACCCCCGTGCCCGGAGCGGACCTCGCGCAGGCCACGGCCCCCGACACCGCGGTGGCGGAGGGCACCCCTGCCGAACACCCGGCGGAGGCCGCGTCCGAGAACCGCCCGGCAGAACAGTCGCCCGACGCGCCGCCACTGAACACCCCGCCGGACGCCCCTCCGCTCGAAGCAGAGCTCCCTGAAGGACAGCTCCCCGAAGCGGAAGCGGAACTCTCCGAAGGACAGCTCCCCGAAGCGGAACTCTCCGAAGGACAGCTCCCCGAAGCGGAACTCTCCGAAGGACGGCCTGCGGAGGGGCAGGATCCCGAGGGGAAGCTCCCCGAGGAAGAGCTTCCCGATGGGCAACTCCCCGAGCCCCAGCCCCTTGAAGGACAGCCCCTCGAAGGACAGCCCCTCGAAGGACCGCCCCTCGAAGACCGGCTTCCCGAAGACCGGCTTCCCGAGGCCCAGTTCCCCGAGGCTCAGTTCCCCGAGGCTCAGCCCCTCGACGTCCCCAGCGAGCACCCGGCCGCCTCCTACGTCCTGCATGTGAACGGCGCCGACCGCCCCGTCACCGATGCCTGGATCGGCGAGTCGCTCCTGTACGTGCTGCGCGAGCGCCTCGGCCTGGCCGGGGCCAAGGACGGCTGCTCACAAGGTGAGTGCGGTGCCTGCAACGTCCAGGTGGACGGCCGTCTGGTCGCCTCCTGCCTGGTCCCCGCGGCGACCGCGGCCGGCAGCGAGGTCCGTACGGTCGAGGGCCTGGCCGTGGACGGCGAGCCGTCCGACGTCCAGCGCGCCCTCGCCAAGTGCGGAGCCGTCCAGTGCGGCTTCTGCATTCCCGGCATGGCGATGACCGTCCACGACCTGCTGGAGGGCAACCACGCCCCCAGCGAACTGGAGACGCGTCAGGCGCTCTGCGGCAACCTCTGCCGCTGCTCCGGCTACCGAGGCGTCCTCGACGCCGTGAACGAGGTCATCGCGGGCCGTGAGGCAAGCGTCGACCCCGACACCTCGTCGGACTTCTCGTCCCCGGAGTCCGACGAGGCCCGCATCCCCCACCAGGCGGCCCTGGGCGCCCGTAGCGTTCAGCCGCATCCGCAGGACGGAGGCATGGCGTGAGCAACGATGCAGCCACCGCTGCCAACGCGACCAGCACACGGATCACCCCCCTGCCGGCAGAAGAATCCGACACCGAGCCGTCCGCGCTCGGTCTCGGTGTCTCCCTCCAGCCCGCCGACGCGCGTGCGAAGACCGAGGGCACCTTCCCGTACGCCGCCGACCTCTGGGCCGAGGGCCTGCTGTGGGCGGCCGTGCTCCGCTCCCCGCACCCGCACGCCCGCATCCTGTCCATCGACACCTCGGGTGCCGTCGAGATGTCGGGGGTCCGGGCCGTCGTCACGCACGAGGACATCCCGGGGGAGGGTGTGTACGGGCGCAGGGTCGTCGACCGTCCGGTCTTCGCGTCCGAACTGGTCCGCCACCACGGCGAGCCGATCGCCGCGGTCGCCGCCGACCACCCCGATACGGCCCGGCTCGCCGCCGCGGCCATCGCCGTCGAGTACGAGGTCCTCGAACCGGTCACCGACCCGGAGAAGGCGTTCGAGGCCGAGCCGCTGCACCCCGACGGCAATCTCATCCGCCACATCCCGCTGTGCTACGGCGACCCGGAGGTCACCGGCGAGGTCGTCGTCGAGGGCCTGTACCGCATCGGCCGTCAGGACCCGGCCCCGATCGGTGCCGAGGCCGGACTCGCCGTGCCCCGCCCCGACGGCGGCGTGGAGATCTACACCGCCTCCACCGACCCGCACACCGACCGCGATCTCGCCGCCGCCTGCTTCGGCCTCGAACCGGATCGGGTGAAGGTCGTCGTCACCGGCGTCCCCGGCGCGACCGGCGACCGCGAGGACCCCGGTTTCCAGCTCCCGCTGGGCCTGCTCGCCCTGCGCACCGGCTGCCCGGTCAAACTGGTCGCCACCCGCGAGGAGTCCTTCCTCGGCCACGCCCACCGCCACCCCACGCTTTTGCGTTACCGCCACCACGCGGACGCCGAGGGCCGGCTGGTGAAGGTCGAGGCGCAGATCCTGCTCGACGCGGGCGCGTACGCCGACTCCTCGTCCGAGTCGCTGGCCGCGGCGGTCGCGTTCGCCTGTGGCCCGTACGTCGTCCCGCACGCCTTCATCGAGGGCTGGGCGGTCCGTACGAACAATCCGCCGTCGGGCCACGTGCGCGGCGAGGGCGCGATGCAGGTCTGCGCGGCATACGAGGGCCAGATGGACAAGCTGGCCGCCAAGCTCGGCATCGACCCGGCCGAGCTGCGCCTGCGCAACGTCCTGGCCACCGGCGACATCCTGCCCACCGGCCAGACGGTGACCTGCCCGGCACCGGTGTCCGAACTCCTCACCGCTGTACGGGACTTCCCTCTCCCCGTTCTCCCCAAGGACGCCTCGGAGGACGACTGGCTGCTCCCCGGCGGCCTGGAGGGCGCGGGCGAACCCGGCGCGGTGCGCCGGGGCGTCGGCTATGCGCTCGGCATGGTGCACATGCTCGGCGCGGAGGGCGCCGACGAGGTCTCCACGGCCACGGTCCGGGTCCACGACGGCATCGCCACCGTCATCTGCGCCGCGGTCGAGACGGGACAGGGTTTCTCGACCCTCGCCCGCCAGGTGGTCCAGGAGACACTGGGCATCGAAGAGGTCCATGTGGCGTCCGTCGACACCGACCAGCCCCCGGCGGGTCCGGCGGCGCACGGCCGCCACACCTGGGTCTCGGCCGGAGCGGTGGAACGCGCGGCCAGGATGGTCCGTACGCAGCTGCTCCAGCCCCTGGCCCACAAGTTCGGCATGTCCACGGAGCTGTTGCAGATCGCCGACGGCAAGATCACCTCCTACGACGGGGTGCTGTCCACGACGGTCACGGAAGCGATGGACGGCAAGGAACTCTGGGCCACCGCCCAGTGCCGGCCCCACCCGACCGAGCCCCTGGACGAGTCGGGCCAGGGCGATGCCTTCGTCGGCCTCGCCTTCTGCGCGATCCGCGCGGTGGTGGACGTCGACATCGAAATCGGCTCCGTACGGGTCGTGGAGATGGCGGTCGCCCAGGACGTCGGCCGGATCCTCAACCCGTCCCAACTGGCGACCCGTATCGAGGCGGGCATCACCCAGGGCATCGGCGCCGCCCTCACCGAGAATCTCCGCAGCGCCCGCGGCCTGGTCCGCCACCCCGACCTCACCGGCTATGCGCTCCCGACCGCCCTGGACGTACCGGACATCCGCATCGTCACGCTCATCGAAGAACGCGACGTAGTAGCCCCCTTCGGCGCCAAGCCGGCCTCGGCGGTCCCCGTGGTCACCTCCCCGGCAGCCGTGGCCGCAGCCGTACGAGCCGCCACCGGCCGCCCGATCAACCGCCTCCCGATCCGACCCCAGGCGGCGGTGGCAGCGCCCAAGTCCTGAGCCCTGTACGGATGGCGTGATCCGGGTTGCGGGTGAAACCCGGAGCTGCCCACTGTCACCGTTGCTGACTAAGGTGAGCCCTGAAGCTGAGGCGGTAATCGGCTGTTGCCGAACGGGGGAGGGCACTGTGGGGCGGGGCGATCCGGGGGCGGAGTCTTCGGCGTATCCATTGGCTGTCATGGGCGGCATCGGAGCGATCGGCGCGGTGGCACCGCAGGCCGTTGGCGAACTGGTCACCGAGCTGTCGTCGTTCACAAGGTTCCGCAACCGCATCGATGAACTGTTACGCAACCTCAAGGCGTCTCCGGCGGGGCCCGGGAAGGTCGGCGAAGACGCCGTGCTACGTGAGAAGTTCGGCGGCGGCAGGGGCGAGTGGTTGGAGGCGGACGGCCTGTACAAGTCGTACTCGACCGTCATCAAGGAGCTGGAGCAGCTGTCCAAGCTGCTTTCGGACTCCATCGAGGGCATGAGTATCGCTGTCCTCGCATCCCACAAGGGCTACGAGCACGTCGACTTGGACGTCCGTCAGCGCATGCTCGCGATCCAGGGCAGCACGGAGGAGCACCGTAAGGTCGAACAGGCCGCGGCGGATGCTGCGGCGAAGGATGCGCACAAGCCTTCGGCCAAGTCGGAGGAGTCAGTGGACACGTCGGGCGGCCATGCCTGATTGATGCCGATGGAGATGTTCTCTGCGCGCGAAGGACGGGGACGGGGAGAGGGACAGCGTCATGGGTACAGATTTCGACAACAGGACTCACGAGGAGATGCTGAAGTGGCTGGACCAGGCCAGCAGCGGTGAGATCCAAGGGGCTGCTGATCGTCTGAAGAGCGCGGCGTCGGAAATTCACAAGATCGCCCAGGACTTGAAGATCCGCCCGCAGTGGGTGGAGTGGAAGGGCGAAGGGGCCGAAGCGTTCCGCACATGGAGTGCGGACCTGGCCAACGCGACGCTGCGGCTCGGGGATTACAGCGAGGCCGCGTCTGAGTGCCTGGGTGAGGCATCGCATGCGGTCGCGTTGGCTCAGGCGTCGATTCCTCGGCCCCACGCGGGGGATCAGGCGAACCTGGACGCAGCCCTGGCTGCGCGGAACGATCCCGATGCGGTGGCGTTGGCCAAGACCCTGATCGCAACTAAGGAGAAGGACCGCGAAGAGGCGGCTGCGCAGATGCGGAAGCTGGCGCAGACGTACACCTTCTCGTCGTCGCAGATGACGGCTCTGGCGAAGCCGGTGTTCCCGGCCGTGCCGCAGGTGATCGCGCCAGGCAGGGCCGAAGACAAGGCGGGAGGGAGGAGCGATTACGACCGACGGAGAGGAATATCCAACGCGGCAGCAGGTTATGCGAGTAATGCCACCGTGTCCGCACGCGGTCCTGAATCGGAAGGCAGAGAGGCAGCACAGGCTGGGACGGTGAGCGCGCCCTCATCGGCGGTTCACGCGGTGCCGCGCCCCGTGGGCATGGACGTGGACAGTGTTGCCGTGTTGCCGGAAACTTCAGCGGTGCCGACCGTAACGCCCCCAAGTTTGCCCACTGGAGGAACGGTCGACCGTGGCACTCCTCCCGGCCCCGGCGGATTTCCGCCCATCGTCAGCACGAGCCCCGTCTCGCCGACGACCGGCAGCAATAGGACCCCGGGAGGGGGGCGCCTGCCATTGATCTCTTCAGGCAGGGTGAGTCAGGCACCTGGACCGGTTGGCCGACCGGCAGGCGAAAGCGGCATCGTTGGTGGCCGCCCTGCTCCGCAAGCTTCCGGCCGGCCGACGGGTGGCCTTCCACGAGGCACCGTAGTCGGTGGCGAGGGAACCCACTCCAGCCGCGGGCCAATGATGCACGGCATGGGTACGGGCGGCCTTGGCGGCGGTCAGAATGGTGTAGTTGGCGGTCGGCGCTCGGCAGGTGAGACAGGCGGAGTTGTCGGTGGCCGCCCACAGCAGCCTGGACGCACGAGTGCCCGGCCCTTCACGCCGGGCGGTACAGGGCTGGTGCGGAGTGCTGAGGGTGCGGGCGTCAGCAGTCGGACAGGGCGGTCGGGCACTGCCCCGCAGCGCAAGGGCAATGCCCGACGCGATGAGAGCGAGGAGAGGCCGAATTACCTCACAGAGGATGAGGCGACTTGGCGGAACGGGCGTCCTGTAGTGCCTCCAGTCATCGACTGAGTGGCGAGAATTCGCTGAAAGGGATCTGAATGAATATCAGTGGCATCCGTACGGCGGGGGCTGCTCGCTGCGGAACTGCGGTGTCCGCCGCGCTGGGGCTGCTGCTGGTTGGCTCTATTCCCGCATCTGCAGATTCTGTTCGATCAGATCAATGGCATCTGGATGTAATGAAGGCTGACCAGATGTGGAAGTCGAGCACTGGTCGGAACGTGAAAGTTGCAGTCATTGACACTGGTGTGGACGCCTCAAACCCTGACCTCCTTGGGCAGGTACTCAAAGGGCTGGATCTGGCACACGGATCGCCTGGTGACGAGCGAGTTGACTATGAAGGTCACGGAACGTCCATGGCTGGTCTGATTGCAGGAACGGGAAAATCGGGTGGGGGTGACGGTGCCTTCGGGCTCGCTCCGGGAGCCAAAATCCTGCCCATTCGATTGAGGAACGACACCGGAAAGGTTAACGGTGCAACTGGGAGTGTGAATTTCAGTAAGGACGTTTCTTCAGGCATTCGCTTTGCGGTGGACAATGGCGCCAAGGTTATTAATATTTCACAAGGTGACGAAAGTGACTCGCGGGAGCTTTCGGATGCGGTAAAGTATGCCATCGGAAAAGGGTCCCTGATTTTTGCTGCAGTTGGAAACAGTGGAAATAAAGAAAATGGTCTGGAGTACCCGGCGGCGACTCCTGGTGTTGTTGGTGTCGGGGCGCTTGATAGAAATATAAAAAAGACTGAAGAATCTCAGCATGGTGCTCAGGTAGACCTCTCGGCACCTGGTATCGATATGGTCCACCCATGCACCGGTGGAACTCAGTTGTGCAAGTCCCATGGAACCAGCGACGCCACCGCCCTTGCCTCCGCCTCTGCTGCCCTCATCTGGTCCAAACACCCCGACTGGACCAACAACCAGGTCCTCCGCGTCATGTTGAACACGGCCGGCGGCCCGACCAGTGGCGCCAAGCGCAACGACTACGTCGGATACGGTGCGGTCCGCCCCCGCATCGCCCTGAAGACCCCGGGCGACCCCGGCCCGGCCGACGTGTACCCGCTACCCGATCTCGCGGCGGCCGAGAGCCCCAGCGCCTCCCCCTCCGCCAAGCCTTCCAAGGCGGCCGGGGGCTCGACGGACACCGACAAGCTCGCCGCAACAGCTCCCGCGTCTGACGACAAGGGCAGCAAAACCGGCCTCTGGATCGGCCTCGGTATCGGCGCAGTCGCTCTCGTCGGTGCAACGGCGGCCGCCCTCGCCATCCGCTCCCGCCGTCGCAAGTCCGCCGCCGCAGTGGCACCGCCCGCGTACCCGGACCAGCCTCCGCACTCCAACCCGTACCAGCAGTCCCAGCCTCAGCAGCAGCCCACACACCCGGCCTACGCACCCCCTTCGACCGCTCCCCCCGGCTCCAACTCGCCGCACGGGGGGCCGTCATACGGAGAGAGGTCGACCTGAAACAATCGATCGTGTGGCTCGGTTACGACGCCCCGCAGGCCATCAGGACCGATGCGACGGAGACCAAGTGGGCCGACAAGCCCGAAGGAGCCGCTGGGTAACTTCCTGCAGGGCATTGAGGAAGCCAGCCATCGCGATGTGAACCAGACGCTCCTGGGCCACAGCTATGGGTCCCTGGTGGCAGGCCAGACGATGAGCACCCACATGGACCTGCCGGTCGGCAACGCGATCAAGGTGGGTAGTCCGGGCGTGGGCGTGGAGCACGCGAAGGACCCGAACGTCCCGGCGGACCATGTCCTTGCGGCCGCGGCCAAGAACGACCTCATCAACCTTGCCCGCCGCCGGCAGGCCCCCGGGCCCCCTCAATCCGAATGCGCACATGGAGCTTTTCGACGACCACTCGATCGTTCACGGAACCGACCCGGTCTCTGACGACTTCGGTGGCGTGGCCTTCGACGTGCCCGCCGGGAGGCGCCCGGGGTCGGGCACGATCGCACAGGTCGCAGCCTCGACCACCGGCGCGGTGCGCGTCGCGGTCACGACGCCCGCCAACGGTCCGGCGCCCGCGGACGTGTGACAGCTGGCCCCACGTGCCGTCGGCGCGAGATCCGGGCGTGATCCCACGCGGCTCGTTTACAGAGGCGATACGCGCGGTGCCCGCAGGGATGCGGACCACCCGGGCCCTGCGTCAGGCGGTGGGGGCCGCGGTCTGCGACGGCTCTCGCACCGCCATGCAGGTCGGCCGCGATCTCCACCTGAGTGGTTCGTCGGCGGTGCGTCCACCGTTCATGTCGTGCGATCTTCCTCGTGCCCGTCCGGCGCCAACTGCGCCATCACCAGCCCGTACAGCAGCTCCACATCCACGAACTCCCCTTCCCCCGGCGCCCCGCACCGCCAGCTCAGCGGGTACGTGTTGCCGTCGGGTGCGGGAATGCCCACGTACTGGTCACAGGCGGCCCGCCCGAAGCACCTGGCGCCCGGAGGCCAGTCGTACTCCTTGCTCGAACCGGGTGGGATCAGGAAGTACGTCCACCGGGCGCCCGCGATCTCCCGTACGACTGGGCCCGGTTCGCCGTCGGTGAGGGTGCCGAGGTGCTGCAGTACCGCCTCGCCGCGTACGCCCCGCAGCCGGATGGCATCGAAGTAGATGCCGGTCAGGTGGAGTTGGAGGCCGGCGGCGGGTACCCATTCGGGGCGTTTCTTGCTCGTCATGACTCCAAGCATCACCACGGCTGCGTAGCGTGACCAGGAGGACGCGGTCCACATCGACGCGATGTGGGGAGAGTGAGGTGGCTGTGGGGACGAGTGGGGAGCTGTCGCAGGTCCGGCGGCTCGTGGGCGACTTGATCCGTATCCATCGGGTGCGGGCTGGGCTCACGCAGAAGGACGCGGCGGACAAGCTGTTGATCTCGGAGTCGCTGATGGGGGCGGTCGAGCGGGCGGAGCGCATTCCGTCGCTGGAACTGCTGGCCGACGCGGACCGGGTCTTCGTCGGGGGCGGCGCGTTGAAGGCGTGCATCGAGCTGATCGATGAGGAGAAGTACCCGGCGAAGTTCCTGGACTGGGCGCGGCTGGAGCGGCAGGCGCGGGTCATCAGCGCGTACGAGACGATGCTGATCCCGGGGCTGCTCCAGACGGAGGCGTACGCGTACGCCTTGTACCGGGCACGCAAACCCGCGTACACCGAGGACGAGATCGTCAGGCATGTCGAGGCGCGACTGGAACGGCAGGCGGTGCTGATGCGTACGCCGCCGCCGTATGTCGGGTTCGTCATCGAGGAGTCGATCCTGAGCCGGACGCTCGGTGGCGCGGCGGTGTTGAAGGAGCAGTTGTTGCATCTGCTGGACTGCATGCGGCGGATGAACCACCTCACCGAGCAGGTGATGCCCACGGATCAGCACACGCACGCGGGGTTGAACGGGCCGATGCAGTTGATGTGCACGGCGGAAGGCCGCAATCTGGTCTTCGCGGAGAGCCAGGGCGGCGATAGGTTGATCGCCAGGCCGGAGCAGGTGGGCGACATGTTCGACCTCTTCGGCATCCTGCGGGCCCAGGCGCTCAACCCCTGGAAGTCGGCGGAGATCATCGAAACGAAGGCGAGGCAACTGTGACCACCGGGCCCGAGCTCTCCTGGTTCACGTCCAGCTACAGCAACAACGAAGGCGGCGCCTGCGTCGAAGTCGCCTACGACTGGCGCAAGTCCAGCTACAGCAACAACGAGGGTGAGGCCTGCGTGGAGGTGGCCGCCTGCCCCCACACCGTCCATGTCCGCGACTCCAAGGTCACCGACGGCCCCACCTTCGCCATCGGTCCCGCTGCTTGGACCGCCTTCCTGGCGGGTGCCGTCGCGGGCTGATCGCGGGCTGATCGCGGGCCTGTTCCGAGCTGCTGATCCGGGCAGCGGGTCTGTCTGCCTGCCCCTGCCCGACTTGATGCGGACGGCGCCAGGGGCGAGGCGTACCGGAATCAGCTGCCGGTGCATGTCTGCGGTCGGCACGTGTGTGAAGAAGTCCGAGGTCGTCGCACCGCCATGGAGTCCAGCGGTGCCGACGGCCGACGGCCTGAACGGCCTTTTGAACCTCAGGGGGAACGATGAAGAACGATGCGGTGATTCCTGCACACGGCCAACGGGATCCGAACAGTGATGACCTCGGTCCCGCGGTCGTCCTCATCACCGGAGTGATGGCCTCCGGCAAGTCCACCGTCGCCCAGGCCCTCGCCGAGCGGCTGCCGCGGGCCGTTCATGTGCGGGGGGATGTCTTCCGGCGCATGGTGGTGACCGGGCGGGCCGAGATGGTGCCGGGGGCATACGAGGAGGCCGCCGCCCAGCTCCGGCTCCGGTACCGGCTGTCCGCGATGACGGCCGACGCGTACGCAGACGAGGGCTGGTCCGCGGTCGTTCAGGACGTGGTGCTGGGGGAGGAACTGGCCGGGTACGTCGATCTCGTACGGACCCGGCCGCTGTACGTCGTCGTGCTCGCCCCCGAGCCGCGAACCGTTGCCGAGCGGGAGGCCGGGCGGGGCAAGAACGGATACGGGGCAGGGTGGACGGTGGAGGCGCTGGACCGGGTGCTGCGGGACGAGACGCCGCGGATCGGGCTCTGGCTGGACACGACCGGGCAGACCGTGGAGCAGACGGTCGACGCGGTGCTCGCGGGGCTCGGCCGGGCGCGGGTGGCGGGGGCGGTGGAGAGCTGAAGCGGCTGGAGGGTCGACGCATTCGGACCTAATGTCTTATTTATCAACAGTTCCTCTATGGTTGGTGCGGTAAAGCACCACCAGGAGGAGTCAGCCGCATGAGCAATCTGTTCGTCATCGCCTACGACGATCTCGCCACCGCCGACCAGGTCCGGGACAAGCTGCTGTCCATGAACCGCGAGCACCTCGTCGATCTGGAGGACGTCGTCGTCGTCGAGCGGCGTGAGAAGGACGGCAAGATCAAGCTCCATCAGGCCGTCAACCACGTGGGTAACGGTGCCGTTGGCGGCGCGCTGTGGGGGAGCGTTATCGGGCTGCTCTTCCTCGTGCCGTTCCTCGGTGCCGCGGTGGGCGCCGCGGCCGGCGCCGCCGGAGGGTCCGCCGTCGACACCGGTGTCAACGACGACTTCATGAAGGAGCTGAGCACCAATCTCCGGCCCGGCGCCGCCGCCGTCTTCGTGCTCGTCAAGACGTCCGTCCGCGACAAGGTCATCCCCGAGATCGTCAAGTTCGGCGGTCAGCTCGTGCAGACCTCGCTCAGCAAGGAGGACGAGGCACACCTGCAGGAGATGGTGAAGGAAGCGCTCAAGGAAGAGACGACGATCGCCTCCTGATCTCCGGACCATACGAGAGAAGGCGACTGCCCGCGCCGTGCGCAGGGTGGTCGCCTTTCGTATGTGGGGACCGGGTGCAGATTCAGGTCGGTGGAAATCGCTCTATGCGCATGGGGCTGGGAAGGTTCCCTGACTGGCGCAGCGACTGCGGTGGGGTGGCCCGCTTGCTGCTCAAGACGGTTCTCCGGTTGGAGTAGTTGCTGTTCCCGCCGATCACGGACGTGGCGGTGCTGTCGGTGGACGTGAACAGCGAGGCGATACGTGCCGAGGTCCGCAGGACCATGACCGGGGAGGCGAACGCCGGTTCCGGCTTGCGGTTTCCGCTGCGTCAACTCCTACGGTCGTCTGTGTGGCCGGAGAGACTGGCCTGGCGATGCGAGGCACTGCAATGGGCCTGGTCGATCGCGGATGTGGCCCGGATGCCCGGGGTGATGTCCTGGACGCTGCGGCATGACGACGAGATCGGCGTAATTCTCCGCCGTGCTCGGAATATTCGACCCACCGGCCGCGATCGCGGCGGCACCCCGGCTACTCGTTGTCGTCTTCGTCTTCGCCTTCGTCGTCTTCGCCTTCGTCGAAGTCGCCCAGCACGTCGGAGAGGCGCTGGGCGATGGGGTTGCCCAGCTCGTCTTCGGTGGAGAACAGTCCGTGCACAGCGCCCATCGGATAGATGGCCTCCTCCGTGCCCTCTTCGGGCGCCCCCACACAGGGCTCGTCGATGACCCCTGACGGATCCGCCTCCCCGAACAGGGATGGCAGTTCGGCGCCCTTCACGGCGAACGGCTCGAACTTCCACACCGCCCCCCGGGTGCGGCAAACCACTTCCCCTATGTACCAGCACGCCCCTTGAAGGAATGCGTTGCGTCGCGCTGTGAGGCTCTCCGCGTTGCTGCTGTACTGGTTGTGGATGAGGTCTTCCAGCGTGTCCAGGGACTGGGGGGAGAAGTCCCATGTCTCGGGGGTACTGGTGTCCTCGGCCCAGTGCTCGAAGCTCTGGGCGCGTTCGGTCAGCCATGTCAGCAGGTCGGGGTGGGTCTGCGGGGCGACGCCGTGGTTTGTGCGATCAGCCATGCCCGCCACGATAGAGAGCCGCTCGCACAGTAGGAGCGCACTGTCCGTGCGAACTGTCCTTACTGAGCACTCCAGTTGACACGAAGCTCCTCAACAGTCCAAACCGTCTGTGCTCCTGACGCTCCAGCATGCTGGAGCGTCAGGTGGACTCGAACGGCGAGATCAAGACCGGTGCTGCGCGGGCGATGGTGAGCGCCGGTGCCGAGGGGTGCAGGGCATGCTCGACCAGTCCCATGAGGATCGGGTTGTGGCATTGCGCATGAAGACGCAAGAGGATGATGAGAAGGCCGTGGCCGCACGGTCCGGCTGGATGGAGTTCAGAGCCGGGGTCGCCGCGGCCGTCGTGCGCGATGCCGGACTCCTCGAATCGGCGGCACACCATCCCTCCGCAGCCATGTTCGGCGCCGATGGAGAAGGAACCGATACGGTGACCGGGGCGGTGGCCGCGTTCTCGGATGGGGTGGCCAACAAGAGGGATACTTGGGGGAGTTCGTGTCGTTCGATGAGGAATGGGCGGAGCTTCGTGACGCGGCGGCCGCGCGGCGGAGTGCCATGCAGATCAACAGCGTCCCGGCCGAGGGCGGCGGGGGCGCGGGTGGCGCCCCCGACCTGGTGGTCAACCGGGACTCCCTCGGCGCCATCGGAAACGACGCCTACGACCTGCGGATTCGGTTGTCACGGGAGGGGGACCGGGCCCGTCCCACGACGTTCGACGCGGCGATCGCGCTGACCAACGGCAACTTCGCGAGTGGTTCGGCGGTGCTCAAGGTGCACGACTTCTGGAAGACCCATGTGAAGACGCTGCTGGATTCCCTCGCGCACATTTCGAATCACCTGGATTACACCAAGGCTCAGCATGCGAAGGACGAAGCGAAGGTCGAGGGGGATCTGGCACCGATCTCCAAGCTCACGGAATACATGAAGTAGGGGTCGGGGGGAAGTACGCACATGCTGAAGTACGAGGACATCGTCGATGCCCCGGTGGGGAAACTGAAGACCGCGGTCGACGACTGGGAAAAGATGGCGAGTGACCTGGACAAACTCGCCGATGATGCGGCCAAAGGGATGAAGGTCAAGTCGGACAAGGCGGACTGGGAGGGCCTCAACGCGGGCGTCACCAAGGCGTTCGTCACCAAGACGGCCAAGGAGTTCGCGGACGCCGCAGCCGAGGCCAAGGGCGTGAAGATGATCCTCGAAGAGGGGCACGCGGCCATCAAGAAGGCCAAGGACGACCTGATCAACATCCGGGACCACGAAGGACCCGCGGCCGGGATCAGGGTGGACGACAAGGGCAAGGTCACCGCGCGGCGCCCGGTGGCGGAGACCCCGGCGGCAGGGCACGATCCCGACTACCCCGAGATGCTCCAGCAGGAGAGGAAGAACATCGGGTCGTGGCAGAAGAAGATCGACCTCATCGTCGACAACTGCAATGACACCGACGTGTCCTTAAAGAACTCTCTCGAAGCCAATGTCACCGGCCGCAAGGACTTCACCGCCCCCAAGTACACGAAGATGGACCAGGAGGAGGCCGCCCGGGCGGCCCGCCTGGCCGCCAAGGGCCGCGATCTCACGCACAAGGAGCTCCAGGCGCTCAACGAGCTGTTGAAGGACAACAGCGGGTCGGAGGAGTTCGCGAAGAACTTCTACAAGAAGCTCGGCCCGGAGAAGTCGCTCGCGTTCTTCGGTCAGCTCTCGACCGATACGTTCCATTATCCCGACGTCGACAAACAGCGCCTGAAGGACGTCCAGGACCTTCAGAAGAATCTCGGCCTCAACCTGGCCACCGCCTCGCACGACAGGAATTTCACAGCTGAGTGGGGGCCGGAGTTGCGTAAGCTCGGCACCGAGCAAATTCCACTCAGCAAGTACGACAACAACGGACCGTTCGGCTACCAGCTGCTCGGCGGGATCATGCGGTATGGGAACTACGACGCGAAGTTCCTCAACCCGATGGCCGAGCACGTGGCGCAGCTGCACCAGAAGAACCCGGACATGTTCCGGGGGAACAGTCTGGTGACCATCCCCGGCAGAAACCCCTTCAACCCGTCCGGGGTGAACGGTTCCGGTTTCGACCCGACCGTCTCCATGCTGGAGGCGCTGGGGCACAGCCCGGACGCGTCGAAGCGTTTCTTTTCCGACCCGCCGACCGCGTACAACGAGGACGGCACGGTCAACAAGGGGGCGACGGCGGACCTGGGCAAGGGGGACGGCGTGGACATCGACAACTATCTCGACTTCTTCGGCAACGAGAAGTGGCAGAACTTCGGGGATGTCGACACACACACCCCGAAGGAGATGGAGAGATCGCTCGCCTACATGCCGGACGCGCTTGGGCATGCACTGGAGTCAGCGGCCCTCGGGTATCCGTACGACAGTCCCGACGCCGCAGTTGTGCGGGACGCGGACAACGCCGGCGTCATGCGGGACGTCATGGAGAAGTACGGCGCGGATGCAGGCCTGCTCAAAAAACAAGAAGCGATGGCCGACAGCCTTGGGGTCATGGGTGCCGGGTACATCAACGACATCAACTGGTCGCTTGACAAGAACGAAGGGGACAGCATCTTCGCTCCGAGTAAGAACCCGGAAGGGCACCTCGACTTCTCCACCGAGAACAGTGACGGCATCAGGGACAACGGAAGAGACGTCGCGCGTCAATTTCTCAGCGTCCTGGGCCAGCACCCGGATGCGTACGCCACGCTGTCCACCGCTGAGCAGGTGTATACGGCCAGTGCACTGGAGGCTCAGGTAGGCCCCGACGGGAAGCCCGACCCCGGGGCCGCCAGGTCGGCGGTGTTCCGTGGCGCCGAGGTGCAGGGCATGCTCGACCAGTCCCGTGCGGACCAGGTCCAGGCGGATCACATGAAGACCCACGAGGATTTCGAGAAGGCCGTGGCCAAGCGGGCGGGCTGGGTGGAGTTCGGCGCTGTGGCGGGTGTCGCGGCCGGCGTGGCGTTCCTGCCTGCGACGGCTGCCGTGGGCACAGCCGCCGTGCTCGTTACGTTGGCAACCGACACAGCCACCGGAGCTGCGGAGCAGGTCATCGGTCAGGTCGTCGGAGATGTCTCGGACAACTCGGTGGACAAGAGTAAGGAAAAAGCCGAGGAACTCACCCGAGGAGAATGGAACAAGATCTATAGGTCCGGCGAGTCCATGGCTGAGGCTCCGATGGAAAGCTTCCTCGAACGTCACGCAACCGGAAAAGAGAACAATGCTTTTCGTCAGGACATGATTGAGTCCATGGGGCTCGGCTATGTGCAGGGCAATAGCCGTGAGAATCAGCAGGGCAGTGATCCCGAGACCGGGGACTGAGCCAGGAATGGTGCAGGAGGGGGCCCGAAGATGAGGCGTATGGGAGCGGGGCAGTTGAGGCGGGCATGGTGCATCACCGGCTTGGTGATGGCTGTCGGTGTGGGAGCGACTGGGTGCGGCGACGAGGACAAGACGCCGGATTACGTTAGCGCGGAGGAGGTGTGCGATGGCCTGTTCAAGGGCCCTCTGGCGAAGACGATCGAGTCCGTCACGGGAGCGACGTCGTTCGCCTGGACTAATCCGAATCGTATGGACCAAGTTGTCGATGCACTCAAGGCCGGGTACGAGTCCGGTCATCGCTGGGCCGGAGGTGACACGTTGTGCCGAATCTCCCCGAAGGGCGGTGGGAGAACGAGCCGGGCAGGAGTCGCGTTTTCCATGTACGCGCCGCAGGACGTGGGCGATCTGCGCCTTCCGGTGGGCGGGCGGCTCTACACCATGGGGAAGCAGTCCGAGGCGACTCCCGGGTCCGCTGCTCTCTACTTCGAGTGTGTGAGTCCCCAGTTCAAGGGGTCGAAGGAGCGTCCGATGCGCATACTCGGAACCTTTGGCCGACCGAAGGACCGCGAGCAGAACATGCCTGAATCCCGGGAAGTGAATCTCACGGTTGTCCATGCTGCGTCCCTTGCCGTGGCAAAGAAGTTGCAGTGCGAGAACAACGGCGGGCTGCCCGAGAAGCCTGTGCTGAAGCCCCGGACCTGACACGGCCTGGGCCGCCGGCCAAGCTTCCGGCGGTGGCAGGGCTGGGTCTAGCTGCCTTCGTGTGTTCACTTGGTAGTCGCTCAGGACTGCGGCTCTGCTCAGAAGAACTTCTACAAGAAGCTCAGACCGGAGGGGGCGCTCGCGTTCTTCGCGCAGCTCTCGACGGACACGTATGAGGACGGGAAGCTCGACAAGGAGCGGCTCAAGGACGTCCAGGACCTCCAGAAGAATCTCGGCCTCGACCTGGCGAGGGCCTCCCAGGACGAGGCGTTCACCGCCGATTTGGGCCCCAGCCTGCGCAAGCTCGGCACGGAGCGCATCCCCGTGAGTCGAGTGGCTGACGGTGGCAACGCGGCTTGAACCGGCGGCACTGCGTGAAGAGTCGAGGGTGCTGGCGGTAATGGACGATTACGAAGCGGCGGATGGGGTGGACCGGATGCGGGACGGGCGAAGTGAGTGTGTGCGGGTGCGGCGATCGCTGATGGCCGCTGGGCTGGTTCTGGTTCTGGGGACCGGGGGTGTGGCGTGTGCTTCAGGTGAGGAGGAGCGCCCGGATTTCGTCGGGGCCGGTGAGGTATGCGGTGGTCTGTTCGCCGGCCCGTTGGCGGAGATGGTGGAGAAGGTGACGGAGGAAAAGGTCTTCTTCTGGCGGGATGCGAAAGGTATGGAGAGAACGGTCGCGGCACTCAAGGAGGGTTATGAGTCCGGTCGTCCATGGGCTTCGGGAGGCGATGTTTGCGAGTTGGTTCCTAAGGGCGGCAGGCTGGGTGACGATGGAGAAATCGGCTACTCCATTTATGCTCCGCAGGACGTGGAGGATGACAGGGTTCCGGATGGTAGCGAGTTGTACACCATGGGTGTGCAGTCTTCGGTAGGACGAGGTGGTGCAGCTCTTTACTTCGAATGTGTGAGTCCTCAGTTGGATGGTTCGGACAAGACGCCGATGCGGATTCGAGGCGGCTTCGGACGCGGTCATAGTGATGCGCCTGATACACGTGAATACCGCAACATGAATATGAAAATTCTGCACGCGGTTACGCTCAAGCTGGTGAAGGAACTCGAATGTGAGAACAACGGCGGTCTGCCGAAGACCCCCGTGCTCACCCCGAAGCAGCCGCTCCGGCAGTAGTCGGCGGTGGCGTCGGCCCGGATCCTGAACGTACGGAACGACCGCCCCTGCGCCATGGGAGCGGCCGTTCCGTGTTCCTCGGAGGCCGTGACCGGATTCGAACCGGTGTAACTCGAGTTGCAGTCGAGCCCCTGAACCACTCGGGCACACGGCCGTGTGTTCCTCGTTGTGGTTCGACCGTAGAGGCGGGTGTCCGGACCACTCAAGGGTGTGGGGCGGGCCGCAACGCGACTGCCATGCCGCGTTCACGATCGTGGCCCGTCGGCGTCCGTGCGGCACGTCGTGGTCCTACGACCAACGGAGGAACGGCGGACCGTCTCGCGACAGGGGCCATATGAGATCTTGCCCCTTACTCTTGGGCTCATGAGTGCCCTGGACCCACGAGACGTCGGTACCGAAACCGACGCCCGCGCCGCCGTCGATGCGGCGATACCGGCCCCGCTCGCCGAATCCGAAGGCGTGCTCGGGCGGACCTATCGGGCGCTGAGCATCGGCATCGTCTCCGTCGTGTTCCTGATCGCTTTCGAGGCGACGGCCGTGGGGACCGCGATGCCGGTCGCCGCCCGTGAGCTGCACGGCGTTCCGCTCTACGCGTTCGCGTTCTCCGCGTACTTCACCACCAGCCTCTTCGCCATGGTGCTGTCCGGGCAGTGGGCGGACCGGCGCGGGCCGCTGGCGCCGCTCGCCACCGGGATCAGCGCGTTCGGGGCGGGGCTGCTGCTCTCCGGGACCGCCGGGACGATGTGGATGTTCATCGCGGGACGGGCCGTGCAGGGGCTCGGCGGCGGGCTGGTGATCGTGGCGTTGTACGTGGTGATCAGCCGGGCCTATCCGAAGCGTCTGCAGCCGTCGATCCTGGCCGCGTTCGCCGCGAGCTGGGTGATCCCGTCCGTCGTCGGGCCGCTCGCCGCCGGGAGCGTGACCGAGCACCTGGGGTGGCGGTGGGTCTTCATCGGCATCCCGGTCCTCGTGGTGTTCCCGCTGGCTCTCGCGCTGCCCGCGATCCGGCGCCGGGCGTCCGGGCCGGCCGATCCGGCGGCGCCCGTCGAGCCGTACGACCGGCGGCGCATTCTGCTCGCGCTCGGGATCTCGGTGGGGGCGGGGCTGCTCCAGTACGCCGGGCAGGAGCTGAACTGGTTCGCGCTGCTGCCGGCCGCCGTGGGTGTCGCACTGCTCGTGCCCGCCGTGCGCGGACTGCTGCCCCCGGGGACCGGCCGGGCGGCGCGCGGGCTGCCCTCGGTGGTGCTGCTGCGCGGGGTGGCGGCCGGGTCGTTCATCGCCGCCGAGTCGTTCGTACCGCTGATGCTGGTGACCCAGCGCGGGCTGAGCCCGACAATGGCCGGGCTCTCGCTCGCGGCCGGGGGCGGGACCTGGGCCCTCGGTTCGTACGTGCAGTCCCGGCCGCGCCTGGAGCCGTACCGGGAGCGCCTGATGGTGGGCGGAATGGTGCTGGTCGCCGCGGCGATCGCGGCCGCGCCGTCCGTGCTGATCGACTCGGTGCCGGTCTGGACCGTGGCCGTGGCCTGGGCCTTCGGGTGCTTCGGCATGGGCATGGTGATCGCGTCGACGAGCGTGTTGCTGCTGAAGCTGTCGGCGCCGGAGGAGGCGGGGGCGAACTCGGCCGCCCTTCAGATCTCCGACGGGCTGTCGAACGTCCTGCTGCTCGCCGCGGGCGGGGCGGCCTTCGCGGCGCTCGGCGGCGGCGCGGTGGGGGCCGTGCACGAGGCGGTGGAGGCGGGGGGCGCCGGGTCCCACCCGGGGGCGTTCGCGGCGGTCTTCCTGCCGATGGCGGGGGTGGCACTGGTGGGGGCGTGGGTGGCGGGGCGGGTGCGGACGCAATAGCTGGTACCACTCTGGCCCCACCGACGGTACCGTTTTGGTATGGCTATGAACCTGCGTCTTCGTGACGATCAGACCGAAGCACTGAAGCAGCGCGCCGAGCAGGAGGGGACCAGCATGCACGCCATACTGCTGCAGGCCGTGGACGACTACCTGGCCAGGACCGCTCAGCAGGCCATCGTCCGCAAGACGGCCAAGGAGCAGGCGGCCAAGTGGAGCGAGCTCATGGAGCGGCTCAAGTGACCTGTGTCTACCTGACCTCCGAGGACATCCTCGTCATCGCCGAACACGCCTGCGCGGACATGCACGTCGTCGTGCGCGACGCCGGGCTCCTCGAATCGGCGGCCCACCGCCCCTCCGCGGCCATGTTCGGCGAGGAGGCATACCCGGATCCGATCGACAAGGCCGCCGCGCTCCTGCAGTCCTTGGCGATCAACCACCCGTTCTTCGACGGCAACAAACCGACGGCCTGGTTGTCGTGCGTGACCTTCCTCGCGATGAACGGGATCGATCTGCGCCCGGACATCGATGCCGCGGAACGCCTGGTCATCGCGGTGGCCACGGGGGAAATGGACGAGGTGAAAGTGATCTCTCAGGGGCTGCGTGAGCTGGTCGTCGACGACGTGTGACAGCCATCGCAATTCCGTGCGGGGCGGCGTAGTCCGAGGCGGCTCACGCCCGGCCCCCCGGTAAGGTGGCCCGGTTGTCGTATCGCGTACGGGCCGGGACGGGCACGTACGGACAGCGCCCCACGTACCCGAGAGACCCGAACCGGAGACCGTGACTACTACCGCCTCCCACCACCTCTCACCCGCCTTCCCCGGCCGCGCCCCCTGGGGCACGGCCGGCAAGCTGCGAGCCTGGCAGCAGGGCGCCATGGAGAAGTACATCCAGGAGCAGCCGCGCGACTTCCTCGCGGTCGCCACCCCCGGCGCGGGGAAGACCACCTTCGCGCTGACCCTCGCGTCATGGCTGCTGCACCACCACGTCGTGCAGCAGGTCACCGTCGTCGCACCGACCGAGCACCTGAAGAAGCAGTGGGCCGAGGCAGCGGCCCGGATAGGGATCAAGCTCGACCCCGACTACAGCGCGGGCCCGCTGAGCAAGGAGTACGACGGCGTCGCGGTCACCTACGCGGGTGTCGGCGTCCGGCCGATGCTGCACCGCAACCGGTGCGAGCAGCGCAAGACCCTGGTGATCCTCGACGAGATCCACCACGCCGGTGACTCGAAGTCCTGGGGCGAGGCGTGCCAGGAGGCGTTCGACCCGGCCACCCGGCGGCTCGCGCTCACCGGCACGCCCTTCCGGTCCGACACCAATCCGATCCCCTTCGTCGTGTACGAGGAGGGCAACGACGGTATCCGGCGCTCCTCGGCCGACTACACCTACGGCTACGGCAACGCGCTCGCCGACGGCGTCGTGCGGCCCGTGATCTTCCTCAGCTACAGCGGCAACATGCGCTGGCGCACCAAGGCCGGTGACGAGATCGCCGCCCGGCTCGGCGAGCCGATGACCAAGGACGCCATCGGGCAGGCCTGGCGGACCGCCCTGTCGCCCACCGGGGACTGGATCCCCAATGTGCTGAGCGCCGCCGACAAGCGGCTGACCGAGGTGCGCAAGGGCATTCCGGACGCCGGTGGGCTCGTCATCGCCACCGACCAGGAATCGGCGCGCGAGTACGCCAAGATCCTCAAGAGGGTCACCGGCGAGAAGGCCACCGTGGTCCTCTCCGACGAGAAGGCGGCGTCGAAGCGGATCGACCAGTTCAGCCAGGACGGATCGCGCTGGATGGTCGCGGTCCGCATGGTGTCGGAGGGGGTCGACGTGCCGCGCCTCGCGGTGGGTGTGTACGCCACCACCATCTCCACGCCGCTCTTCTTCGCGCAGGCCGTCGGGCGTTTCGTGCGGTCGCGCAGGCGTGGCGAGACCGCCTCCGTCTTCGTGCCGACCATTCCGATGCTTCTCGACTTCGCCAACGAGATGGAGGTCGAGCGGGACCACGTCCTCGACAAGCCCAAGAAGGGCAGCGACGAGGAGAACCCGTTCGCGGAGGAGGACAAGCTCCTCGCCGACGCCGAGAAGCTGGAGGACGAGGAGACCGAGGAGCAGCTGCCCTTCGAGGCCCTCGAATCCGACGCGGTCTTCGACCGGGTGCTGTACGACGGTGCCGAATTCGGCATGCAGGCACACCCCGGGAGCGAGGAGGAGCAGGACTACCTGGGGATTCCGGGGCTGCTGGAACCCGACCAGGTGCAGCTGCTGCTCCAGAAGCGGCAGACCCGGCAGATCGCGCACAGCCGCCAGAAGCCGGCCGAGGACGCCGATCTGCTGGAGAAGCCGGCCGAGGCACGGCCGGTGGTCACCCACAAGCAGCTGCTGGGGCTGCGCAAGCAGCTCAACACGATGGTGTCGGCGTACACCCACCAGAGCGGCAAGCCGCACGGAGTGATCCACACCGAGCTGCGCCGGGTGTGCGGCGGGCCGCCGAGTGCGGAGGCCACAGCGGGGCAGATCCAGCAGCGGATCCAGAAGGTGCAGGAGTGGGCCACGCGGATGACGTGAGGGCGCTGACGTGACGTGACGTGACGTGACGTGACGTGCCGGCCCGGGGCGAGGACTGCGGTCCTGCCCCGGGCCGGCGTCGTTGGTGCGGATCGGGTGCGGGTCGGGCGCCGGACGGTCCGGTACCCGGATGAATGAACGGGTACCCGATGGATCGATACCGGGCGGATGCGCGGATGCACGACTGCCGGACGCCGGATTATCGGAGTACCGGAGTTTCCGGGATATCGGGATGCCGGGATGCCGGGCGAACGGCTACCAGACGAACGCCGCGGACTGGATGGCCGTGGCCACGCACGGAACCGTGGCCGACGTCGGGGACGAGGCCACGATCTGCAGGGACCAGTTGGTGGCGCTCGGCGGGCCGGGCAGCACCGCGGAATCGGTGCGGTCGCCCGCCGCGAGGGTGCCGGAGGTGAGCTTCAGGGGCCCCAGGGTGATCGGGTTGGGGCTGGTCATGCCGGGGTTGGTCTTTCCGGAGAACTGCACCTGGCTGGTGATGCCGCCCGAGGTCTTGGTGAGCTTGAGCGTCGTCGTGATGCTGTTCGGGTCGGCACTGGTGCCCGGCGGCATCGTGATCGCCGAGGATGTGATCTTGATGGTCTTGGCCGTGCCCGAGTCGACGGCGGTCAGGGTGGCGAGACCGCTGCCCCAGGTTCCGCAGTCGTACGTGGCCGTCGCGGTCGGCGGGGTCACCGCCTGGGCCGTCGGTGCCAGGGCGAGCGCGGCGGCCGCGGAACAGGCCGCGGCCAGTACCAGCGGGACGCGGATGTGTCTTCGGTTCGACGGCCGTACTCTCGGCGGCCGTACGGAAATGATTGACATGACGGGGAGAACTCCTTCCGGTTGAATTCCGCAGATTCGAAGAAATGGGCGTGTGCGATCTTCTTGCGGATCTGCGTGCCGGGCCCGGCATGTCGGGTGCAGTGAAACGGTGGTCTTCGGAGATGTCAAGAGATGTCAGCAGGTGAGTGAAAAGTGCGTGCTGAAATGCCTTTCGGGCATTTCAGGCAAGGATCATTCGGTTTTCTCTTGACTTCTCCGCACGCGACCTCCTCAATGTGCGCAATCAATGGGCCATGGAGGGGTGTCTGGTGATCCGACGACGAAGACCCGGCGTGACCGGTCTGCTCGCTGCCTGCTTCGTACTGTCCCTGAGCTGTGTCGGGGCCACCGCCCAGGCCGCACCGCCGGACGTGCGACAGACGGGGCAACAGGCCGCCGGTACGGTCACCCCGACCGTCCACTGCATCCTGCCGGCTGGTCAGGGCGAGGCGACCGGGCCGCAGGAGATGACCGTCGAGCTGTCGCCCGCGGTCGTCGCCCCGGGCGGCAAGGTCCATGCCGAGGTCACTCTCGGCCCGTCCCCCGCCACCAGTGCTCTCGCGCTGGACGACGTGCCGACCATCCCCAGCCTCGACCTCGCCATGTCCGGCGGGGCCACCGGCACCGTCACCGTGCGGGGGGCCGAGTTCACGATGGACATCCCGGCCGGGAAGCCCATCGAACTTCCGCCGTACGAGGGCGACTTCCTGGTCCCGGCGGGCGCCTCCGGGGAGATCTCCTTCGCCCCGGTCCGTACGCTGACGCAGACCAAGGTGCTCGGCTCGGTCTTCGAGACACCCTGCGACGTGGTCGGCGGGGGCGGCTCCATCGGCACCGTCACGGCGGAGGGCACCGGCTCCGAGCCCGCCACCCTGACCGCCCCCGCCGATCCCGTACGTCCCAACACCCCGGTGAAGCTGGGGGGTTCGGGCTGGACGCCGGGCGGTACCCCGGTGCCCTCGCTCTGTGCGGCGGGTGGTGGCGGCTGTGACCCGCTGAAGTTCAAGAGCCACACCCTCACCATCGACAGCTACGGGACACTGCACGGCACCGCCACCCTCGCGGAGGCCGGAGCGGTGCCGGACGGTGCGTACCAGGTGAAGGTCAACGACGGTACGAAGGAAGCCACCGCCGCCCTCACCGTCAAGGCCGTCGCGGCCGGCGACCGCGAGATCTCCCTGTCACGGAGCAGCGGACCGGTCGGCAGTGTGATCACGGTCGGCGGAAAGAACTACAACCCGGACCGCTGGATCAATGTCGTCGGCCTCGATGCGACGGGCACCGGGCTCGACGACAGCGCGGTCTACGTCAAGAGCGGCCCGGACGGCACCTTCGCCGTCGAGTTCACCGTGATCTCCGATGCCGTCGTCGCCGTCCAGGCCGACGAGGGCAACGACCCGGCCACCGTACGGACCGCCCCGTTCACCGTCACCACGGACGGGGGAGGGGGTGGCGGCACCGCCGACCAGAAGCTGAACACCTCGGTCCGGGCCGGGACGCTCTCCATGGTCCAGGACGGCGACACCGTCGACTTCGGTACGACGGTCCTGGGCACCGGCAGCGGTGTGCAGCGCTCCCGGCTCAACCGGGTCGAGGTGGAGGACGCCCGCGGTGTCAACAGCGGCTGGTCCCTGACCGCCACCCTCACCGGCTTCACCAGCGCCGACGGGGGCACCATCCCGGCCGGCGCCGTCCGGTGGACACCCAAGTGCACGGCGCAGAACGGGAGCAAGGGAGTGCCGGTGGCCGGATCGCCCGCCGCGCTCGGCAGCGAGGCGGCGAGCCTCTGCCGGATGAATCCGGACGGGTCCCGCCCGTTCACCGGCGGCCGGTTCGACGCCGACGCCGATCTCGTGCTGACGGTGCCCGGATTCACCCGGCCCGGAGATTACAGCGCCACCCTGACCCTCACTCTTCTCTGAGAGCCGTCAGGAGAAGGACCCGGAGACGCCCGCCCGCTCCGTATCGCAGGGAGCGGGCGGGCGCCGCCCTTTTGTATGCGCAGATCGTATGCGCAGAATTCCCGCAGTCGTGGAGGAGCCAGATGTCTGTACGGCCGAGACCGAGAAAACCGTCGGGAAGACCGTCGAGAAAGCCGTCGAGAAGACCGGGACGGCCGGGCGCGCTGGTGCGCCGGGCCGTCGCCCTCACCGCGGGGGCGGTGCTCGTCTGGACCGGCGGAACCGTCGCCCTCGCCCCCGTAGCCCACGCGGGCACCGTCACCCCGACCGTCCACTGCACCCTGCCCGCCGGTCAGGGCGAGGCCACCGGGCCGCAGCAGATGAGCGTCGACCTCTCGCCGGGCATCGTCGACCCGGGCGGCAAGGTCCACGCCAAGGTCACCCTCGGCCCGTCGCCCGCCACCAGCGGACTCAGCCTGAGCAACGTGCCCACCACCCCCAGCATCGACTTCGCCATGTCGGGCGGTGCGACCGGCACGGTCACCGTCACCGGCCCCCAGATCAACCTCGACATCCCGTCCGGGAAACCCATCGAGATCCCGCCGTACGAAGGGGACTTCATCATCCCCGCCGACGCGAGCGGACCGATCTCCTTCACCCCGGTGCGCAATCTGACGCGTACCAAGGTGCTCGGCTCCACCTACGAGACCCCGTGCAACGTGACGGGCGGCGGCGGCTCCATCGGCACCGTCACCGCCGAGGGCACCGCGGGCCATCCGGCGACCCTGAACGCGCCCACCGCCGCCGTGCGACCGTCCACCGGGGTCGCCCTGTCCGGCAGCCTGTGGACCGTCGGCGCCACCCCCGTGCCCTCGCTGTGCGCGGCGGACGGCGGCGGCTGCGACACCGGCAAGTTCGCCTCCAGCACCCTCACGATCAGCGGTTCGGGCGAGCTGACCGGAAGCGCGGTGCTCGCCGCGGCGGGCGCGGTGCCCGACGGCTCGTACCTGGTGAAGGTCGGTGACGGTACGAAGGAGGCGACCGCACCCCTGACCGTCAAGGCGTACCTGCCCACCGGGCCCCGGGCCATCGCGCTCTCCAGCTCCGGTGCGCCGGTCGGCAGCATCATCCGGGTCACCGGCAGCAACTACTTCCAGGACCGGTGGATCAACACCGTCGGCCTGGATGCGAACGGGGCGACGCTCGACGACACCGCCGTCTATGCGAAGAGCACCTCCGACGGCACGTTCAGCGCCGACTTCACCGTCTCCGATCCGGCCATCGCCGCGATCCAGGTCGACGAGGGCAACGACCCGGCCACCGTACTGACCACCCCGTTCACCGTGACCGATGCCTCCGCGACGCTCTCCGCGGGCGCCGCGAAGGTCAAACCCGGCGGAACGATCACCCTCTCCGGCGGCGACTGGCCGACCGGCACCACGCCCGCCGCCGCGCTCTGCGCCGCCGACGGCACCGCCTGCGACAGCGCGCGGATCAGCGGCTCCACCCTCCGGATCGGCGCCGACGGAACACTCGCCGGCACGGTCGCCGTGGCCGGATCCACCCCGCGTGCCGTGTACGCGCTCCAGGTCACCGCCGGGGGAGCGCAGGCCCTCACTCCGCTGACCGTCGCCCCCTCCTTCGTCGTCCTCACCCCGTCGGCCGGGCCGAAGGGGACCGCCGTCACCGTCCTCGGCCAGGGCTTCGCGAAGGTCGCCACCGTGTCCATCGTCGGACTGCGGGCCGACGGGTCGCAGACGTCCGACCCGGCCCGCACGAAGGTCGTCGGGCTGGACGGAGCGTTCTCCCAGACCTTCACGGTGAACGCCGCCGACACGGTCGCGATCCGGGTCCGGGAGGTCCTCGTCAACCCGCGCACCGAGACGGCGGCGTTCACCGTGAAGGACGGCACCGTCCCCGCCGGGCCGGCCTTCGCGCTCTCGCCGCCCGAGGGGCCCGTCGGCACGGTGGTCCAGGTGACCGGCCGGGGCTTCGCCCCCGTCGCCACGGTGTCGGTGACCGGCCGCACCGCCGACGGGAAGCAGACCTCGGACTCGTATGTCACCCGGGTCATCGGACTCGACGGCACGTTCGCCCTCAACTTCACCGTCCGCGATCCGGCGACGAGGGCGATCAGGGCCTGCGAGGTGCTCGTGAACGGAAAAATTGTGCAACAGTCGTTCACGGTGAGCTAACGCCCGTTCACTGCCGGTATACGGAGCGTCGCCGAGGCGTCGGCCGACCTGGACGCGCGTAGACGTCCAGGTTTCGGCCGGTGTCTCACTGACCGGCGCTTATGCTTCTTCACCGCAACTCCGCTTCCGCCGGCGCCCGGATTCTGGACGAGGTCTTCCGCTGAGCGGACTGGCTCGCTACTGTCCCAAAAAATGAACGCTCCGTGGCAATGCCGCCGCGGAGCGCAGCCGGTGCCTTGGCCAGGCCGGCGGCCTTTCCGTGCGTCGCCGCTGGGACCGGCGGCGCACCTTCCGTGGGAACCAGCCGCCGCCGCTCACCAAAAGAGGAGAGGGCGTCGTGACCGCGGAGACCTCCCAGACGCTCGACCGGGGACTACGGGTCCTCAAGCTGCTCGCCGACACCGACCACGGTCTGACCGTCACCGAGTTGTCCAACAGACTCGGCGTCAACCGCACAGTGGTCTACCGTCTGCTCGCCACCCTGGAGCAACACGCCCTGGTGCGCCGCGATCTGGGTGGCCGGGCCAGGGTGGGCCTGGGCGTGCTGCGCCTGGGCCGCCAGGTGCATCCGCTCGTACGGGAAGCCGCGCTGCCCGCGCTGCGGTCCCTCGCCGAGGACATCGGTGCCACCGCCCACCTCACGCTGGTCGACGGCAGCGACGCGCTGGCGGTCGCGGTCGTCGAACCGACCTGGACCGACTACCACGTGGCCTACCGGGCCGGGTTCCGCCACCCGCTGGACCGGGGTGCCGCGGGCCGCGCGATCCTCGCCGCCCGCCAGAAGCCGGTGGGCGAGACGGCCTTCACCCTCACCCACGGCGAGCTGGAGGCAGGGGCGAGCGGGGCGGCGGCCGCGCTGGTGGGGGTGACCGGGGTCGAGGGCAGCGTGGGCGTGGTGATGCTCGCCGACTCCGTACCCGAGCGGGTCGGCCCCCGGGTGGTGGACGCGGCCCGTGAGGTGGCGGACGCGCTGAGGTAGGGCCGGAGCGGGGCACGGCCCGCATCACCCGCCCCGGTGGTTAGATTGGGCGGGTGCTCACTCGTCTCTCGCGCTCCCGCACCCTCGTCCTGTGCGCCCTGCCCGTAGTGGCCCTGTTCGCTGTGGCCGCCTTCGCGCCGCTGCCGTTCACACTGGCGCAGCCCGGTACGACCGCGAACGTGCTCGGGAAGGATCATGGCACCCCTGTGATCAGCATCAAGGGCGCGCCCACCCGGACCACCGAGGGCGAGCTGCGGATGACGACGATCCTCGCGACCGGGCCCACCGCCGACGTCGGTGTCGGCGATGTGATCGACGGCTGGTTCCGTACGGACCGCGCGGTCCTGCCCCGCGGCTCCGTCTACCCGACCGGCGGCTCCGAGAAGGAGATCGAGAAGCACAACCTCGAAGACATGCAGAAGTCGCAGAACTCCGCCGTCGACGCGGCTCTGAACTACCTCGGCAGGCCCAAGGGCTCGGTCGACGTCACCCTGCACCTCGCCGATGTGGGCGGCCCCAGCGCGGGCCTGTTCTTCGCGCTCGGCATCGTCGACAAGCTCGAAGGCAACAGCTCCGGCGGCGATCTCACCGGTGGCCGCACCGTCGCGGGCACCGGCACGATCCAGGCGAACGGCGAGGTCGGGGCGGTCGGCGGGGTGTCGCTGAAGACTCAGGCCGCGCGCCGTGACGGTGCGACCGTCTTCCTCGTCCCGAAGGCCGAGTGCAGGGAGGCGGGCGCCGAGCTGCCCAAGGGGCTCCAGCTGATCCCCGTCACGACCCTGAAGAGCGCGGTGTCCTCGCTCCAGGCGCTGGATCAGGGGCGCAAGGTCCCGAGCTGCTGACCACGGGGGCCGGCGGCGACGGTATGGCAGCCTCCGCCGCCGCGTCCCCGGTTCCCGCCGCGCCCCCGGTTCCCGCCGCGTCCCCGGTTCCCGCCGCGTCCATCGTGCGCCAGACCGGGAACACCATGGGGCTCAGCGTCGCCAGCAGGTACACCCCGCCCATCGCCAGCAGCGCATCCCGCACACCCGCGCTCTCCACCAGCAGGCCGGCCGCGAGACCACCCACCGGCATGGCCAGTTCGCCGCCCGCCGTGAGGACCCCGGAGACCCGGCTGCGGAGCTCCTCGGGCACGCTTTGGTAGATCACCGTGGTCAGGATCGGGTTCAGTACCCCGCCCGCGATGCCGCTCAGCGCCATGGTCACGGCGAGCGGCAGCGTCGTCCCGGTCAGCGCCGCGATCAGGTACCTGGGTGCGCCGCTCAGCAGCACGCACACCGTGAACACGGCCCGCCGCGAGAAGCGGTGTCCGAACGCCCCGTACAACAGCGCCCCGGTCAGTCCGCCCGCGCCGAACAGTGCGGTGAGCAGCCCGATGTCCCGGGCCCCGCCCAACTCGGCGGAGGCGTGCACCGGCAGCAGGACGGCGTTCCAGCCCTGGTCGGTGCCGTTCATGAAGAGGACCATCACCACGACCGCGAGCAGCAGCCGGTTGCCCAGCAAGTAGGTGTAACCCTCGCGCAGTTCGGTGCGGTACGCCCGCAGCGAGACGGGTGTCACGGCCTTGCGCGGCTCGGCCGCGCGTACCCCGCGTACCCCCGTCGCGATCAGCAGCGCGGACGTCAGGAACGTCGCGGCGTCCAGCAGCAGGACGGTCTCGGCGCCGACCAGTGCGATCAGCACGCCGGCCAGCGCCGCCCCGACCATCCTGGCCCCGCGCGAGACGGCGTCGAAGAGGCTGGCGGCGCGGGCGAGGGTGGTGCCGGCGTGCTCGGCGAGATCCGGTACGAGGACGTAGCGGGCCGTGCTTCCCGGGGTGTGCAGGAGTCCGCCGACCGCCATCAGTGCGCAGAGCATCCAGAATTCGAGTGCGTGCGCGTAGTGCAGCAGCGGTATGGCGGCGACGGCCGCGCCGCACACCAGGTCGGAGGCGACGGAGACCCGGCGGCGCCCGATCCGGTCGATGACGGGCCCGCCGATCAGTGCCGAGACGACGATCGGCAGTGTCGCGCAGAAGGCGACGACACCGGCCCTTCCCGCACTTCCCGTGGTCTCCAGCACGAACCACGGGACGCCGATGAGGGTGAGTGAAGTCCCGGCTGTGGATATGGAGTTGGCCGCCAGCACGGAAGTGAGCGGCCTGCGGTCACGGATGCCCGCGGGTGTGGTGTCCTGCGCGTTCCTCCCCCCGTCCATCGTGCTAGGCCGTACGCGGCGAGTGGAGTGCCGGTGTGGGCCGGTCCGGTATCAGGCGCAGGCCCAACTCGACCATGGTCCAGCCGAGTCGGGCCCGCAGGTCCCCCCGCGGGATGCGGGGTGCGAGGTTGAACTCGGCAGCCTGGTGGCGCAGTTCGGTGGAGCGGAAGGCGTGCAGCTGCAGGTGCGTGTCGGGGTGCATGATGGGTTCCTCTCAGTCGGTGGGGCGGGGGAACACGTGCAGATGGGTGCGGACGACAGCCGAGCCCTCGGTGCCTTCGGGGACCCGGTCGCGGTAGCTGTCGACCAGGTCGTGGATCTTCTCGGCCAGCTCCAGTGAGAGCTCCGGGGTGAGGCGCATCTTGAAATCGCTGACTTCCCAGCCGCGCCACCATTCCTCGGGCCATTCGTGCATCGTGCCGAGCCAGGTGTTCAGCTCCTGGGCGTGCGCGGTGGCGATCTCGTGGAGTACGACGCCGACGGCGCCGCGCACCTCGGGGTCCGGATGGCTCAGGAACCGGTCGCTGTTGAAGGCGGTGCCGGTGTGGACCGCCCGCCACCAGCGCTCGCGCCCCTTGCCGCGCTCCGGGTCGTCCTCGACGAAGCCGTACGCCGCCAGCTGCCGGAGGTGGTAGCTGGTGGCGCCGCTGGACTCGCCGAGCCGGTCCGCGAGGCCGGAGGCGGTGGCGGGGCCGAACTCCCGCAGCGCGCTCAGCAGCCGCAGGCGCAGGGGGTGGGCGAGTCCGCGCAGGGTGCGGGCGTCGACCAGGTGGACGTTCTCTTCGTCGGCGGGGCTGTCGCCGCCGTCTTCCGTTGCGGGCATGGTTCAACAGTAGACGTGCAAAGCAGTCTTTGCAACGAGGTCTTTGCAACAACTTCTTTGCGACATCCGCCGGAGGGCTCGCGGACGGCGGCGGAGCTTCGGGAGAGGGCCACCAGGGGGTTACCTCTTCTTGAGGGGGGTCACCTCTTCTTGATGAACCCCTCCCGGAGCAACCAGTCCTTCGCCACCTCGTGCGGGTCCTGCCCGTCGACATCCACCTTCGCGTTGAGCTCCTGCGCGACCTCCGTCGTCAGCTTCCTGCTGACCGGGTCGAGCAGCTCCGCGATCTGCGGGTACTTCTCGAAGGTCCTGGTGTGGATGACCGGCGCGGCGTTGTAGTTGGGGAAGAAGTGCTTGTCGTCCACGAGCACTTCGAGGTCCATGGCCTTGATCCGGCCGTCCGTGGTGAACACCTCGCCCAGCAGACAGGAGTCGGACTTCGAGACCTGGGTGTAGATGATCCCGGCGTCCATCTTCTTGATGTTGCCGGCCGGGAGGGACATTCCGTACGCCTTCTGCATGCCCGGCAGTCCGTCGTCGCGCGAGGCGAACTCGTTCTCCACGCAGATCGTCACCGCCGACGGATTCCTCTTCGCCAGGGCGGCGACATCGGAGAGCGTCCGCAGGTGGTACTGCGCGTTCTTCTTCCTGCTGATCGCGAGCGCGTAGGTGTTGTCGAGGGTGGACTGCGGCAGCCACGTCACCCCGTTTTTCCGGTCCGCGGCCCGGACCGCCTCCCACTGTTCCAGCGGGTCGGCGATCGGCTTCGCATGGCCCAGATAGGTGATCCAGCCGGTGCCCGTGTACTCGTACATCGCGTCCGCGTCGCCCTTGACGATCGCCTCGCGCGCACTGATCGAACCGGGCAGGTTCGTCCGGTCCAGGACCTCCGCGCCGGCCGCCTTGAAGACCAGGCCGATCATCTGGCCCAGGACGATGTTCTCGCTGAAGTTCTTCGAGGTGACGGTCAGCGACGCCCCCTTCAGCGGCAGGCCCCGGCCCACCGAGCCCGGCACCACGTCGTCCACCAGCGGCGAGCCGCTCTTCAGCCCGCACCCGGCGAGTGTCAGCGCCAGAGCCACCGTCCCCACGAGCACGGCGCGCACCCTCCGCCGGCCCCCCTCGCCCGGCCATATCGGCCACCGCCGCCGCGTGCCCATCTCACCCCACCTCCAGTCCGCGCGGGGTCAGCGCCACCTCGACCAGCGAGGCCAGCCAGTCCACCAGCAGCGCCAGCACCACCGTCAGTACGGAACCGAGCACCAGCACCGGCATCCGCTGGGTCTGGATGCCCGAGGTGATCAGGTCCCCGAGACCGCCGCCGCCGACGAAGGTGGCCAGGGTCGCGGTGCCGAC
The DNA here is from genome assembly GCF_043080425.1 of Streptomyces sp. NPDC015032. Taxonomy (NCBI): domain Bacteria; kingdom Bacillati; phylum Actinomycetota; class Actinomycetes; order Kitasatosporales; family Streptomycetaceae; genus Streptomyces; species Streptomyces sp. NPDC015032. Next base: position 527,768 of record NZ_JBIBVN010000001.1, on the reverse strand, counting down.
GTTGAGCACCAGCGCCGTCCGTACACCGGCCAGGATCAGCGGGACGGCGAGCGGCAGTTCGACCTTGGTGAGCGTCCCCATCGCCGACATGCCGATCCCGCGCGAGGCCTCGACCAGGTTCGGTTCGATCGCCTTGAGTCCGGCCACCGTGTTGGAGAACACCGGCAGTACCGCGTAGATCACCATGCCGATGATCGCCGTCGACGGACCGATGCCCAGCCAGATCACCAGCAGCGCCAGCAGGCCGATCGCCGGCGTCGCCTGCCCGACATTGGCCAGCGCGGTGACCAGCGGAGCGCCCCTGCGCAGCCGGCGCCGGGTCAGCACGATCCCCAGCGGGATGGCGATGATCAGCACCCAGAACGTCGAGATCGCAGTCAGCTTCACATGCTGCCACCAGCGCAGCTGCACATTGCCGCCGGTGAGCGAGTTCCTCGCGATCGAGTCCAGGTGGATGCTGGTGATCCACAGATAGGTGACGACCACGACGATCACGAGCGCGGCCGGCAGCAGCACCAGCTTGCGCCAGGTGATCCGGCGTCCGGGCCGTGCCGGTGGTGGCGGGGGCTCCTCCTCCTCGTCGCGGAAGGCATGGCCCTTGACGTCGTGCTCGCCGGGCGGACGGTCCTTGTCGGACGCGGGCACCCGGCGGGGGGAGCGCGTCGTACGCGCCGACCCGGAACCGAACGGGGATGGGGGATTCATGAGCCCGGACCGCCCTCCAGCTCCTGTTCGGTCTGGTGGGAACGGAGTTCCTCCAGGTCGTGCTGGTGCTCGATGGCGGCAAGCCGGTCGGCCTCCAGCAGTTCGTGGACGGAGTTCATCAGCGTCTGCATGTCGACGACCCCGATGAACTCGCCCCGCCGCCCGGTCACCGCGACCCGTCCGCCGCTGTCGGTCAGCACCGCCTCCAGCGCGTCGTGCAGCGTCGCGTCCCGCGTCACCGTGTCGTGGACCAGCTGTCCGGCACGTGCCAGCGAACCCCGGGCCCGCATCAGGTCGCCGCGCCGCAGCCACTTGTACGGGCGGTTCCTGCGGTCCAGCATCAGGAGTTCGTTGTGCAGGCTGCTGCGCAGGGTGTTGAAGATCGACTGGAGCGGGTCGTCGACCGTCACCGTCGGGAACTGGGCGATCTCCACATCCCGTACGCGGGTGAGGTTGAGCCGCTTCAGCGCCGCCCCGGCACCGACGAAACCCGAGACGAAGTCGTCCGTCGGATTGGTGAGGATCGCTTCCGGGGTGTCGAACTGCGCGATGTGCGAACGCTCCCGCAGCACGGCGATCCGGTCGCCCAGCTTGATCGCCTCGTCGAAGTCGTGGGTGACGAAGACGATCGTCTTGTGCAGCTCGTGCTGGAGCCGGATCAGCTCGTCCTGGAGGTGGTCGCGGGTGATCGGGTCGACCGCGCCGAACGGTTCGTCCATCAGCAGCACCGGCGGGTCGGCCGCCAGGGCCCGTGCCACGCCCACCCGCTGCTGCTGTCCGCCGGAGAGCGCGCGCGGATAGCGTCCGTGGAACTCCCGGGGGTCCAGGCCGACGAGATCGAGCATCTCCTCGACGCGGTCCTTCACCTTCGGCTTCGACCAGCCGGCCATCCTCGGTACGAGGGCGATGTTCTCCGCGACCGTCATGTGGGGGAAGAGCCCGGACGACTGGATCGCGTAACCGATCTTGCGGCGCAGTCTCACCGGGTCCATGTCGGTGACGTCCTCGTCACCGATCCTGATCCGCCCGGACGTCGGCTCGATCAGCCGGTTGATCATCTTCAGGGTGGTGGACTTCCCGCAGCCGGACGGGCCGACGAAGATCACGGTCTCGCCCGCCTTGATGTCCATCGTGACGTTGTCCACCGCCGGGTTCGGGTTGCCCGGATAGCGCTTGGTCAGGTTGTCCAGATGGATGGGCGCGCCGGAGGTGGTCCTTGTCGTCCCGGCACGGCCGGCGGCGGTGCTCTCGGCAGTGGAGCCGGTGGCCCCGGGCCTGGTCGTCGCGGAATCGGCAGTCTCAGACACGGATCCCCCTGGGAATGGTGAGGCGCCCGAGCAGGACGTACGCGGCGTCGAACAGCAGGGCGAGGATGACGATGCCGAGCGTGCCGGCGAGCACCTGATGGATCGCGTTGGCGCTGCCCAGGGAGGCGATGCCGCGGAAGATCTCATTGCCCAGACCGGGACCCGACGCGTACGCGGCGATGGCGGCGATGCCCATCAGCATCTGGGTGGAGACCCGGATGCCGGTGAGGATCGGCGGCCAGGCGAGCGGCAGCTCCACCCGGAACAGCCGGGCCGGCCGCGACATCCCGATGCCCTTCGCCGCGTCGACGAGCGCCGGATCGACCCCGCGCAGCCCCACGATGGCGTTGCGGACGACGGGCAGCAGCCCGTACAGCGTCAGGGTGACCACGGTGGGCGGGACCCCCAGCCCGACCAGCGGAATGAGCAGACCGATCGCGGCCAGGGACGGGATGGTGAGGATCGTCGCGGTCGACGCGATGGCCAGCGATCCCGCCCATCCGCTGCGATAGGTGACGACCCCGATCAGGATGCCCAGCACGGTGGCGATGACCATGCACTGGAATACGGCGCTGACGTGCTGGTACGCGTCGATGAGCAGCTGTTGATGCCGATTGCCCAGGTACTCCCAGAAGCTCACACGCCCCTCCTCGGCTCAGTCGTCGTCCCCCGCGGCCTGCTCGACGAGCGGGATGACGCGCAGCGGAACCGGGTTCTCCATGACGATGGCCGTGGAGGCCCGGACGATGCCATCAAAACCGACAACCCGGTCGATCACCCGTTGGAGATCGGCGTTGGAACGCGCGACGAGACGGCAGAGCATGTCGCCGTGCCCGGTGGTGGTGTGCAGCTCCAGCACTTCCGGAACACCGGCCAAATGGGCGCGTACATCGGCCCCTTGGCCCTGTTTGATCTCCAGCGTGGCGAACGCCGTGACGGGATAGCCGAGCGCCGCCGGATCGACGGTCGGGCCGAATCCGCGGATGACTCCATTCGACTGAAGCCGGTCCAGGCGCGCCTGCACCGTCCCGCGCGCCACGCCGAGCCGGCGCGATGCCTCCAGGACGCCGATACGGGGCTCGCGGGCCAGCAGCACGATGAGCCGCCCGTCCAGTCGATCGATCGCCATGGTGCGCCTCCGGGGGTCACTGTGATGGTCATCATGTACAGATAGCCCGGCCATCATCCTCATCCGCTATGCAGATTGCCCAGTGGATCCGCAAACTGTTGCGCACCTTGCGAAGCGGCGAGAGCCTTCGGACATGACTGAGACTGTGCACACCACCCCCGACACTGCCCGGCAGGCCGACCCCTTCCCGGTGAAGGGAATGGACGCGGTCGTCTTCGCCGTCGGCAACGCCAAGCAGGCCGCGCACTACTACTCGACGGCCTTCGGCATGAAGCTGGTCGCCTACTGCGGACCGGAGAACGGCAGCCGTGAGACGGCGAGTTACGTCCTGACCAACGGCTCCGCCCGTTTCGTCTTCACCTCCGTCATCAAGGCGTCCACCGACCACGGCCGCTTCCTCGCCGACCACGTGGCCGAGCACGGCGACGGCGTCGTCGACCTGGCCATCGAGGTCCCGGACGCCCGCGCGGCCTACGCGTACGCGGTCGAGCACGGCGCCCTCGGCCTCACCGAGCCGCACGAGGTCAAGGACGAGCACGGCACGGTCGTGCTCGCCGCCGTCGCCACCTACGGCAAGACCCGCCACACCCTCGTCGAGCGCACCGGCTACGACGGCCCCTACCTGCCCGGATACGTCGCCGCCGCCCCGATCGTCGAGCCGCCCGCCAAGCGCTTCTTCCAGGCCATCGACCACTGCGTCGGCAACGTGGAACTCGGCCGGATGAACGAGTGGGTCGGCTTCTACAACAAGGTCATGGGCTTCACCAACATGAAGGAGTTCGTGGGCGACGACATCGCCACCGAGTACTCCGCCCTCATGTCCAAGGTCGTCGCCGACGGCACCCTCAAGGTCAAGTTCCCGATCAACGAACCGGCGATCGCCAAGAAGAAGTCCCAGATCGACGAGTACCTGGAGTTCTACGGCGGCGCGGGCGTCCAGCACATCGCGCTCGCCACGAACGACATCGTCGCCTCGGTGCGCGCGATGCGGGCGGCCGGCGTCCAGTTCCTGGACACCCCCGACTCGTACTACGACACCCTTGGCGAGTGGGCGGGCGAGACCCGCGTCCCCGTGGAGACCCTGCGCGAGCTCAAGATCCTCGTCGACCGGGACGAGGACGGCTACCTGCTGCAGATCTTCACCAAGCCGGTCCAGGACCGCCCGACCGTCTTCTTCGAGATGATCGAGCGCCATGGCTCGATGGGCTTCGGCAAGGGCAACTTCAAGGCCCTGTTCGAGGCGATCGAGCGCGAGCAGGAGAGGCGCGGCAACCTCTGACCCGGACACACGGGCGGGGCCTCCGGCGAACCCGGGGGCCCCGCCCGTGTGTGCCGCCCCGGGGCAGCGCCACGCGTCCGCTCACCGCGTGAGTGCGCCGGTGGTGGACGCCTGAGAGCGAGGGGTGGCCGGCGTCCGCACGACCGGGCTGTCCGTGGCCGGCCCCGGTCCGGGCGCGGGTGTGCCCGGGGCCTGCGGCGGTGTGCTCGGCTCCGGGGTGGCCCTCGGCTCCGGGGCCGGGGCCGAGGGCTGCGGGGCGGCCGCTTCCGGTTCCGCCGACCGTGCCTGCGCACCCCGGGCGGGCTCCATGTCCTGCGGGCCGCCCGCCGGAGGGCTGCCCAGCGAGTCCAGCGCCTTCTTGGCCGCCGGGCCCTCCAGCGGGGAGAAGTGCGGGTTGGTGCGCAGGGCCTTCTCCAGATTGCGGCGCGCCGGGCCGTAGTCCCCCAACGCCTGCTGGATCGCGCCCAGGTGGGACGCGTACGAGGCGGTCTGCCCGCCCGTGTCGACCGCCTGCGTCGCGTACGGAAGAGCGGCGGACGAATCACCGGAGAGGTGCAGCGCCCAGCCCAGCGCGTCCGCCACCGCCGCACTGCGGTGCGACCGGGCCCACTCCGCCTTCAGGAGCTTCACCGCCACCGCCGGATCCCCGTGGGCGGCCTCGAAACGGCCGCGCAGGAGCGCGCTGTCCACGCCGTGGTCATCGCCGCGCGCGAGAGCCTCGCGGAACTGTGCGTACATGCCCTGGGCATCGTCGTCCCGGCCCAGCGACTGGTACAACTCGCCCAGCTCCAGCATGTACTCGGGCCGGGGCAGGTCCGCCAGCGCCGCCTTGTAGTCGCGCTGCGCCTCGTCCGTACGGCCGAGCGCCACCAGCGCCGCGGCCCGGCCCGCGAGCGACGGGTGGTGGGCGCGGTCGCTCCGCAGCGCGGCGCCGTACTGCGCCACCGCCTCCTCGGGCTCGCCACGCTCCCAGGCCAGTTCGCCCAGCAGATGCAGGCACTCCGCCTTCTGCGTCGGTGTGGTGGCCCGGTCCGCCGCGTCCTGCGCGCCCGCCAGCGCGTCCTCGCGCCGGCCGCGGTCCCGGTACATCCGGGCCGTCCACAGGAGCGCCGCGGCGCCGGGGCGGAGCGCCGCGAGCTTCTCCACCGACGCGCGCGAAGCCTGGTAGTCGCCGAGGCCGTTGTACGCGTCGATCAGCACCGGGTACGCCGTCCACTCCTTCGGCTGCCGCGCCCGTACCTTCTCGCCCCACTTCTTCGCCACGACGAAGTCGCGCCGGGCGTTGGCGAGCGTCGCCAGTCCCACCCAGGCCGCCGTGTTCCCGTTCTCACCCGGCTCGATGCTCAGCGAGCGCTTCAGCGCCCCCTCGGCCCGGCCGAAGTACATCTCGTCCGCGGAGCGCCGGCCCCATTCCACGTACGTCGTGCCGAGCAGCGCCCACGACTTCGCGTCGGAGGGATGCGTCCCCACCCACTGCTGCCGGTCCCCGAGCAACGCCGTCAGATCGGAGAGCGAGGCGGGATAGCCCATGTCCGCCGCCTCCAGAGCACGGGAGACCGGGCCCGGCGCGGGCGGCGGCGCGGATTCCTTCCCGTCCTCCGGCACGGCCACCACCGCACCCGTCACCAGCACCGCACCCGCCACCACACCCATGGCCGCCCTGCGCAGCGTCGTGCGCAGCGAAACGGGCGGCAGATCGGTTGATGACGCCGGGTCCGGCGCCGCGAGGTCGTTTCCGGGCGGTTCAAGGGGTGGCTTCGTCGAATCGGCGGGCTCCGGGGGCTGCGGCATGACATCCATGCCGATCACTCTGCGTCAGTACGAAGAGCACACCGCGTTGTGTGAAGGCTGCCGCAGACGGGTTCACACCAATGGGCCCGGGTGCCACGCTTGGATCGTGAACGGACTTCTCGAAGAACTGCGTGCGGGTCTGCCGGCCGAGGCCGTGATCACCGATCCGGACGTCACCACTTCGTACGCCCACGACATGGCGAGCTTCTGCGAGGCCGGCACGCCCGCCGTCGTCGTGCTCCCGCGCACGGTCGAGCAGGTCCAGCACATCATGCGCACGGCAACGGCCCTGCGCGTCCCGGTCGTCCCGCAGGGAGCCCGCACCGGCCTGTCGGGCGCGGCCAACGCCTCCGACGGCTGCATCGTGCTGTCCCTGGTGAAGATGGACCGGATCCTGGAGATCAGCCCGGTCGACCGGATCGCCGTCGTCGAACCGGGCGTCATTAACGCCGTGCTGTCCCGGGCCGTCGAGGAGCACGGCCTCTGTTACCCGCCGGACCCCTCCAGCTGGGAGATGTGCACCATCGGCGGCAACATCGGCACCGCGTCCGGCGGTCTGTGCTGCGTGAAGTACGGAGTCACCGCCGAGTACGTACTGGGTCTGGAGGTCGTCCTCGCCGACGGGCGTCTGCTCACCACCGGCCGCCGTACCGCGAAGGGCGTCGCGGGATACGACCTCACCCGGCTCTTCGTCGGCTCGGAGGGAAGCCTCGGCATCGTTGTCAAGGCCGTGCTCGCGCTGAAGCCCCGGCCGGCGCGGCAGCTGGTGCTGGCCGCCGAGTTCCCGAGCGCGGCCGCCGCCTGCGACGCGATCTGCCGGATCATGGAGCGCGGTCACACTCCGTCACTCCTCGAACTGATGGACCGTACAACGGTCCGTGCCGTCAACGAGATGGCCGGCATGGGCTTGCCCGACACCACCGAGGCACTCCTCCTCGCCGCCTTCGACACCCCGGACCCGTCGGCCGACCTGGCCGCCGTCGCCGAGCTGTGCACCGGGGCGGGCGCCACCGAGGTGGTCCCCGCCCAGGACACGGCCGAGTCCGACATGCTGCTCCAGGCCCGGCGGATGGCGCTCACCGCACTGGAGACCGTCAAGCCGGCCACGATGATCGACGACGTCTGCGTACCGCGCTCGAAACTCGGCGCGATGCTCGAAGGCACCGCCGCCATCGCCGGGAAGTACGGCCTCACCATCGGTGTCTGCGCGCACGCGGGCGACGGCAACACCCACCCCGTCGTCTGCTTCGACCACACCGACGCCGACGAGTCCCGGCGGGCCCGCGAGTCCTTCGACGAGATCATGGCGCTCGGACTGGAACTCGGCGGCACGATCACCGGCGAGCACGGTGTCGGCGTCCTGAAGAAGGAGTGGCTCGCGCGCGAACTCGGCGAGGTGGGCGTCGAACTGCACCGGGACATCAAGCGGGCCTTCGACCCGCTGGGGCTGCTCAACCCGGGCAAGGTGTTCTGACGGCCGCCCGGCACCGAGTTCGGGCCCGTGTCCGTGTCCGGCGCCGCGCCCGTGCTCACGCCCGGGGCCGCGTTCATGCCCGTGCCGGCGTTCGCACCCGCGTTCGTACTCGCGTTCGGGACCGCGTTCGGGCCCGCTCATGCGCCGCCGTCCTGCGACTCGTCCGACCCCCACGGGTCGCTCAGCCACAGATCGTCGGCCGGCAGCGGCGCGAGGAGTTCGGCGAGGCCCTCGTCGATCCCGAGCCGCTCGCTCTCCGTGCCCGGCGGAACCAGCCGCAGAGTCCGCTCCACCCAGGCGGCCACGGCGGCGGACGGCACCTCCAGAAGGGCGTCGCCGTCGGGCGAGGACAGCGCCACGAAGATGACGTTGCGCCGGTCGACCTTGGCCGGCCAGATCCGCACGTCCCCGTGGCCGCACGGCCGGAAGACGCCCTCGACCAGCAGATCGCGGGCGAACGACCAGAGGACGGGGAAGTCGGAGCCGACATGAAAGGCGACATGCACGGCGTACGGGTCCTCCGTGCGGTATGTCAGCCGGGCAGGGACGGGGATGCTGCGCTCGGGCGACAGAACCAGCCTGAGCTCCAGCTCGCGTTCCACGACGGTGTGCATGAGTACGTCCTCTCGGTGCCTGTGGGCCGGTCCCTCGACCGGTCCGCACAGGGAGAGAGCACACTCCCCGCCAACTCTTACGCGACTTCTGGAAAAAATTTCTGAGTGACCGGAAAGTGGCCCAAACTCCTGGACCGGCCCAGGGGCGGGCGGCCGTCTGATAGATGTGGACCCGTTGTATTAGAGGCCTCGAAGAGATACGGGACCACGGTGATGAGCGCCCCAACCCCGGCACCCGGTGACGAAAGCCCCCGTGAGGGGTATTACCCCGACCCGTCCATTCCCGGATATGTCCGGTACTGGAACGGCGCTTCGTGGGTGCCCGGCACGAGCCGGCCCGCCCCTAGGCAGGGCGAGTCGACGCCCTCGGCGCCCGCCGGAGCGGCGGCCGAACCGCAGCCGCAGCCGCCGTCGCAGCCGTCGGCCACGGTGTCCGCCGCGGCCGACACGCCGATCGACGAGACCGGTCCGGTCTTCCTCGACGAGGAGCCGTCCGCGGACAACCGCCCGGAACCGGCCACCGCTTGGCAGGCCGACGCCTCCCGGCAGGCCGGCTTCGGCGGGGAACGCGACCGACGGATTTCCTGGGGCGGCACCGGGCAGCCCGGTGGGGAGGGCGACCGGGGGCCGCAGGGCGATCAGGGCGGCCCGACGGCGCCGGACGCCGGACAGGATCCGCGTACGCCCGCGGACCGGGCTCCGGCCGACCCGGTCCCGGCCTACCCGGTCCCGGCCGACCGTCTCCCCGCGGTCCGGACACCGGCCGACCGCGCTCCTGCGGACCCGCGTCGGCCCGCGCCCCCGGAGCCGGCGGACGGCGCGCTGCCGGGCATGCGCGACGGCGGTGGCCGGACCCCCGAGAACACCGTCGCGATCCGGGTCGACCGCCCGGGCCGCGCCCCCGCCGCCCGGTCGACGGAACAGGCGCCCACGGACGGGACGGTGACGATCCGCGCCGTCACCCCCGGGGCAGGCGCGCGGACTTCGCCGCAGCCGGCGCCCCAGCAGCCCCCCGCGCACACCCCCGCCCCGGCCCCGAACCCCGCCCCGGCCCGGACTCCCGCGCAGGCTCAGACCCCGACCCCGACCCCGACCCCGGCCCCGACCCCGGCCCCCGCGCCGACCCCGGCCCCCGGCCCCGGCGGCGATGTCACCTCGTGGGCGCAGCAGGTCCACCAGCTCGCCCAGCCCGACCCGGTGGCCCTCCCGCAGCCCCAGCAGCCCCAGCAGCCCCGGACCCAACGGCCTCCGCAGTCCCAGCAGCCCCAGCAGCCCCAGCAGCCCCCAGTCCAGCAGCCCCAGCCCCGGCAGCCCCACCTCCCGCTCCAGTCCCAGCAGCCCCACTCGCAGTTCGGTGCGCAAGGCGGACAGCCGGACCAGCCCGTCGTGCCCTGGAAGCCCCCGGTCAACGACCCGTTCCAGCAGCTCGCGCAGGCCCAGGCGGCCGCCAGGCCCGCCGGGCTCGGCAGGCGGTTCGCCGCCCGACTCGTCGACACGGTGGTGCTGGGCGCGCTCGTCGGCGCGATCGGTTTCCCGCTCCTCTCGGCGGCGATGGACCACATCGACGAGAAGATCAGCGCGGCGAAGCTGTCCGGGGAGACGGTCACCGTATGGCTGGTGGACTCCACCACGGCCGGTCTGTTCGGCGGGGTGCTCGGCGCGTTCCTCGTGCTCGGCGTGCTGCTGGAGGCGCTGCCGACAGCGAAGTGGGGCCGTACGCTCGGCAAGAAGCTCTGCGGACTCGAAGTGCGGGACATCGAGTCCCACGGGGCCCCGTCCTTCGGCGCCGCGCTGCGTCGCTGGCTGGTCTACGGCGTGCTGGGCGTCCTGGTGGTCGGGGTCGCCAACGTCCTGTGGTGCCTCTTCGACCGGCCGTGGCGTCAGTGCTGGCACGACAAGGCGGCGCACACCTTCGTCGCCGGCTGACTCCGTACCCGGCCCGCGGAGCACACTCCTCCGGCTGACCGCCCATCGGGTGAGGGGCTGGGGGGCGTCCCGTTCCCCCGAACGCACCTGAGCCGTTGCGGGTACCCGTGGGCCGGGATGCACTGCCCCCATGAGCAACGATCAGCCGACGTCCGGTCAGCCACCCGAGGACGACCCGTTCCTCAAGGAGCCGCACGGGCCTCAGGGGTCGCAAGAGCCGCAGGGACCTCAGGGTCCTCAGGGGCCGCAGGGGCCGTCGTCGGGCTCTCCGTACGGCGGCACTCCGCCGCCCCCGCCGTCCGGACCGCCGCCCGGGCCTCCGCCGCCGTACGATTCCGGTCCCTACGGCGGTGGCGGACCGTACGGAGGCGTGGATCCGTTGGCCGGCATGCCGCCGCTCGGCGAACCCGGCAAGCGGATTCTGGCCCGGCTGGTCGATTTCCTGATCATCTCGATCCCGCTGTACCTGATCTCGTTGCCGTGGGGCGGCGTGGTCGAGACGAACAACAGGAGCAACAACGGCGTCGGCGATGTCTTCACCCAGACGTACAACGCACGCCAGCTGCTCTGGTCGCTGATCGGTCTGGTGGCCTACGTCGCGTACGACACGTACTTCACGCACAAGGACGGCCGGACCCTCGGCAAGCGGCTGATGAAGCTGCGGGTCGCGATGCTCAATGACGGCCGGGTGCCGGACACCGGGACGGCGTTCCTGCGGGCCGTGGTGCTGTGGCTGCCGGCGCTGCTGTGCTGTCCCTGCCTGTGGTGGCTGATCAACATCGTGCTCATGTTCACGGACAAGCCGTACCGGCAGGGCCTCCAGGACAAGGCGGCGAAGACGGTGGTCGTCCAGACCGACTGAGACCGTTCCGCGCCGGGGCTCTCGCGCCCGAGGCTCCTCGGCTTCCTTGCCCGCAAGGGCTGACGGCTGGCCTGGTGGCCGGGCGGGGGCGGGAGTGCCGGTCGCCGCGCGGCCGCGCTCAACGTGGTCCGACGCCCCCGACGCGCAGCCTTTCCAGGGTGCGGTCCAGATTGCTGCGGGTCGCCTCGACGGCGGCGTCCGGGTCCCCCGCGGCGATCGCCTCGACCAGAACATGGTGCGCGTGGTCGATCGCGTGCCGTTCCTCGCCGCCGTGCAGGTCGGTGTCGGCCAGCAGATGCGCGGCCGCCGCGCGCAGGGCGTCGACGAACGAGTCGAAGAGCCGGACGAGCACCGGGTTGCGCGCGGCCAGTACCACCCGGCGGTGCAGGTCCAGATCTGCCTCGACGAGCACGGCCAGGTCGGCGGCCGCGTCGCGGGTGGCCAGCGCCTCCCGCAACGCGGTCACGTCCTCCGGTGTGCGTCGCCGCGCGGCCAGCCGGCCCGCTTCCACCTCCAGCGCCGCGCGGACCTCGTACACGTCGAAGACCGCCGAGCGGCGCAGTTCCCGGTCGAACTCGGAGACGGGGGAGGTCGCGGTGATATAGGTGCCCGAGCCGTGCCGGGCGCGCAGTTGACCATCGGCGATCAGTACCCGGACCGCCTCGCGCGAGGTGGTCCGGCCGACGCCGAGCAGTCGGCTCAGCTCCACCTCGCCGGGGAGTTTGGAGCCGACCGGCCACTCGCCGGTGCCGATCAGTCGGCGGAGCTCGGTGACGGCCTCCTCGACCAGCGAGCGATGGCGTACCGGTCGAACAGTCATGGGACGACCCTACAGGCCCCAGGACCGCGCCCCGGGGCTCGCCCGGGGTCGTGAAGCCCGGCCAGGATTCGTGGATCCCGGCCGGGCTTCAGCGGGCCCGGCCGGGCTTCAGCGGGCCCGGCCGGGCTTCATCGGGCCCGGCCAGGCCCGTGGACCTGTCTGGTCGTGGACCTGCCGGACCGTGGACCTGTCCGGCTCGCGTACGGCCGGGGCCGGGGCTCTCCTTCAGCTCACCGGCTTCCGGGCCGGTTCGGGCAGCGGCTCCGGTGTCGCCGTCGGCACCGGCACCGGCAGCACCCGGTCGCGCAGCCGGAGCGCGCAGGCGAGTGCGACCAGCAGCACGCCGACCAACAGCGCGAGCACCGTGCGCAGTCCGTACGCGTCGGCCAGCCGGCCGAGCGCCGGTGCCGCCAGTCCGCCCACCGACATGGCGAGCCCCAGGGTCAGCCCGCTGGCGGTGCCGGGCCGGGTGGGCAGGTAGTCCTGGGCCAGCGTCACCTGGGGGGCGAACGGCAGGAACATGGTCAGCCCGAACAGCACCGCGCCCGCCACGGCCACGCCCGCGGACGGGGCGAACGCCACCGCGGCAAGTGCGGGGACGGCCAGCAGGTAGCCGGCGCGGATCGGCGCGAGTCGCCCGTACCGGTCGCCCAGCCAGCCCCCGAGGAGGGTGCCGACCGCCCCGGCCAGGGTGAGGAGGGTGAGCGCCGTGGCGCCCACGCCCGCCGAGGCGTGCAGATCGCGCTGGATGTGCAGCGCGAGCATCGAGGTGACCGTCACGTACGGCACCGACCAGCCGACGGTGGCCGCGGCCAGGCGTCCGAACGCCCGCCAGTCGTCCCGGTGCCCGCTCACCACCGCACCCCGCACGGCCGGCGGGACCGCCGGTGTGTGTCCCCGTCGCCGCAGCCAGGGGCCCTGCGCGGCCCAGAGCGTTGCGGCCACCAGGGCGGGAACGGCCAGCAGCCAACTGCCCGTCAGGCCGAACGAGCCGACCACGAGGGTGACCAGTGCGGGCGCCAGTGAGGCGCCCAGCGTTCCGCCGACCGAGAACAGGCTCATCGCCCGCTGGGACTGTCCGCCCGCGGCCCGGGCCTGGTTGGTGGCGGGCGGGTGGTAGGCGGCGATGCCGATCCCGGCAAGGGCGACGCAGAGCCAGGTGATCAGGTAGCTGTCGGCCAGTCCCGCGCAGGTGAGCCCGCCCGCGGCGGTGAGGAAGCCGGCCGGGATGAGCCAGCCGCGGTGGCGGCGGTCCACCAGCAGGCCGAACAGCGGCTGGACCACGCTGGACAGGCCGCTGGCCGCCAGTGCGATGCCCGAGACGGCGGTGTAGCTGTAGTGCCGTTCGGCCATCAGGAAGGGCAGCAGTGCCGGGACCGCGCCCTGGTACAGGTCGTTGACGACGTGGGTGCCGGTCAGGAAGACCAGCTGGCCGCGCTTCACCGCGCCCTCCGCCCGGGCCGCTTCGCCACCGGCCGGGCGGCGTGGTGCGGCCAGGGCCGGGCCCGTTCCAGTTGGGCGCCGAGGGAGAGCAGGACGTCCTCCCGGTGGAGCCTGCCGGTCAGCATCACACCGACCGGCAGACCGTCCGGCGTCCGGTGCAGCGGCAGGCTGATCGACGGCTGCCCGGTGAGGTTCGCCAGGGGGGTGCGCGGGGTGTGGGCGAGCATCCGGAGATAGGTGCGTTCCGGATCGGCGGGGTCGACCGATGAGCCGACGGGCAGCGGCGGTTGGTCCGTGGTCGGGCTCAGCACGGCATCGAATCCGGCGTAGCGGTGGCAGAGGGCGCGGGCAGTGGCGGACAGCGACGCCATCGCCGCGTACAGCCGTACCGCGCCGTGCTTGCCGCCCCGGGCCCGCAGCCAGCGAGTGAGCGGCAGCAGACGTTCCTCCCGCTCGGGGGGCACCGGTACCGCCGCTGCCAGCACGCTCCACAGCACGGTGAAGTCCGCCAGGTACTCGGCGGGGTCGTACGGCGGGGCCTCCTCCACATGGTGGCCGAGTCCGGCGAGCAGGTCGGCGGTGCGGCGGCAGGCCAGGGCGGCCTCGGGGTGCTGACCGGCGGTCGGCGGCAGCACCCCGATCCTCAGGGGGCCGGGTTCCCGTTCGGCGCAGGCCCGGAAGTAGCCGGGGGGCGGGGTGGGCAGGGCGGCGGCGTCGCCCGGGGTGCTGCCGGCCATGGCGTCCAGCAGCAGCGCGGTGTCCGCCACCGTCCTGGCCAGCGGTCCGGCGGTGGCCAGCCCCAGCGCGTCCGTCGCGGGGGCGGGTGTCACCCGCCCCCGGCTCGGTTTGAGGCCGACCACCCCGCAGGCCGCGGCCGGGATCCGGACCGAGCCGCCGCCGTCGCTGCCCAGGGCCCCGGCGGCCAGTCCCGCGGCCACCGAGGCGGCGGCCCCGCCGCTGGAGCCGCCCGCGCCGCGGGTGAGGTCGTACGGGCAGCGTGCGGTGGCGAAGGCCGTCTCGGTGTAGGCGGAGCAGCCGAACTCGGCGGCGGTGGTGGTACCCAGCAGGACGGCACCGGCCGCACGCAGGGTGCCCACGACGGTGGCGTCGGCCGGGGCCGTCCGGTCGTCGAAGGCTGCAGAGCCCGCCGTGAACGGCAGTCCGGCGACCGGCCAGGTGTCCTTCACCGAGAGCGGCACCCCGAGCAGCGGCGGCGGGCCCTCTTCGTCGCCATCCCCTGCGGCGGCCAGCCGGGCCTCGACGGCGGCGGCGGCCCGCCGGGCGCCGGGCGCGTCGACGGTGCGATAGGCACCCAGCTCGCTGTTCGTCTCCTCGATCCGGCGCAGGTGGTGGTCGACCAGCTCGGTCGGCGAGACGGTGCGGCCGCGGATCGCCGCGGCTTGTTCGGCCAGTGTCAGGTCATGAAGGTCTGTCATGATCACCCCTAAACTCCTCAGGTCCTCTGAGGACTTCACCGTAGAGGGTGACCGGACCGGAAGGCAAGGCAAGCCTTACCCCGGCTCACCCGGAAACTGCACCTCGCTCGTCCACCCTGCCGACCCGGCCGTACACGGGCAGGCATGCCGGACGGTCGCAGACGTCGTGACAGCCGCGGCCGCCGACCCAGCCGTCGCCACCGTCACCGTGCTCAACACCGCACACCAGGCAGTAGCAGTAGTGAAGTCAGTTGTCGATGGGTTCGGGAGGCGCCCCGATCCGTGGGCAGGTGATGTTGATGAGTTTGTGTAGGTTCTCGGATTTCGTGTTCTGAGCTCAGCTCGGATGTCCAAGCGAAGTCCTATAGGACGTGATTCTGAGACTGGCAGGTCAGGTGGTTCACCCGTTTTGGTGATCTGAGTGGGGTAGCCACACTCCGGCCCCCGAGGTTTCCGCAGTACAGCGAGGTTTCCGCGGTACAGAGGGGGGGCTGGCCATACCATCGACTGGCCCGTTGCCCGGATGGTGCGGCAGGTTTCGGACAGCGAGGCTGAACGCATACGGATCCACCAAGCAAAAGGAACCCTCTGTGTTCAGCTTCAAGTCGTCGCGCCGCCGTACCGCCCGCACCGCTACCGTCGGCGCTCTCGCCGCCGCGGCCTGCGTCACTGTCATGGCCGGCAGCGCCAGCGCCATCGTCAACGGGTCGGACTCCACCGAGAGCTACCCGTTCATGGTGACCATCCCGGAGTCGGCCCCGGAGCAGGGTCTGGTCGACGGGAACTGTGGGGGGTCGCTGATCGATCAGCAGTGGGTGCTGACGGCGGCCCACTGCCTGGCGGTCGAGGGCATCAAGCTGGACGGCACCGTGCGGATCGGCAGCGACCACCGCAAGTCCGGCGGCACCGTCCGGAAGATCGACCGGACCTTCGTCCACCCCGGCTATGTGAACGGCGACAACAAGGCCGCCAACAAGGACGACATCGCGCTGATACACCTGGACCGCCCGGTCGCCCAGAAGCCCATCAAGATCGCCAAGCAGGCCGGGAAGCCCGGCACGCCGACCCGGCTCCTGGGCTTCGGCACCACCGTCGACGGCGAGTTCAAGTTCCCGGACCGGCTGCAGGAGCTGAACACCCGCAGGGGCGCCGAGTCCGAGTGCGCGCCCGGCTACGCGGACCGGACCCGGCTGTGCACGATCACCACCGTGCCCAAGGCCATGGCGTGCCACGGGGACTCCGGCGGACCGCAGGTCCAAAAGGGCCGGGACGGCCGTTGGGAGCTGATCGGTGTCACCTCGGGGCCCGGCGCCCCGGGCGTGCCGTGCTCGGAGGGCCCCGGCCTTTACACCAGCGCGCCCGCCTACGCGGGCTGGATCAAAAAGACCATGAAGACCAACAGCGCTCCGTCGACTGCGGCCAAGAGCGCCAGCCTCGCCGAGACCAACAGCGCTTCGTCGACTGCGGCCAAGGGCTCCGACCGCTGATCGTCGCCGGTGGCGGCACCGCCGTCGCGGTACGCCGCCGCAAGAAGTACCGGCTCGACGACCGAGCCGGTACGGAGACCGAGGCCGTAGGCGTCAGTTCC
The DNA here is from genome assembly GCF_043080425.1 of Streptomyces sp. NPDC015032. NCBI lineage: Bacteria > Bacillati > Actinomycetota > Actinomycetes > Kitasatosporales > Streptomycetaceae > Streptomyces > Streptomyces sp. NPDC015032. The sequence continues at coordinate 511,394 of NZ_JBIBVN010000001.1, read as the reverse complement.
GCAGGGAGTGCTCGCCCAGGAGCTCGTCCACACGCGCCGCGGCGCGCTGTTCGGCCGTGCGGGCACGCGGGATCGAGGCCCGGACGGCGTCGTGGGCGAGACCCTCGGCCTCGACGGCGGCGGAGACCGGGTCCTGGTTCGTACGGGCCGAGGCCCCGGCCTTCGCCGGCTTCGCTGTTTTCGCCCGGGACGGGTGGGGTACGGTCACGGCCACCAGCAGGCCGAGCGCGAGCGCCGCGGTCCCGATGACGGCGATGCCGAGGCCCGAGCCCGTACGGGAGAGCAGCAGCATGGCGAGGGTCGAGAAGACGACGGTGACCGAACCGTAGGAGAGCTGTGCGGCAGTGATACGCGGCATGGCGGTATCCGTCCTCGGGGCATCGGATGGGCAGTCTCTCGACACGGTCGCACTGTCGAGCGACTCTACGACGGTGGATGCCCGAGAGGAACCCGTAGTAAGCGCGGCCTAACCCGCGGTACCGGTGCACAGGGGGCGCACGGAGTCATTCCGCGTTTCAGCCATGGGTCATGACGCGCCGGTAGCCCGCACGGAACGTCCGGATAACGGAGATGCACTCCTGCATAATGCACTTGGTCTGTTCAAGTCAAGATCTGTCTTTTCTCTCGTAACTCCGGTCGAATGTCGTCACTTGTGACGCGTATCCGCGCGCGGCCGCTCCACACAACCCCGGGCCGCAGCAGCGGGCGCCGGGGAGGACTGCATCAAGTGACCACTAACAGACGGGCGCTTCGCGCCGCAGCGGTTGTCGTGGCCATGGCCGCCACTGCCGCCACGGCGTCAGCTTTCGCCACCGCCCAGGCGGATGACCACACATCGGGGGCGAAGGCGCCCGTAGTCGAGCGCCGCGACCCGGGTTCGGCCAAGGGCGGCCAGCACGACCTCAAGGGACCCTTCAGCGAGCAGCAGGACGCCCAGCGCCAGGCCGCCCTGGAGCAGGTCCTGGCGGGCGACAAGAAGGTGACGGCGCGCGACGGCTCCAAGGTCGTCAAGCTCGACGACAAGAAGTACGTCGAGCTGGGCCGCGAGAAGACCGACAAGATCTTCACGGTCCTGGTGGAGTTCGGCGACAAGGTCGACAACACGACCATGTTCGACCCGGACGGCGACGGTCCCGTGCCGGCCGTCCCGAAGTACGGCGGCACGCCCGGCCCGCTGCACAACAAGATAGCCAAGCCGGACCCCAAGAAGGACAACAGCACCGCCTGGCAGGCCGATTACAACCAGGCCCACTTCCAGGACCTCTACTTCGGCACGGGCGCCGGCAAGGACTCGCTGAAGACGTACTACGAGAAGACGTCCTCCGGGCGCTACTCGGTCGACGGCGAGGTCTCCGACTGGGTCAAGGTGCCCTACAACGAGGCCCGTTACGGGTCCAACTACTGCGGTTCGAGCAACTGCGCCAACGCCTGGGACATGGTCAGGGACGGCGTGAACGCCTGGGCCGCCGACCAGAAGGCCAAGGGCCGTACGCCCGAGCAGATCAAGACGGACCTCGCGCAGTACGACCAGTGGGACCGTTACGACTACGACAACGACGGCGACTTCAACGAGCCCGACGGCTACATCGACCACTTCCAGATCGTCCACGCCGGTGAGGACGAGTCCGCGGGTGGCGGCGTCGAGGGCAAGAACGCCATCTGGGCGCACCGCTGGTACGCGTACGGCACCAACGCCGGTGCGACCGGCCCGGCCGGCAACAAGGCGGGCGGCACCGAGATCGGTGACACCGGCATCTGGGTCGGCGACTACACCGCGCAGCCCGAGAACGGCGGCCTGGGCGTCTTCGCCCACGAGTACGGCCACGACCTGGGCCTGCCCGACCTGTACGACACCACCAACACCGCCGAGAACTCGGTCGGTTTCTGGTCCCTGATGTCGGCCGGTTCCTGGCTCGGCACCGGCAAGGACCAGATCGGTGACCTGCCCGGCGACATGACCGCCTGGGACAAGCTCCAGCTGGGCTGGCTCAACTACGCCGAGGCCAAGGCCGCGACGAACTCCACCCACAAGCTGGGCGTGTCCGAGTACAACACCAAGGACAAGCAGGCGCTCGTCGTCACGCTGCCCGACAAGCCGGTCACCACCGACGTCACGAAGCCCGCCGAGGGCTCCAAGCAGTGGTGGAGCGACGCGGGTGACAACCTGAACAACGCCCTGTCCCGCTCGGTCGATCTGACCGGCAAGTCCAAGGCATCCCTGGACCTCGCCGGCTGGTGGGACATCGAGAAGGACTACGACTTCCTCTACACCGAGGTGTCGACGAACGGTGGCACCAGCTGGACGGCGATCGACGGCACGGCCGACGGCAAGGCGATCCCGCGCGACGCCAGTGACAAGCCGGCCCTGACCGGCGTCTCCGGCGCGTACCAGAAGCTCTCCTACCCGCTGGACGCCTACGCGGGCAAGAAGATCGACATCCGCTTCCGTTACACCACCGACGGCGGCGCGGGCGGCCTCGGTTTCGCCGCCGACACCATCGCGGTCAACGCCGACGGTGCCGCGCTGTTCACGGACAACGCCGAGGGCGACGACAACGGCTGGACCGCCAAGGGCTTCTCCCGCGTCGGCGAGTCGTTCACCAAGGAGTACCCGCAGTTCTACATCGCGGAGAACCGCCAGTACGTCAGCTACGACAAGACCCTCAAGGTCGGCCCGTACAACTTCGGCTTCGCCAAGACCCGTCCGGACTGGGTCGAGCACTACCCGTACCAGAACGGTCTGCTCATCTGGCTCTGGGACCGCTCCCAGAAGGACAACAACGTCTCGACCCACCCGGGCAAGGGCCTGATCCTGCCGGTCGACGCGCACGCCAAGCCGCTGAAGTGGGCCGACGGCACGATCATGCGCAACAAGATCCAGCCCTTCGACGCGCCCTTCAGCCGGCACGCGACCGACGCCTTCACGCTGCACAACGCCGACGTGCCGGTGAAGATCAAGTCGCAGCCCGGCATCCCGGTCTTCGACGACCACAAGGGAACCTACTGGTACAAGGAGAACAAGACCGGAAGCGTTCAGGTCGCTGACACGAACACCCGGATCACGATCGTCAGCGAGCCGCGCGATGGCTCGACGATGATCGTCAAGGTCGGGGCCTCGCAGAAGTAGCCTCGTATCTTCGCAGGTCAGAGCTTGATCGGCCGTCGCCCTCTAGCGGGCGGCGGCCGATCGTGTTTAGGTGCGTCTTGTTCAGATCCTTATTGACGCGATGTCTCACGGGGGAGCGCGGACCATGGCAGGCGGAGGATTCAGCAAGTTGCCGAACGGCAGCGTGGTGGTGGCGATCACCCTGCCCAGTCCCACGGACGGAACGGGCCCGGGCACCCCGATCAGGGTCCTGGTGCACGCGGCCAACCGGGCCCGCGCGCTGACCCGGCTGCGCAATCTGGGGCTGCGCGCCGTCTACCTCCGGGGCAACGCCGAGCCACCCACCCCGGACGAGATCACCGCCGTGCTGCACCACCCGGACGGGGTGCTCTGGCGGGCGAGACCGGAGCGGGCCCAGGAACTCTGGCACCCGATCCGCGCGCTGCTCCGCCCGCCCGTACGGGCCGTACCGACCCGCCGCCCGGCCTGACCCGCCGCCCGGCCTGACCCGCCGCCCGGCCTGACCCGCCGGGGCGGGGCGGTCCGGGCGGTCCGGGACGTCGCGGGCGGTACGGCTCCCTACACCACCGGCTTGCCGGAAAGCCTCACGCCCGCCCTGCGGAGCTCCTCCAGCGCCCGGTCCGTGGTCGCCTCGGCGACCCCCGCGGTCAGATCGAGCAGCACATGCGTCGTGAAGCCCGCCCGGACCGCGTCCAGCGCCGTCGCCCGCACGCAGTGGTCGGTCGCGATGCCGACCACGTCGACCTCGGTGACCCCGCGGTCCCGCAGCCAGTCCGCCGGTCCCACACCGTTCTCGTCGAGGCCCTCGAAACCGCTGTACGCCGCCGCATAGGCGCCCTTGTCGAACACCGCGTCGATCGCCCCCGAGGCGACCGCGGGGGCGAAGTTCGGGTGGAAGCCCACCCCCTCCGTACCGGCGACACAGTGCGGCGGCCAGGAGTGCTCGAAGTCCGGCTGCGCGGAGAAGTGGTTGCCCGGGTCGATGTGGTGGTCACGGGTGGCCACCACATGGCGGTACCCGGCCTGGGCCTCTCCGATCAGGTCGGTGATGGCGGCGGCGACGTCGGCGCCCCCCGCCACGGCGAGGCTGCCGCCCTCGCAGAAGTCGTTCTGAACGTCCACGACGATCAAGGCGCGGTGCATGGCGGGTGTCCTTCGGTGGGGGACGGTCGGCGGTCAGGGGGCGTATTCGAGCCTAAGGGCTGTCCCGTAATCCCTGGGGGAAGCGGCTTCGGGAGGGGCGGTGACCGAGCCTGCCCGGTGATTCCGGTGATTCCGGTGATCGGGGACGAACCGGCCACCGAACGGCTCCGGTCGTTTCGCCCTCTCCCGTTCCCGCTCCTGGCTCCGTCACATGTACTCCGTCGGAATCACCGGCTCCCCGCGGGACAGCTGCATCGCCGACATCGGCAGCCCCGCCCGCGCGGCCATGTGCCGCTCACGCGCCGCGTCCAACGGCTCGCGGGCGATCACCTCGCCGCCCTTGACCAGCTCGACCAGCAGCTGCCGGTCGGCCAGCTCCGCCGGTACGGGACCGGTGCCGATCACCTCCGCCTCGGCCACCCCGTGCTCGTCCAGCCTGCGTGCGGCCCACTTGCGACCGCCCACCGACGTCTTCGAGCCGAGCGACTTCTTGGCGACCGGACGCAGCGGCTCCGCGGGGTCGGCGGACCCGGTGCGGGCGACCAGCTTGTAGACCATCGAGCAGGTCGGCTGCCCGCTGCCGGTCACCAGCTGCGTGCCCACCCCGTAGGCGTCGACCGGGGCGGCGGCCAGCGAGGCGATCGCGTACTCGTCCAGATCCGACGTCACCACGATCTTGGTCCCGGTGGCGCCCAGTTCGTCCAGCTGCTGCCGCACCCGGTGCGCGACCAGCAGCAGGTCCCCGGAGTCGATCCGTACCGCACCCAGCTCGGTCCCGGCGATCTCGACCGCCGTACGGACCGCCTCGGCGACGTCGTAGGTGTCGACCAGCAGCGTCGTGCCCCGGCCCAGCGAGTCGACCTGCGCCCGGAACGCGTCGCGCTCGGTGTCGTGGAGCAGCGTGAAGGCGTGGGCGCTCGTCCCGACGGTCGGGATGTTGTAGCGGAACCCGGCGGCCAGGTCGGAGGTGGTGTCGAAGCCGCCGATGTACGCGGCGCGCGCCGACGCCACCGCCGACAGTTCATGGGTGCGCCGGGCACCCATCTCGATCAGCCCCCGTCCGCCCGCGGCGGCGGACATCCGCGACGCCGCGGCGGCGATCGCCGAGTCGTGGTTGAGGATCGACAGGATCACGGTCTCCAGCAGCACGCACTCGGCGAAGGAGCCCTCGACCCGCAGGACGGGCGAGCCGGGGAAGTACACCTCGCCCTCCGGGTAGCCCCAGATGTCGCCGCTGAAGCGGTAGTCGGCCAGCCAGTCGAGCGTGGGTCCGTCGACGACGTTCTGTTCGCGCAGGAAGGTGAGCATCTCGTCGTCGAAATGGAAGTTCTCCACCGCGTCCAGCACCCGTCCGATGCCCGCGACGACGCCGTAGCGCCGCCCTTCCGGCAGCCGGCGGGTGAACGCCTCGAAGACCGAGTGCCGGTCGGCCGTGCCGGCCTTCAGTGCGGCCTGCACCATCGTGAGCTCGTACTGGTCGGTGAAGAGCGCGGTCGACGGCACACCGACCCGTCGCCCAAGGTCCGCAGAGTTCATGTTCCGGATGCTACCCCTATGTCGTCAGAGTGACGAGATCTCGGGTCGTTTGTGCGATGACCCCTCCCGGGTGGCAGCATGGGGTGGGTGAGCGTCGCCCCCACAGAGATCGAGCGTCCCGAATCGGCCGAGGACAGTCGCGTCGTCCCCGAGCCCGACGTCCCCTGGGTGACGCTCGTCCACAACGACCCGGTCAATCTCATGAGCTATGTGACCTACGTCTTCCAGGCCTACTTCGGCTACTCCAAGGACAAGGCCCACAAGCTGATGCTGGACGTCCACCACAAGGGCCGCGCCGTCGTCTCCAGCGGCAGCCGCGAGGAGATGGAGCGCGACGTCCAGGCCATGCACGGCTACGGACTGTGGGCCACCCTCACCCAGGACCGCAACTAGACCGGTGGACCGGCCCGGGTCATCCGGCCCGGTCCGCCCGCCGCCCCGCCCGACCTGCCCCGCCCGACCCACCATCGGAGAGAACCCATGGCCGGCCACTTCGAGGCCACCCCCGGCGGCGGCGCGGCCGTCGCGCTCGACGAGGTGGAGATCGCGATCCTGCGCTCCCTCGCCGTCCAGCTGCTGGAACTGATCGGCCCCGGCGACGAACCCGCCGACGGCGAGGACCCGCTCGCCGCCCTCTTTGCCGAGGGGCCCAGCGAGCCGCCCACCGACCCCGCCCTGGCCCGCCTCTTCCCGGAGGCGTACGGCAACGAGGACAGCGAACTGCGTGCCGCCTCCGCCGAGTTCCGCCGCTTCACCGAGAACGATCTGCGCACCCGCAAGCGCAACGACGCCCTCACCGTCGTACGTACCCTGGACGCCCTTTCCCCCGCCGATGACGGCGGCGCCGTACTCACCCTCTCGGCCGACGAGTGCCGCAACTGGCTGGGCGCCCTCAATGACCTCCGGCTGACCATCGGCACCCGCTTGGAGGTCTCCGACGACGACGAGGGCGAGGCGGGCTCGCTCTACCGGCTTCCCGACAGCGATCCCCGCAAGCCGATGGTCATGGCCTATCTCTGGCTCGGCGCGCTGCAGGAGACCCTCGTGGAAACCCTGATGCCGTAATTCTCGGGCAGAAAGTTCCCGTGCACGGGGTTCCTGTGTCCGTCTTTCCCCCGTACGGAGTTTCCCGTCACTCGCCGCCGACCGGTCACCCGCGCAATGCGGTTGCTCAAAGCGCGCTCAAATCCCCATAACGATCCCGTCACCTGAATGGTCCCTTCTGTGTCGGCAAGGAGCGTTTGTCCGCTTCTTCCTGTGGTGTGTGTCACGTAATGTCCGATGGGTCGTCCATGTGCCCGTGGTAAATCTTCACGACCGCTCGGGGACGCCACCCCTGTTCCCGAGGGCGCCATAAGCCGGTGACCGCCGGCGGCACTCCATCCACATCCGGGGGGATCGGGATCCGAACCGCAGTCTCAGCGGCGCGGGTCGGCATGGAGAAAGGCGCAGTACATGACATCGGCACAGGTCGACAAGGGACAGGACGGCCCGCGGGCCGCGACGGCCACGGATGCCGGCCCGGCGGGCGAGGGGTACCAGCGGGCCCTCGGCGCCCGTCAGATCCAGATGATCGCCATCGGCGGGGCCATCGGCACCGGCCTCTTCCTCGGCGCGGGGAAGGCGATTTCCAAGGCCGGACCCAGTCTCATCCTGGCGTATGCCATCGCGGGACTGGTGATCTTCTTCATCATGCGTGCCCTGGGCGAACTCCTCATGTACCGCCCGGTATCGGGGTCCTTCTCGGAGTACGCCCGCGAATTCATCGGCCCCTTCGCCGGCTTTGTCACCGGCTGGACCTACTGGCTGTTCTGGGTCGTCACCGGAATCACCGAAGTCACCGCGGCCGCCCAGTACATGACGTTCTGGTTCGAGATTCCTCAATGGATCTCGGCGCTCATCTTCACGATCATCCTGTACGGCGTGAACCTGATCTCCGTAAAGCTCTTCGGGGAACTCGAATTCTGGTTCTCGATGGTCAAGGTGACCGCCATCGTCGGCATGATCCTCATCTGTGCCGGGATTCTCACCCTCGGCTTCTCCGACGCCGGGGACACGGCGTCCGTCACCCACCTCTGGGCCGACGGAGGCTTTTTCCCGCACGGCATCAAGGGCACCCTGATGACCCTGCAGATCGTGATGTTCGCCTTCCTCGCCGTCGAACTCGTCGGCGTCACCGCGGGCGAGTCCAAGGACCCGAAGACCGTCCTGCCCAAGGCCATCAACACCGTGCCGTGGCGCATCGCCGTCTTCTACGTCGGCGCCCTCATCATGATCCTCTCCGTGGTCCCGTGGACCGAGTTCCGGCCCGGCGTCTCACCGTTCGTCGCCGCCTTCCGGGAAATGGGACTCGGCATCGGTGCCGGCATCGTCAACTTCGTCGTGCTGACCGCGGCCCTGTCCTCCTGCAACTCCGGCATGTACTCCACCGGCCGCATGCTGCGCGACCTCGCGCTCAACGGCCAGGGCCCGAAGTTCTTCACCCGGCTCACCAGGAGCGGCACCCCGCTCGTCGGCACCACCTTCTCCGCCGCCCTGATGCTCGTCGGCGTCTGGATCAACTACCAGTGGCCCGGCGACGCCTTCACCTACGTCGTCTCCTTCGCCACGATCTCCGGCATGTGGGCCTGGATCATGATCCTTCTCTGCCAGATCCGCTACCGCCGCCTCGTCGACCGCGGCATGCTCCCGGGGTCCACCTTCCGGACCCCCGGCGCCCCGTACACCAGCGTCTTCGCACTGGCCTTCATCGGCGTGGTCGTCGTGATGATGGGCATCGACAAGGACACCAGGATCTCGCTGTACTGCGCCCCGCTCTGGGCGGCCGTTCTCGGCGTCTCGTACCTGGCGCTCAAGGCCCGTAACCCCGGGAACAAAGCCTTCGCGAAGGGCTGACCCACCCGCGGGACGAGCCGCCGGTCCACTGCCGCTCCGCCCCGCCCCGTACCGGACCACCGGTCGCCCCGGTGGTCTCGTGTCCACCCCGCGGCCCCCGCGCACCACACCCCGGTGCGCGGGGGCCGCGGGCGAAGGCGGGCCGGTGACCGGGGGAGCGGCCCGCCTATCCTGGCGCCATGCTGACCATCACCCAGGCGCTCCACGACCAGATCGTCGCGCACTCCCGCGCCGACCACCCCGACGAGGCGTGCGGCATGGTCGCGGGTCCGGCCGGAACCGGCCGCGCCGAACGGTTCATCCCCATGCTCAATGCCGCCCGGTCGCCCACCTTCTACGAGTTCGACTCGGGCGACCTCCTCCGGCTGTACCGCGAGCTGGACGACCGGGACGAGGAGCCGGTGATCATCTACCACTCCCACACCGCGACCGAGGCCTACCCCTCCCGCACCGACGTCACGTACGCCAACGAACCCGGCGCCCACTACGTCCTCGTCTCCACCGCGGACACCGACGACGCGGGGCCCTTCCAGTTCCGCTCCTACCGGATCGTGGACGGCGAGATCACCGAGGAGGAGGTCGAGGTCGTCGAGGCGTACGAGGCCGCCTGACCTCGTCGCATCGCCCGGCCCCGGCGTTCCGACGGCCGGACGGGACCGGGGCCACCGAGGTCCCGTCCGCCACGCCTTGTCCACCTGTCGAACACTCGGCATCCATCAGGTGAGATCACACTCCTGATCGCGGACCAGGAATCGATACGATGACCCCATGGTTTCCCCTGACGTGAGCGACAAGACGCCGGGCATGCTGCTCGTCGCGCGGTTGCACGTCGACCTGTGCAGGCTCTCCAGCGCGATCTGTACGTGCTGCCTGCCCGCCGGCCGCCGGATCTGAGCCGGGCTCGCGGCGCGAGCAACCCATGCGTCACGCACCAACCCCCGCGCGGGGGCACAGCCGCGCGCTCCACGCCACCTCTCCGCTTCCGACAGGAGCCCATGCCATGGCCATCGAGGTCCGCATCCCGACCATCCTCCGCACCTACACCGACGGCGCCAAGGCCGTCGAGGGCAACGGGGAGACCCTCGCCGACCTCTTCACCGACCTGGACACCCGCTACCACGGCATCCGTGAGCGCATCGTCGACGGGAACGAACTCCGCCGCTTCGTGAACGTCTACCTCAACGACGAGGACGTCCGCTTCCTCGACGGCATCTCGACCAAGCTCAGCGACGGCGACAGCATCACCATCCTCCCGGCCGTCGCCGGAGGAGCCGCCGAAGCGAAGGCCCGTCCGATCGGGGCGGTGGTCGGGCGACGGGTGGGAATGAACTGATGCGGTACGACAGCCCGCTCGCCGCAGTGGGCAACACCCCGCTCGTCCGCCTGCCGCGGCTGTCACCGTCGGACGAGGTCCGCATCTGGGCCAAGCTGGAGGACCGCAACCCCACCGGCTCGATCAAGGACCGTCCCGCGCTCCACATGGTCGAACAGGCCGAGAAGGACGGCCGGTTGACCCCCGGCTGCACCATCCTGGAACCCACCAGCGGCAACACCGGCATCTCGCTCGCCATGGCGGCCAAGCTCAAGGGTTACCGCATCGTGTGCGTCATGCCGGAGAACACCTCCCAGGAACGGCGCGACCTGCTCGCCATGTGGGGCGCCGAGATCATCTCCTCCCCGGCGGCGGGCGGCTCCAACACGGCCGTACGCGTCGCCAAGGAACTGGCCGCCGAGCACCCGGACTGGGTCATGCTCTACCAGTACGGCAACCCCGACAACGCGGGCGCCCACTACGCCACCACCGGCCCGGAGATCCTCGCCGACCTCCCCTCCGTCACCCACTTCGTGGCGGGCCTCGGCACCACCGGCACGCTCATGGGCGTCGGCCGCTACCTGCGCGAGCACAAGCCGGACATCAAGATCGTCGCCGCCGAGCCGCGCTACGACGACCTGGTCTACGGGCTCCGCAACCTCGACGAAGGCTTCGTGCCCGAGCTCTACGACGCCTCCGTCCTCACCACCCGCTTCTCCGTGGGCTCGGCGGACGCCGTCGCCCGTACCCGCGAACTCCTCCAGCAGGAGGGCATCTTCGCGGGCGTCTCCACCGGCGCCGCACTCCACGCCGCGATCGGCGTGGGAAACAAGGCCGTCAAGGCGGGGGAGCCGGCCGACATCGTCTTCGTCGTCGCGGACGGCGGCTGGAAGTACCTGTCGACGGGCGTCTACACGGCCCCGACGACGGAAGCGGCCATCGAAACACTGCACGGCCAGCTCTGGGCGTAGGGCCTCTCGTTCGGATCACACCGGGCTCGCGGGGCCGGCCCGATCCGAACGAAGGTCCCAGGGCCCCGGTCACCGGAAGAGGCAAGCGCGGGAACAGGCGCCCCGGGGCCATGCGCCCCGACAGTGCCACCGTCCCGCCCCGCCCCACCTCACCGGAGCTTGCGCACCCGCTCCCAGACCTCCGCGTCCACCAGACCCACCCGCCGCCGGAACCCCCGCACGGCGACCTCCCGCAGCTCGTCCGTCTCCAGGAAACTCGCCCGCTCCCGCGCATCCCCCACCGTCCCCGCGGGCAGCGCGATCACCCCCGGCCGCTCCTCGTGACGCTTGCTGGTGATCTTCACCACGAGTGCCGCGTCACCCCGTACCGACAGCACCAGGCAGGGCCGGTCCTTCGTCCCCGGCCCGTCCTCGTACGGCACCTCGGCCCACCAGATCTCACCCGGCCTCGGCCTCCGCTCCGGCTCGGGCCCGCGCCCCGGCCCCGCGGGCGGACGGGTCCGCCCGCCCGGACGCCCGCCCGGACGCCCGCCCGAGCGCCTGCCCGTCGGCCTCCCGGAGCGCCCGCCCCGCCCCCGCCCATCGGCGACCGCCGCGACGAGAGCGAGCAGCACGACAACGGCGAGCGCGATCCACCACCAGGACATGTCCATGTCTTGACCGTACCGGCGTCCGGACCTCTTCCATCGAACCGGTGACAGAGCAGGTGAGTTCCCCCACAACGGACGGCCGCGAAGGAGCGGCCGGCTGTCTCGCGCCTTAGGCTCGACAAACCGCTCAACAGACCGCACGAACCCTCCCCGTTCCCACGCCTCGGAGGTTCACGCTCCATGAAGCTCACCGTCGTCGGCTGCTCCGGCTCGTTCCCGTCACCGGGATCGGCATGTTCGAGCTACCTCGTAGAGGCCGACGGCTTCAGGCTGCTCCTCGACATGGGCAACGGCGCCCTCGGCGAGCTGCAGCGCCATGTCGGTCTCTACGACCTCGACGCCATCTTCCTCAGCCATCTGCATGTCGATCACTGCATCGACATGTGCGCGTACTTCGTCGTCCGTTACTACCGGCACGAGGGCGGCCGCCTCGGGCCCCTCCCGGTCTACGGCCCCGACGGCACCGAACAGCGGCTGACCACCGCGCACGGCGACACCCCGTCCGAGCGGGCGATGAGCGAGGTCTTCGACTTCCACACCCTGAAGCCCGGCTCCTTCGAGATCGGACCCTTCTCGGTCCGTACGGAGAAGGTCTGCCACCCCGTCGACTCCTTCGCCATCCGCATCGAGCACCGCGGCCGCTCGCTCACGTACTCCGGCGACACGGGTGCCTGCGAGGCCCTGGACGAGCTCGCCGAGGGCACCGATCTGTTCCTCTGCGAAGCATCGTTCATCCATGGCAAGGAGGACATCCCGGACCTCCACCTCAATGGCCGCGAGGCGGGCGAGATCGCCGCCCGTGCCGGAGTGGGGCGGCTCGTCCTCACCCACATCCCGCCGTGGACCGACGCCGACCGCAACCTGGCCGATGCCCGGCTGTTCTACAGCGGGCCGGTGGAGGTGGCGGCACCGGGTGCGGTCTACGAGATCTGACAGCCCGGCCGGCACTGCGGACATGACGGAGCCCTCACCTCCCGCCGGGAAGGTGAGGGCTCCGGGCCGTCGCAGGGGGAAGACCCGCGAGTCCGAGGGCCTTGTCCGGGCGGATCGAAAGACCCATCTGACGTGCTACTTCGTGAGATCCCTCTCGATCTCCTCCTCCACCTCGTCGGGCTCCCGGCCCGGCGTCTGGAGATTGAATCCGGTGATCGCGAACCGGAAGATCACGTAATAGACGGCGGCGAAGGCAAGGCCGATCGGAATGATCAGCCATGGTTTCGTCGCGAGGCTCCAGTTGATGACGTAGTCGATCAGGCCCGCGGAGAAACTGAAGCCGTCCTTCACTCCGAGCGCCCACGTCACCGCCATCGAGACGCCGGTGAGCACCGCGTGGATCGCGTACAGCAGCGGTGCGACGAAGAGGAACGAGTACTCGATCGGCTCGGTGATGCCCGTCACGAACGAGGTCAGGCCGACCGAGAGCATCATGCCGCCGACCGCCTTCCGGCGATGCGGCTTGGCGCAGTGGTAGATCGCCAGCGCCGCCGCCGGGAGAGCGAACATCATGATCGGGAAGAAGCCCGAGGTGAACTGGCCGGCCGTCGGGTCACCCGCCAGGAACCGGTTGATGTCACCGTGCACGACGGCGCCGTCCGGCTTGGTGAAGTCACCGAACTGGAACCAGACGAACGTGTTCAGGAACTGGTGGAGTCCGATGACCAGCAACGCGCGGTTGGCGATGCCGAAGATGCCGGAGCCCACCCAGTCCAGGTCCACCAGCCACTTGGAGAAGCTGATCAGACCGTCGCCGATCGGCTGCCAGAGCCATGCGCACAGCGCCGCGAAGAGGAGGCCGACGAACGCCATGATGATCGGGACGAGCCGGCGGCCGTTGAAGAAGCCCAGCCAGTCCACCAGCCTGACCCGGTGGTACCGCTGCCAGAACCAGGCGGACAGCAGCCCCATCACGATGCCGCCGAACACCCCCGGGTTCTGGTATTCGGCCGCCGTGACCGTGGCGTCCTTGGTGACACAGGTCCCGAACCAGGTGCCGCCCGAAGTGAACGTCGAACCGGGCGCACAGGCCACCGGAAAGGCGTGCAGCACCGCGTAGTAGACGAGGAAGCCGGCCACCGCGGCGAGCGCGGTCGAACCGTCCGACTTCTTCGCCATGCCGATCGCCACACCGATGCAGAACAGCAGCGGAAGGCCGAGCCCCGAGTCGAGCAGTGCGCCGCCCGCGGCCGCGAACACCTTGGCGACATTGCCCCAGTGCAGACCCTTGTCGCCGAATACGTCCGGCTGGCCCAGCCGGTTGAGAATGCCTGCCGCCGGCAGGACGGCGATCGGGAGCTGGAGGCTGCGGCCCATCTTCTGGAGGCCCTGGAAGAGGCCGCCCCACCACGTCTTGCCTGGCGCTGCGGCGCTGCTCGTCGAGCTCATCGGCGTCCTCCCGGAACAAGGTGCGGTCGGGGGTCGTTGCGCACTGGTGTAGACCAGTTGAGGTACGGTGCGTAACCCGCCTGGAAGGCAGGGCATCGATGATCATCATCATTGGGGACGGCCCGGACACTCGCCCGCGAAGCTGGTCCAAACGTGCGTTACGGTGACGAAACGGACCCATGGTGGGCCGTCGCACGCACGTGAACAACCAGGGAGAAGTCCATGGCCAGCAAGGCTGAGAAGATCGTCGCCGGGCTCGGCGGTATCGAGAACATCGACGAGATCGAAGGCTGCATCACGCGCCTCCGCACCGAGGTCCACGACCCCAGCAAAGTCGACGAAGCCGCGCTCAAGGCAGCCGGAGCCCACGGCGTCGTCAAGATGGGCACCGCGATCCAGGTCGTCATCGGCACCGACGCCGACCCCATCGCCGCCGACATCGAAGACATGATGTGACCGGCCGCCGAACCCGCGGCTGACCTCTCGGCAGAACCTCCGGCCACCCCGCCGAAACCCGCGGCCGACCCCTCGCCCGGGCCACCGGCCACCCCGCCGAACCCGCGGCCGACCCCTCGCCCGGGCCACCGGCCACCCGCGCCGGACCCGCACCGAGCCGGGCGAACCACCCGGCACCGGCACCTCGCAGGCCCCGTTCCCTCCCCGGACGGGGCCTGCGCCGCACCCGAACGGACGCCACCCACGCACCCGATAGGGTCGATGCCATGTCTCGTATCGACGGCCGCACCCCCGAACAGCTCCGCCCCGTCACCATCGAACGCGGATGGAGCAAGCACGCCGAAGGCTCCGTACTCATCTCCTTCGGCGACACCAAGGTCTTCTGCACCGCCTCCGTCACCGAAGGCGTCCCCCGCTGGCGCAAGGGCAGCGGCGAAGGCTGGGTCACCGCCGAATACTCCATGCTGCCCCGCTCCACCAACACCCGCGGCGACCGCGAAGCCGTACGCGGCAAGATCGGCGGCCGCACCCACGAGATCAGCCGGCTCATCGGCCGCTCCCTGCGCGCCGTCGTCGACTACAAGGCCCTCGGCGAGAACACCATCGTCCTCGACTGCGACGTCCTCCAGGCCGACGGCGGCACCCGCACCGCCGCCGTCACCGGCGCCTACGTCGCCCTCGCCGACGCCGTCGCCTGGGCCCAGCGCAAGAAGCTCGTCAAGCACGGCCGCAAGCCGCTGACCGACACCGTCTCCGCGGTCAGCGTCGGCATCGTCGACGGCACCCCCCTCCTCGACCTCTGCTACGAGGAGGACGTCCGCGCCGAGACCGACATGAACGTCGTCTGCACCGGCGACGGCCGCTTCGTCGAAGTCCAGGGCACCGCCGAGGCCACCCCCTTCGACCGCAAGGAACTGGGCGCCCTCCTCGACCTCGCCACCGCCGGCTGCGCGGACCTCACCGTCTTCCAGAACGAGGCCCTCGCCCGCACGCTGGGCGAGTAACCCCGGCGAGCGTACGTGGAGCGCGGCAGGCGTCGGGCGCGCAGGTAAAGGTCGGGCGCGCAGGTAAAGAAGCAACCAAATACGCACCACAACGCGTCGTTACGAACACGGGCGCACGGGTCGAACCGTGCGCCCGTCCGCGTATCCGCACCTGGGGAGGAACCGCACCATGGCCAAGGCCGCCCGCCACCGCCGCATCACCCTCGCGCTGACCCTGACCACCCTCACCCTCACACTCACCGCGACAGCCGGCTGCGGTGCCGTGGACAAGGCGCTCGACTGCGTCCGCACCGCCGACGCCATAGCCACCAGCGTCGACAAGCTCCAACAGGCCGCCTCCAACGCGGCCGACGACCCCACCCAGGCGTCCGAAGCCCTCGACGACATCGAGAAGGAACTCGGCAACCTCGGCGACAAGACCGACAACGCCGACCTCGGCAAGGCCGTCGACGACCTCCAGGCAGGCGTGGGCAACGTCCGCGACTCCATCAAAAAGGGCGACGCCACCCCCGACATCGCACCCGTCACCGACGCCGCCAAGGAAATCGGCAAGGTCTGCACCCCCTGACCACCCCCGATACTGGGTGACATGACCCGCCTCATCCTCGCCACCCGCAACGCCGGGAAGATCACCGAACTCCACGCGATCCTCGCCGACGCAGGCCTCGACCACGAGCTCGTCGGCGCGGACGCGTACCCCGAGATCCCCGACGTCAAGGAGACCGGCGTCACCTTCGCCGAGAACGCCCTGCTCAAGGCCCACGCCCTCGCCCGGGCCACCGGCCACCCCGCCGTCGCCGACGACTCCGGCCTCTGCGTGGACGTACTCGGCGGCGCCCCCGGCATCTTCTCCGCCCGCTGGGCCGGCACCCACGGCGACGACAGGGCCAACCTGGACCTGCTCCTGGCCCAGCTCTCCGACATCGACGCCGCCCACCGCGGGGCCCACTTCGCCTGCGCCGCCGCCCTCGCCCTTCCCGACGGCACGGAACGCGTGGTCGAGGGCCGCCTGATGGGCACCCTGCGCCACACCCCGTCCGGCACCAACGGCTTCGGCTACGACCCGATCCTCCAGCCGGACGGCTCCACCCGCACCTGCGCGGAACTGACTCCCGCGGAGAAGAACGAGATCAGCCACCGCGGCAAGGCGTTCCGGGCGCTGGTACCGGTGGTGCGGGAGCTGCTGGGGTGAGACGAGAGATGCCTGGCCCTCGGGGCCAGGCATCTCTGATTCCGGTGCGCCCGGTCGGATTCGAACCGACACAAACACGACCACCTAAAGATCGCCGCTCACCAGTTGGCGTACGGGCGCAGAACGAAACCAAGGCTACCGTGCTAAGCGGAGCTGGTGGGAGAGAAGGGCGTCAAAAAGCGTTTCGGGTGCTGCCCCCTCGGCACCAGGTGTCCGTAATGGCGTGGCAGTTCGGACACAGCAACCGGAGGTTCTCGGCCCGGTCGTCGCTCCAGTCGCCATTGATGTGATCGATCTCCAGGGCCATCGGCCTGCCATGCCACACGGTGCCAGTTCCGCACTCGGCGCACTCTTGTGGAACGCCGATCTCCAGCAGTGCGCGACGAAGCAGGGCGGTCTTCGTGCGGCGTTCACCCCTGTGCTTGATCAGTACGTGCTCGGCCGCCTTCGGCGGAGTGGGACCGACGCGCCCCCGTTGATGGCCCTGGCCCAGGAAATGTGCGGTGGTGAGGCCGTCCTCGGCCACCCAACGCCGCAGATCATTCCTTGCTCCTGTGGTGTCGGCCCGCCCCAGCAGCCGGAGCGTGCCCGCCAGGGAGACGGACGCGGCGACGGCCTCGGCGAGCTCTGTCTTGGAGGGACGCGGTCCGATTCGGCGGCGGGTGCGGCTGCGGAGGTGTGAGACATCGATGCCGAAGTGCTTGAAACGCTTGAGAAGATACCGGCGGAGGTGCCCGTAAGGGCGTGTGCCCAGGAATGCGATGACTTCGTCGATGCTGTCGCATTTCTCCGCTGCTTCGACCAGTCGCTCGCGCGTGTATCGGGTGCCGATGGTCATCGCGCCATACCTGTCGGCGAGTTGCGGCGTCCCTTGCCTCGGCCGCGGTAAGTGTCCGTAGTCGAGTGGCAGTTGGGGCAGAGCAGACGTAAATTCCGGGCTTGATTGTTCCGCCAGTCGCCGTCGATGTGATCGACTTCGAGGGGGAGTGGCCGGCCTCGCCAGACGGGCTCCGTGCCGCACATCGCGCAGCGCTGTTCGGTGCCGATGGCGACCAGGGCCCGCTTGAGTCGGTCTCCCGGTATGCGGCGGGCATGGGCCGGATTCTGGTTGACCAGAAGTTCCTCGGGGTGACGACGCCTTCGCTCTCCCTTCCGGGAGGGCGGTGCAAAGTGGGATGTGTCGATGCCGAGAGCCTTCACCCGGCGGGTGATGTGGGTGTGATGGCCGCCCACCACCTCAATGCCGAGGTTCCGCAGCACCTGGCACATGTTCGTCGAGGAGGCGATCACAGGCTCCAGGACCTCTCTGGTCCAGCGTGTGCCCTCATGTTCGAAGTGTCCGGTATCGATACCCATTCTCCTCATGCGAGCGGTGACGTATCGCCGAGTCGAGCTTTTCGGGTCGACCTCGAGCTTCGTCAGCGCTTCGGACAATGTCCGCGATGACGAAGCGGCCCGTTCAAGGCGCTCGCGGGTGTATGGGCTCACTGTCATGCTTCCCCTCCGCATCCGGCCGCATGTTCGCGGCCTCGTACGGATCAACGAGTCGTTTATCGGAGGGTCACGTCCGATATCCGACAAGATGTGGAATGCCCTGCACCGCTTCGGTCGGGGCTGAAGCGGTGCAGGGCATTCCGGGGCAGGCGGAATTCCGGCTCAGATGCCGAGGTCCTTGATGATCTTGGCTACGTGACCGGTGGCCTTGACGTTGTAGAGGGCCCGCTCGACCTTGCCGTTCTCGTCCACGACGATCGTGGAGCGGATGACGCCCGTCACCGTTTTGCCGTAGAGCTTCTTCTCGCCGAAGGCGCCGTACGCCTCAAGGGTCGCCTTGGAGGGGTCGCCGACCAGGGTGACCTTGAGGTCTTCCTTCTCGCGGAAGGTGGCGAGCTTCTCGGGCTTGTCGGGGGAGACGCCGATGACGTCGTATCCGGCGCCGGCGAGCAGGTCCAGGTTGTCGGTGAAGTCGCAGGCCTGCTTGGTGCAGCCGGGGGTGAGGGCGGCCGGGTAGAAGTAGACGATGACCTTGCGGCCCTTGTGGTCGGCGAGTGAGACGTCGTTGCCGTCGGCGTCGGGCAGGGTGAAGGCGGGGGCGGTGTCGCCGGGCTGGAGTCGCTCGCTCATGGTTCTCCTCGGATGGCGCGTGGGGTGTACGGGACCGAGCGTAATAGGGGTGCCGCCGGGTGCGCGGACGGTAGAGCTGACAGACTGTCGATGAAGGTTTAACCGGACGAGGACCACGGAGGCGGCGCAGTGTCGGATGCCAGGACCCCTGCGCAGATCGAGGCGGACATCATCAGCAGGCGTGAAAAGCTCGCGGTGGTGCTCGATGAGATCGGGGTGCGGGTGCACCCGCAGACGATCATGGGTGACGCGAAGGCCAGGGCCGCCGAGGCCGTGGACCGGACGGCCGGGCGGGCTTTTGTCGCGGTGAACCGGACGGTGTCGGACGTGAAGGCGCGGTTCGTGTCCGAGGACGGTGCGCCGCGTCTGGAGCGGGTGATTCCGGCTGCGCTGCTCGCGGTGGGTGTCGTCGGTCTGCTCAGGGCATCGAAGCGGCGCCGGAAGAAGTGACGGCTCATGGCGTCGAAGTGGCGCCGGAGGAAGTGACGGCGCCGTCCGTGCACCCCGGAGGGGCGGGGAGCCGCGGTGGGCAGGTAGGTTGCGGGGCGTGAGCGAGAACACCGACGACAAGCTGCCCATCCGCATGCTGCACGACCGCGTGCTGGTCCGGTCCGATACGCCCGAGGGCGAGCGGCGTTCCGGTGGCGGCATCTTGATTCCGGCGACGGCTGCGGTCGGCCGTCGGCTGGCCTGGGCCGTGGTGGTCGCGGTGGGCCAGAACGTGCGCACGGTGGAGCCGGGGGACCGGGTGCTGTACGACCCGGAGGACCGTGCCGAGGTCGAGGTGCGCGGGGTGGCGTACGTGCTGATGCGCGAGCGGGACCTGCATGCGGTGGCGGCGGACCGGTTCGAGGGGTCGGTGGATTCCACCGGGCTCTACCTGTAGTCGGCGGCTGCCGTCCGCGGCAGTGGCGAGTGTGGCCTGGTGACCCATGTCACCAGGCCCTTTACATGTTCTTTGCTACGGTGGAGCCACCCCGACGAGACGCGCCGTACCGGGTTTTGCAAAGACGACGCACCCCGTTTGTTTCCGTGTTCTGTCTTGTCGGAGGTGCCGTCATGGCGTGGGTTCTGCTGATTGTCGCCGGTCTGCTCGAAGTCGGCTGGTCGATCGGGATGAAGTACACCGAGGGGTTCACCCGGCTGTGGCCGAGTGTGTTCACGGGTGCCGGGATCGTTGCGAGCATGGTGTTGCTGTCCCATGCGGCGAAGACCTTGCCGATCGGTACGGCGTACGGCGTGTGGGTCGGTATCGGTGCGGCCGGTGCGGCGGTTCTCGGCATGGTGGTGCTGAACGAGCCGGTGACCGCCGCCCGGATATTCTTCGTCTGTCTGCTGCTGGTGGCCGTCGTGGGGCTGAAGGCGACCTCTGGTCACTGACGCGGGACGGCCGGGGGCGCCGGGGGCGCCGGGGTGCGCCGGCCTCCGGGGAGGAGGCTGTTGCCGTCCCCGCCGCGCGGGCTGCCGTTGCCCCCGCCGCCGTTTTCCGGTCCGCCGTTCTGTGTTCCGCCGTTCTCCACCCCGCCGTTCTGCGTTCCACCGTTCTGTGTTCCGCCGATCGCCGGGCTGCCGGTGCCCGTGCCGCCGGCGGGGGGTTCGCTTCTCCAAGGGGTCGGCGGAATGCTGGGCGCGGTGCTCCCTGGGCTGCTGGGCTGTGTGCCGAAGGGGTGCCCGGGCGGTGTCCAGGTGTTGCCGGGGCTGGTGTTCTCCGCGGTGGGCGGGGCCGTTTCGGCGGCGCCGCTTTCGAGGTCGAGGTCGAAGTCCTGGACCGGGGTGCCGCGCAGCGCTGCCTCGGTGTACTGGGCCCAGGTCTGGGCGGGGGCGCCGCCGCCGCCGAGGCGGGCCAGTCCGAGTGCTCCGTAGAGCGGCCGCTGTACGCCGGTGGCGGGGTCCTGGCCCATGACGGCGATGACGGTGGTGAGGTCGGGGGTGTAGCCGGCGAACCAGGCGGCCTTGTCCTCCTCGGCGGTGCCGGTCTTTCCCGCGGCGGGGCGGCCGGCGCCCTGGGCGGCGGTGCCGGTGCCGCCCTCGACGACGCTCCGCAGGATCGCGGTGGTGGTGTCGGCGGCCTGTCTGTCGACGACCTGCTCGGTGTGCCTGTCGGGGATCTCCAGATCCTCTCCGCCCTTGCTGACCTTGTCGACGAGGACGTACGCGCCGTGCCTGCCGTGGTTGGCGAGGGTGGTGTACGCCTCGGCCATGTCGAGGACGCTGGCGGTGGCGACGCCGAGCGCGATGGACGGGTACGGGGTGAGGTCGGGGGTGTTCTCGGGGAGGCCGAGGTCGATCGCGGTCCGCTTGACCTTTCCGGGGCCGACGTCCTCGGCCATCTGGGCGTAGACGGCGTTGACGGACTTGTCGGTGGCCTCGCGGACGGTGATGCGCCCGTAGTCGGCGTCGTCCTCGTTGGCGGGGGCGTAACTGGTGGGCCCGTTCGGGCCCTGGACCCTGCGCTTGTTGGCGCCGTCGTACACGGTGTTGGGGGTGATGCGCCGGCCCTCCTGGGTGGTGGAGTCGTTGGCGACGGCGGAGGTGAAGACGAACGGCTTGAAGGTGGAGCCGACCTGGTAGTCGCGGCGGGTCGCGTTGTTCACGTACTGCCTGGTGTAGTCGATACCGCCGTACAGGGCGACGACGCGGCCGGTGCCGGAGTCGATGGAGGCGCCGCCCACGCGGACGTCGCGGTCGGCCTTGCGGTCGGTGCTCGTCTGGGACATGACGTTGTCGTCCACGGCCTCGACGAGCGCGTTCTGCTTCTTCCTCTCCAGCGTGGTGGTGATCCGGTAGCCGCCGGTGGCCAGGGTGTTCTCGTCGATGATCTTGTTGTTGGTGAGGTAGTCCTCGACGGCCTGGACGATGTAGCCGCGCTGTCCGGAGAGTCCGGTGGGCGGCTTGACCTTTCCGGGTACGGGGAACTTCATGGCCGCGCGTGCGCCGGCGCCGAGCCACTTCTCCTTGACCATGCCGTCGAGCACGTAGTTCCAGCGTGCGAGGGCGGCGGCCTTGTTCTCGGGGTGGACGACGACGTCGTACGCGCTGGGGGCGTTGAGCAGGGAGGCGAGGTAGGCGCCCTCGGCGGTGGTGATGTCGCCGACGTCCTTGCCGTAGTAGGCCTGTGCGGCGACCTGGATGCCGTAGGCGTTGCGGCCGAAGTAGCTGGTGTTGAGGTAGCCCTCCAGGATCTGGTTCTTGGACTGCTCGCGGTTGAGTTTGACCGCGATGAAGAACTCCTTGGTCTTGCGGACGATGGTCTGTTCCTGGCCGAGGTAGTAGTTCTTGACGTACTGCTGGGTGATGGTCGAGCCGCCCTGTGTGCCCTTGCCGGTGAGGGTGTTCCAGGCGGCGCGGGTCATGGCCTTGAGGTCGACGGCCCGTTCGGAGTAGAAGTCGCGGTCCTCCGCGGCGAGGACGGCGTGCTGGACGGTGAGCGGTACCTGGGCGAGCTTGACGTTCTCCCGGTTGACCTCGCCGGAGCGGGCGATGACGCTGCCGTCCTTGTAGAGGTAGACGTTTGACTGCGCGGTCGCGCTGGCGTTGGCGGGCGGGATGTCGACGAGTTCGTACCCGGCGGCGAATCCGCCGATCAGGAGCAGGGCGACGAGGAGGACGGCGCCGAGGACCATCCGCCAGGTGGGGACGGCGCGGCGCCAGCCGGTGCGCCTGGGCCGCCCGGACTTCTTCGCCCGGCCGGTTCCACCGCCCGGCCCCCCGCTGTGGCTGCCGTGGGCGGCCGGGTCCCTGGGGGCCCGGTCCCAAAGTTCGTGTTCCCCGCCCGGCTGCTGTGGCTCGTCGCTCATGTCCGTGCAGACTCCTCGACCGCGGTCAGTTTCCCCATAGTGCCCTTTTCTGCCGAATAAGCACCGGATCGACCCCTGAAAAGCGGTCGCGGCGGCCGTGCCCGCTGGACTAAGGTCGTGCGCTTTGGTGTCCAACGCCGTTGGACGCCCACGCCAAGGGGGTGAACGTGGTGCGGCTGTACGCGGTGGTGGCGGCGGGAGGGTTCCGGCGCTATGCCACTTACCGGACGGCGACGGTGGCGGGAGTGTTCACCAACACCGTCTTCGGTTTCATCATGGCGTACACCTATGTGGCGCTGTGGGACGAGCGTCCGCGGCTCGGCGGCTACGACATGCCCCAGGCACTCACCTATGTGTGGCTCGGTCAGGCGCTGCTGATGACCTGCGCGATGATGGGCGGCGGTTTCGAGGACGAGCTGATCGAGCGAATCCGTACCGGTGACATCGCGGTCGATCTCTATCGTCCTGCGGACCTCCAACTCTGGTGGCTTGCAGGGGACTTGGGGCGCGCGGCGTTCCATCTGCTGGGCCGCGGCGTGGTACCGATGCTGCTGGGCTTGCTCGCCTTCGATCTGGCCCTGCCCGCCTCGCCGGGGACCTGGCTGGCCTTCCTCGTCTCGGTGACGCTCGGCGTCCTGGTCAGTTTCGCGATCCGTTATCTGGTGGCGCTTTCCGCGTTCTGGCTGCTGGATGGGGCCGGGGTCTCGCAGATGACGTCGCTGGCCGGGATGTTCTTCTCCGGGATGCTGTTGCCGCTGACGCTGTTTCCGGGGCTGCTGGGCGAGGTGGCGCGGGTGCTGCCGTGGTCGTCGCTGCTCCAGGTGCCGGCCGATGTGCTGCTCGGCAAGAGCACCGGGTGGGGGCTGGTGGAGGCGTACGTCTTCCAGGGCGGCTGGGCGCTGGTGCTGCTGCTGGCGGGCCGGTTGGTGCAGTCGGTGGCGACGAGGAGGGTGGTGGTCCAGGGTGGCTGAGACGGCCGGTGCGGTGGAGGTGGCCGGGGCGGGTGCGGCGGGCCCGCCCGAGGTGGTGTTCGTCGAGCGGTCGAGGCTCGTCGAGGGGGTCCGGGCGTACGGGCTGATCGCGGCGATGTGGCTGCGGTCGACGATGGCGTACCGCGCCTCGTTCGCGATGACGGCGTTCGGGAACTTCGCGGTGACGGCCTTCGACTTCGTCGCGATCCTGCTGATGTTCTCGCACGTGGACGCGCTGGGCGGCTACACACTGCCCGAGATCGCCCTGCTGTACGGGGCCTCCGGCACCGCGTTCGGCCTCGCCGACCTGGTGATGGGTTCGATGGACCGGCTGGGACGGCGGGTGCGCGACGGCACGCTGGACACGCTGCTGGTGCGGCCGGTGCCGGTGCTCGCCCAGGTCGCGGCGGACCGGTTCGCGCTGCGCAGGCTGGGGCGCATCACCCAGGGCGCGCTGGTTCTCGGGTACGCACTGGTGACGCTGGACATCGGGTGGACACCGCTGAAGGTGGCGATGATCCCGATGATGCTGCTGAGCGGGGCGGCGATCTTCGCGGCGGTGTTCGTGGCCGGGGCGGCGTTCCAGTTCGTTGCGCAGGACGCCTCCGAGGTGCAGAACTCCTTCACGTACGGAGGGAACACGCTGCTCCAGTACCCGCCGTCGATCTTCGCGAAGGACCTGGTGCGCGGGGTGACGTTCGTGGTGCCGCTGGCCTTTGTGAACTGGCTGCCCGCGCTGTACGTGCTGGGCCGGGACTATCCGCTGGACCTGCCGGACTGGGTGGCGTTCCTGCCCCCGGTGATGGCGGCCCTGTGCTGGCTGCTCGCGGGCCTGGCCTGGCGCTCGGGACTGCGGGCGTACCGCAGCACGGGCAGTTGACGAAGACACCGAGCAGGGCAGGGCAAGCGAGAAGAACAGGGCAGGGGGCACCGGAGATGAACACCGAGACCAACACCGGGACGAGCGCCGGGAACAACACCGGGACGAGCGCCGGGAACAACACCGGGACAAGCGCCGGGAACAACACCGAGACCAACACTGGGACAAGCGCCGGGACCGACACCAACTTCATCGAGCTCGACAACGTCGAGAAGGTCTTCGATGTGCGCCGCAGGACCGGCTTCCTGCGCCGTGAGCGCCGCCAGGTCCGGGCGGTCGACTCCATCAGCTTCCGCGTCGCACGCGGCGAAATGGTGGGTTACATCGGTCCCAACGGCGCCGGGAAGTCCACCACGATCAAGATGCTGACCGGCATCCTCACCCCGAGCGGCGGCCGGCTGCGGGTGGCGGGCATCGATCCTTCCAGGGAGCGTACGAGGCTGGCGCACCGGATCGGTGTGGTGTTCGGCCAGCGCACCACGCTCTGGTGGGACCTGCCGCTGCGCGACTCGTACCGGCTGATGCACCGGATGTACCGGATTCCCGACGCCCGCTACCGCGAGAACCTGGACCGCTGTGTCGAACTCCTCGACCTGGGCGAGCTGTTGGACGTACCCGTACGACAGCTGTCGCTGGGGCAGCGGATGCGCGGGGACATCGCGGCGGCCCTGCTGCACGATCCCGAGGTGCTGTACCTGGACGAGCCGACGATCGGCCTGGATGTCGTCTCCAAGGCCGGAGTCCGGGGATTCCTGCGGGACCTGAACGCCGAAAGGGGGACGACCGTGCTGCTCACCACCCATGATCTGACGGACATCGAGCAGCTCTGCAAGCGCGTGATGGTGATCGACCACGGCCGTCTGATGTACGACGGGGCGCTCGCCGGGCTGCACGAGGTGGGTGAGAGCGAGCGGACGCTGGTGGTCGACCTGGAGCGCCCGCTCCCGCCGATCCGGCTGGAGTCGGCGCCCTCGGTGCGTACGGTGAAGGTGGAGGGCCCGCGCCAGTGGCTGGCCTTCCCGGCCTCGGAGTCGGCCGCGCCGCTGGTCGCCCGGATCGCCGCGGACTACCCGCTGGTCGATCTGTCGGTCCGGGAGCCGGACATCGAGGCCGTGATCGCGAAGATGTACGCGTCGGCCGGCGACGGGCGGACGCCCGCGGATCGGTGACGTGAGCGTACGCGTTTGCACCCGCCGGGGCGGCAGCCGGATCTGCCGGTCCCGGAGCGTCAGAGCTGGTCGGCGACGGGCTGCCGGTGCCGCAGGGCCGACAGGTCCACCAGCGAGCCCAGCCGCCGGTAGCCCCTGTCGTTCAGGTGGAGGTGGTCGCCTGAGTCGTAGGCGGGCAGCAGCCGGGTCGGGCGGAACGGGTCGCGGGCCGCCTTGTCGAAGTCGATGAACGCGTCGAAGACACCGCCCGCCCGGATCAGCGCGTTGACCCGTTCCCGGACGGTGTCCTGCGCGGGTGTCCAGGTGCGGAACCCCTCGTACGGCATCAGCGTCGCCCCGACGACCCGCAGTCCGCGGGCGTGGGCGCGCCGGGTCAGGGAGTGCAGGGCGTCCGTGATGCGCTGCGGGTCGGTCTCCTGCGGGACCTGCTGCACGTCGTTGATGCCGAGGGCGACGACGACCGTCCTCACCCCGGCGATGTCCAGTACGTCGCGGTCGAAGCGGGCGCTCGCCCGTACGCCGCGGCCGTCGCGCAGGATGCGGTTGCCCGCGATGCCGGCGTTGACCACCCCGTACCGGCCGCCCAGCCGGTCGGCGAGCACGTCGGGCCAGCGGCTGTTCGTGTCGAGGGTGGAGCCGCTGCCCGCGGTCAGTGAGTCACCGATCACGGCGATCGTCCCGGCGGCCGAGGTGTTGTGTACGTCGACGGCGGTGAGGTAGCGCCAGTCGGTGGTGCGCCGGGTGCCCCGTTCGTCCGCCACGTACGACGTCTGGTGGCTGCCCGGGTGGACGGTGACGGGACCCTCGGCGGTGGGGGTGCGCAGGGTGACGACGAGATCGGCGTCGGCGGCGACCGGGACGTGCACCGGGTCGCTGACGACCTGCCCGCCCGCGGCGATGGTCACGGCGCCCGCGCCCCGGAACGTCACGGGGCGGGTGTTCACCGTGGCGTGGTCCACGACCAGCGGGTGCGTACCGAAGACGTTGGAGAGGGTGATGCGCGCCGCGTCGCCGCCGATGCTGGTGTGCACGACGTTACGTATGGTGCGCCGGGCCGGGTCGCCGCCGTGGTACGTGTCCGTCGCCCCGGCGGTGGGGGCCGCCGTCCAGGTGGCGAACCAGCGGCCGGCGGAGTGGGCCGGTGCCGCGGGCGTGCGGGCCACGGACCGTGGGTCGGGTGCGGCGATCTGCCGCGACCGGGCGCCGGGGCCGGTGAACAGCAGGGAACCGGCGAACGCCACCCCGGTGGCGAGCGCGGCGGTGCCCGCCACGAGGGCGATGAGCAGGGCGTACCCCTGGCGCCTGGGCATGGGCGGTGTTTCTCCTTGTGGTCGGTCGGGCTGATCTCATGATGGGGCAGGGCGTCGGGAACTAGACGTGCGGCCCGGGAGTAGGTCAGGTAGGGACAATGCGTACGGGACACCGGGGGCGATGCGTACGCGGACGGGTGGAGCGGATGGAACGGATCGATCGGACCGGCCCCGGGGAACGGGGTGCGGGGCAGCAGGAGGGTGTCCGGGAGCGGGCGGCGGGCGCGGCCCGTCCCGCGTCCGGCGGCCGCCCGGCCCCCCTCGCCTCGTTCGCGTACACCGCGGCCGACGAGGAGAAGCGGCGCGGCGTACGCAGGATGAAGACCACGGCCACGGGGCTCCTCCTGCTGGTCGCGCTGGTGTATGTCCTCGCCACCTGGGCGAAGAGCGCGGGTGTGGGTGGCTGGCCGGGCTTCGTCGCCGCGGCCGCCGAGGCGGGGATGGTGGGTGCGCTGGCCGACTGGTTCGCCGTCACGGCGCTGTTCAAGCGTCCGCTCGGCCTGCCGATCCCGCACACCGCGATCATCCCCACCAAGAAGGACCAGCTCGGAGCCTCGCTGGGTTCATTCGTCGGCGAGAATTTTCTCTCCGGCGATGTCGTACGGAGCCGCATACACGCCCTCGGCATCGGCGGCCGGCTCGGGGGCTGGCTGGCCGAGCCGGTCCACGCCGACCGGGTTACGGCCGAGCTGTCGACCGCGCTGCGCGGCGCGCTGACGGTGCTGCGGGATTCCGATGTGCAGGCCGTGGTGGGTGAGGCGATCACCCGGCGGGCCAACGCGGCGGAGATCGCTCCCGGCCTCGGCAAGATGCTGGAGAAGATCGTCGCCGACGGCGGCCACCGCAGGATGGTGGACCTGATCTGTGTGCGCGCCCACGACTGGCTGGTGCTGCACGGCGATTCGGTGATGGACGCGGTGCAGGGCGGGGCGCCGGGCTGGACGCCGCGGTTCGTCGACAAGCGGGTGGGGGAGCGGGTCTACAAGGAGCTTCTGCGCTTCGTCACCGAGATGCGGGACATGCCGGGGCACCCGGCGCGCGCGTCGATCGACACCTTTCTGACGGACTTCGCGGCCGACCTCCGGACGGATCCGGACACCCGGGCGCGGGTGGAGCGGCTGAAGTCGGAGATCCTGGGGCGCGGCGAGGTCCAGGAGGTCATCGCGTCCGCCTGGTCGTCCGTACGCACGATGGTCATCGCGGCGGCGGACGACGAGCAGAGCGAGCTGCGGCTGCGGGCGCGGGCGTCGTTGCTGACGTTCGGCGCGCGGCTGGCGACGGACGGGCGGATGCAGGCCAAGCTGGAGGGCTGGCTGGAGGACGCGGCGGTCTATGTCGTCACGACGTACCGCGCGGAGATCACCTCGCTGATCAGCGACACCGTCGCGAGCTGGGACGCGGACCAGACGTCGAAGAAGATCGAGGCGCACATCGGCCGCGACCTGCAGTTCATCCGGATCAACGGCACGGTGGTGGGTGCGCTGGCGGGGCTGCTGATCTACACGGTGTCGTGGGCGCTGGGGGCGTAGGGGCCGGTTTCACGCAGAGGGCCCCGGGTGCGTGCCCGTCCTGTCGTACGGGACGCACCCGGAATCCGCGGGCGAGCGCCTGACCGCGGCGGTGCGTGCGCACTCCGTGCCCCGTACCCCGCACTCCGTACCCCGTGCCGAGCAATACCCCGTGCCCCGCAATCCGCAATCCGTACTCCGCGCTCTGCCTCGAACGCACCCGGTCCCCGCGGGGCAGCGTCCCCGTGTACGTACGGGGCGCCCGCCCGCGGTCAGCCCGTCCGGCGGGTCGTCACCGGCTGCACGCGGCCGATCCGGTGCAGGCGGCCGCGCGGGTGACCGCCCACGACGCGGCGGCCATGCCGCCCGCGACGGCGAACACGGCGGGCCAGGCGCCGATCTTCTTGGCCAGCGGGTGCGAACCGGCGAACGCGGCGACATACGCCGTGGTCAGCCCGACGGCCGCACGCGGTCCGGCCTGCCGGTTCCACTCGTACGCGGCGACGCCGCCCGCGGCGGCGAGGGCGACCCCGCCCAGCGGACGCTTCTTGGTCCACCGCGCCACGGCGTATCCGCCGACCAGCCCGCTCGCCGCCACCGCCGCTGCCGGAACCTTCGCCATCGCAGCCACCTTCGCCTTCTTTTCCGTGTCGTCCGGGACGGGAGCCCGGGGTTTCGAGGCTAACGCGGGGCCCGCAGTTCTTGTCGCCGAGGGGGTGCACAGGCGTTTACTCTGACGGGTGAACGGGCGTGCACCCCTGTGTTGCGGCCGAACGCTCCTGAACCGCCCCCCGCTGCCACCGATCACCGTACGGAGAGCCATGCCCGCGGACATACCCGCCCCGAACCACGCCACGGACGAGGCCCCGCACCCCCGCTTCGCCGTCGGCGTACTGGCCTTCTGCGGTGTCGTGGTCGCGGTCATGCAGACGATCGTCGTCCCGCTGCTTCCGCACATACCGGCCCTGACCGGCGCCACCCCGGTCGCCGCCAGCTGGCTGGTCACCGTCACCCTGCTCACCGGTGCCGTGTTCACGCCCGTTCTCGGCAGGGTCGGTGACATGTACGGCAAGCGGCGGGTGCTTGTCGCCTCGCTCGGGGTGCTGGTGGTGGGCTCGGTCCTGTGCGCGGTCAGCTCCCACATCGGCGTACTGATCACCGGCCGAGCCCTGCAGGGTGCAGCGCTCGCCGTCGTACCGCTGGGCATCAGCATCCTGCGCGACGAGCTGCCGCCCGAGCGGGTGCTGTCCGCCGTGGCGCTGATGAGCTCGACGTTCGGCATCGGCGCGACGGTCGGGCTGCCGGTCGCGGCGCTCGTCGTCGAGAACTTCGACTGGCACACGATGTTCTGGGTCTCCGGGGTGATCGGCGCCGTCGACATCGTGCTGGTGCTGCGGTGCGTACCCGAGTCCCCGCTCCGCACCCGCGGCCGTTTCGACGCCGTCGGTGCGCTGGGGCTGTCCGGGGCCCTGGTCTGTCTGCTCCTCGCGGTCACCCAGGGCGCGGACTGGGGCTGGACCTCGGCCCGCACGACCGGGCTGCTGGTGGCCGCCGTGGTGGTGGCGCTGCTCTGGGGCGCGTACGAGCTCCGCGTTCCGACGCCCATGGTCGATCTGCGGGTCTCGGCCCGCCCGGCCGTCCTGCTCACCAACGTCGCAGCCCTGCTGCTCGGCTTCGCCTTCTACGCGAACTCTCTGGTCACCGCACAGATGGTGCAGGAGCCGAAGGCGACGGGCTACGGGCTCGGCGCCTCGCTCGTCGTCAGCGGGCTGTGTCTGCTGCCGGGCGGCGTGATGATGGTGGCGCTCTCGCCGGTCTCGGCGCGGATCTCCGCGAAGTTCGGTCCGAAGGTGAGCCTGGCGGTGGCGGCGGGGGTGATCGCGGCCGGATACGTGGTGCGGTACTTCACCAGCCACAGCCTCTGGTTGATCATCGCGGGTGCGACGGTCGTCGCCTCGGGCACCGCCATCGCGTATTCGGCGCTTCCCGCGCTGGTCATGCGCGGCGTCCCGGTCGGCGAGACGGGTGCGGCCAACGGCCTCAACACCTTGATGCGGTCGATCGGGCAGGCCTTCTGCAGCGCGACGGTGGCCGCGGTCCTCGCCAACCTCACGTTCGTGGCGGGTGGCCGGACGGCCCCCACGCTCCACGCCTACCAGGTGGTCTTCCTGATCGCGGCGGGCGCGGCGCTCGCGGCCCTGCTGGTCACGCTGTGCCTGCCGACCGGCCGTACGCACGCGGCGGCGGGTACGGTCGAAGGGAGCCGCAACGTCCCGGTCGACCGGGTGGGCGGCGTGCGAACGATGCCGGTCCAGGAGGTCCGGGGGACCCAGGAGGGCGCATGATCAGCGGCCAGGCCACCGTACCGGCCCCGGCTCCGGCACCCGGACCGGCACCCGGACCGGCTCCGGCACCCGGACCGGCTCCGGCACCCGGACCGGCCACGGCCGGCGATCCGGGATCGGGCCGGGGCGCGATCCTACGTGCCGCCCGCCGGGCGTTCACCCAGCGTCCGTACGCCGATGTGACCATCAGGGGCATAGCGGCCGACGCCGGAGTGAGCCCGTCCCTGGTCGTCAAGCACTTCAGCCGCAAGGAAGAACTCTTCAACACCGTCGCCGACTTCGGCCCGGCCGCCGCCGAACTCTTCGACGCCCCGCTCGACATGCTGGGCCGCCACATGGTGGTGACGCTGGTGAGCCGCCGCCGGGAACTGCAGACCGACCCCCTGCTGCGGGTCGTCTTCTCGCTCGGCAACCGCGACGAACGCTCCCTGCTGCGCGACCGTTTCCACGAACAGGTCACCGACGTCCTGGCCGCCCGCCTCCCCGGCCCCGAAGCCACCCTGCGCGCCGAACTGATCGCCGGACACCTGCTCGGCCTCGGCGCCACCCTCAGCCTCCACCGCGACGGCGCCGGAGCGGAGGCGACCCCCGAACACCTCGCGGACCTGTACGCGCCCGCGCTCCAGACCCTGATCACGGGGTGAGGCACCGGCGACCCCGGGCCCGGGATGTACCCGGGCCCGGGACGTACGGTCCGGGCCATCCGGACGACGGGGCCTCATGGCCCGCGACGACCGTTGTGGCGCCCCTGGTAACCGCTGTGACGCCCACGGTTCAGGTGTGCCACCAGCCTTCGATCTCGGGCGGCCGAAAGCCCAGCATGACGGCGAAGGTCCAGAAGAACAGGACGAAGATTCCGGTCGCGATCTGCCCGAGGAGGTGGAAGACGTCCGTGCCCGGCCTGGGACCGAGGGCCGGGCGAACCTTGTGCTGCGGGTCGACGGTGATGAGATACCGTCCCCCGGTCTCCAACCGCTCGTTCACGGTGGAGAGCTCCCGCTGGCGCAGGTTCCCCGGGTAGGAGACGGCGTAGCCGTACGTCGTGATGCCGTCCGAGTCGGTGAGGGAGGAGGTCTCCTCCTGTATCACGCCGTAGACCTCGCGGCCCCGTTCGT
This sequence comes from Streptomyces sp. NPDC015032, assembly GCF_043080425.1. Taxonomy (NCBI): domain Bacteria; kingdom Bacillati; phylum Actinomycetota; class Actinomycetes; order Kitasatosporales; family Streptomycetaceae; genus Streptomyces; species Streptomyces sp. NPDC015032. The sequence goes on along the minus strand of NZ_JBIBVN010000001.1, from coordinate 479,507 downwards.
GCAGGGCGTTGGACGTGAGGTACTGCATGTGCACGGCGCAGAAGAACATGGCCGCGATCCCCGCCAGCAGCCCGAACGAGGACCCGGCGCCGGTGCCCAGTCGCGCGAGCGCCACGGCGCAGCCGACGACGATGCCGCTCGCCGCCACCAGCAGCATCCCGAACGTGCCCGACGAGGTGTAGAGGGAACGGCCGAGAAGGCTGAGCAGCCACAGTGTTCCCACCCCGGCGGCCAGGCCGAGCACCATCCCCGAGCACAGCCGTACGCTCGGAACTCTCACTCCACGACGTGGCATTGACGCCCCCCTGACGAAGCTGATCCGGTTCCCCACGGACTCCCACGGACTCTCACGGACTCCCACGGACTCCCACGGACTCCTGCGAACTCCTATGGACTCACGGCTCCCGCTGGAGGTCCAGGCGATATGGATCTCTTCGCGCAGGCAGTTGAAACCAACGCCCCCGGGGCCTCGGTCGGCCCGGAATCCGGGCGTGCGCGCCCTGGGCGACACCGGTGACACAGGTGACACAGCACGCTCGTAGAGTGGCGGCATGACGACCCGGATGATCGTGCTCAATGGTGGTTCCAGCTCGGGGAAGTCCGGGATCGCCCGGTGTCTTCAGGCGGTCCTGCCGGATCCCTGGCTGACCTTCGGGGTCGACACACTGATCGAGGCGATGCCCACGTCCATGCAGGAGTCGGACGCGGGCATCGAGATCGCGCCGGATGGTGAAGTGATCGTCGGTCCCGGGTTCCGTACGTTGGAGTCGGCATGGATCGAGGGAGTCGCCGCGATGGCCCGTGCGGGAGCCGGGGTCATTGTCGACGAGGTCTTCCTCGGCGGAGCGGAGTCCCAGCGGCGTTGGCAGCAGGCACTCGGCGGACTCGGGGTGTTGTGGGTGGGGGTCCGGTGCGAGAGCGCGGTTGCCGCGGCCCGTGAGATCGCGCGCGGCGACCGGATCACGGGGATGGCGGCGGCGCAGGCGGACATGGTCCACCAAGGGGTGTTCTACGACCTGGAGGTGGACACGACGCGGAGCGAGTCCCTGGAGTGCGCGCGGATCATCGCCGACCGTGTGAAGTGATCCGCCGGGGCACGCCCCACGGGTGCGCGGCGCCCGGCGGTCTCTCCCGGCCGCGCACTCACCACACGGGCGGCACCCGCCCGGCACACCCGCTGCACGCACATGGCATGCCCCGGGATCAACCACCGGTGCCGGACGCGGAAGCGACATCACCCGCCCCCGTCGCGGTCCTGGGACCACAACGGGAGCGGGTGACGAACCGTTCTTCCTGTTGCCTTGCGGGAAGCGTCAGTTGGCGGGCGCCTGGTAGAGGCCCCGGCCGGCGCGGTGGGCCCGGGACGTGGCGACGAGCCGGTCGAGCGTGCTGCGGACCGTGTTGATGCTGTTGGGGGTGAGTTCACGCCCCAGTGCCTTCGTGACCTCGCGGGCACGGACGGGGGTGTCGCCGAACTTCGCCAGCACCTTCACGGCCATCTCGGTGAGGCTGCCACTGTCGTCGGCAGCCGGTGCGGCGGGCGTTGCCTTCTTCGGAGCCGTGGCCTTCGCGGGCTTGGCGGCCTTGGCCGGTGCGACGGCCTTCTTGCCCTTCGCGGCGGCGGCCTTCTTGGCAGGCGCCGCGGCCTTTGCCGGCTTGGCGGGCTCGGCGTCCTTCGCCGACGTGGCGGCGGTGGCCTTCTTGACCTGGCCGCGCTCGCTCTTCGGCTTGGCGGCCGCCTGCTTGCGTCCCTTGGGGGCGGACGTCTTCCGGGCGGCGCGGCGGCGTGCGGGGGCGGCCGTCGCCGACTCCTGAGCGGCCTCTGCCGCCTCCTGCGGGACCTCTGCCTGGGTGGCGGAGTCGACGGAGTCCTGAGCCTGCTGCGGAATCCTGGGAGCAACGACGCCCTCGGCCTCGGCCTTGACGTCCTCCGCGTTGTCCTCCCCGGCCTTGTCCTCCTGCGCGTCCGCGTTCGAGGAAGGAATCGGGGAAACGGACAGGGTGCGCAGCGCCGTCAGCGCGGTCCGCACCGATTCCAGGCGCTCGGTGACGGTCGCGAGCTCCTTCTCCAGTGTCTGCTGGCGCTGCTCCAGACGCGGAAGTTCCGCCTGCAGCAAGGCAGTTGTGGCATCGATGGTGCCGAGTGTGTTGATCTCGGAGGTCATGTTGTCGCCCTTCTCTCCCGGCCGACCTTTGGTGACCGATGTGTTGCAGCGTAAGGGGCGTTGTGTTGTGGCCGAAATTCGACGCCTCGATACGAGCGGCCGGAAAGCACTTCCGTACCGACCGCCAGTCTCCAGAAACATCCCGTCGCGTGCCCGGAGACCGGCTGCGAGACACTCGTTCGGCCGCATGCGCTTCGTACGCTGCACCTCGTGCGCTTCACCGGCCGGAGCGACCACTCCGGGTTCCGGACGGCCGCGGAGTACGCGGAGTACGCGGAGTACGCGGAGTACGCAGGGCGGTTGCGTCCCGGGAGCCCGTGCCCCGTACGCACACGCGGCGCGGGCTCCCGGCGCGGGCTGCGGGCCCCTGCTGTCAGTCGCCGCTGTTCACATCGCCGCCGCGCGAGGCGGCCTCCATCATGCGTGCCGTGGTGCCGGCGCCGTCCAGGGCCTCGCGGATGATGTCCGCGTGGCCGCTGTGGTGAGCGATCTCACGAAAGACATGCAGCAGCACGTGCCGTACGGTCCACGTGATCGGCTCCGGCGGCGACCACGGGTACTGCGGGAGCGTCACGAGACGCCCGAGGTCGGGCTCCTGCCGCAACGTGCGGTCGAATTCCGCGGCGGCCGTGTGGAAGGCGTCGAGCAGCCCGGTCAGAGTCTCGCCCTCGGCCATCCGGTTGCGGTCGGGGTCCAGATCGGCCGGGGCGACCGTGACCGGCGCCGTACCGTCGACCACCGCGAGCCACGTCCGCTGCACGTCACCGAGATGCTTGACCAGACCGCCGAGCGTCAACTCGCTGACGGTGGTGGCGAGACCGGCCTGCTCGTCACTGACGTCCGTGACGGTGTAGAGAAAGTTGACGCGCTGATCGGCGACGAGCGCGAGGAGATCCTCGCGCTCCCCGGCCTGTGCGTCGTTGTCGGTGCTCGTCGCTCCCATGGGCCGTTTCCCCTTCGGTCGGCTCCTGGCTTTCGGTGCCAGGCGCGGTGCCTCAGGGGGCTGGTACCCCGAAGCCCCCGACACGAACGGCGTCGTGCCGGGCGCCGGCAACTGGCTCCTACAGCGGCCCCTGGACGCCGGTCGACGCCGAGGGCCGGCCGGTCTGCGGAGAGGAAACGGGGCGCGTGCGGGTACGGTCCAGCCCCAGCCGCGCCATCATGACAAGCAACGCGGCCACGGCGAACCCGGCCCCGACCCAGGCGAGTTGACGGGTGCCGTACGCGGTCATGACCCAGCCGCCGACCGCGGTTCCGACGGTGATGCCGAGGTTCGAGAACGAGATGAAGAGGCTGTTGCCGAATTCGGGGGCGTCCTCGGCGTCCCGCCCCAGCCAGCTCTGGCTCACGATGAGTCCGCCGGAGTGCACGGCACCCCAGATCAGCACCGCCGGAACCATCGCCGCGAAGAGCGGGCCGACGGCGTACAGGAGCACGAAGACGAGCAGGCACAGGACGGGGTAGGCGATCACCGTACGGAGCAGGTTGCGCCGCAACAGCCCGCCGAAGACGAAGTTCCCGAGGATCATCACGATGCCGAAGGCCATCAGCATGGCACTGACCCAGGTGCCGTCCATGTGCGTGACCTGACCCAGGTACTCGGCGAAGTAGCCGTAGACCGAGAACATCGACGCGAAGACGAGGACGACCGACGCGATGGTCAGCCACATCCGGGAACGCCTGAGAACGCTCAACTGGGCGCCGTAGGAGACCCGTTGGCCGACGGGCATGGGCGGCACGAACCGCAGGATGCCGAGGAGGGCGATCAGGTTGACGAGCGCGCCGAACCAGAACGCCGACGGCAGGGACACATGCTCGGCGAGATACGAGGTCAGCGGCACGCCGAAGGCGAAACCGACGGTGACTCCGCCGAACACGGTGGCCGTGGCCCGGGTCGCGTCCTCGGCCGGCACCATCCGTGCGGCGGTCGCGAGCGCGACTGCGAAGAACACCGGATGGAAGAGGGCGGGGACGACGCGGAAGGCGAGCATCACCTCGTACTGCGTGGTGAGCGCGTAGACGGCATTGGAGACGGCGAACACCGCGATGGCGGCGGCGAGCACCTTCTTGCGGTCGATGCCGGAGGCGAGCAGTGTGGTGAACGGCCCGGATACGGCGATGACCAGGGCAAAGGCCCCGACGAGCCACCCGGCGGCGGAGGGCGAGACACCGAGCTCGGCGGAGACCTGGGGGAGCACGCCCACCATGCCCATCTCGGTGGTGATGATCCCGAACACGCCCAGGGCGAGCACCAGGACAGTGAGGGTGGTCTTTCTCATCGCGACCTTTCATTAAATCTAGAAAAGTAGATGTATTGAGCTATGGGGAAGGTGGGGTGCATGCAACATGGCGCATGCGCCATGAGGTATGGGTGTGTGGGTGCGCAGACGTACGCCGCCTCCGGGTGTCCGGGGTGAAGCCCGTGTGGGCGTCCGGCTGCCCGGCCTACAGTTCGTCGCGGACGTGTGCGGCGAACTCCGCGATCACCGGTTCGTTGCGCCGGTAGTACGTCCACTTGCCGATGCGTTCGGAGGTGAGCAGTCCGGCGTCCCTCAGGGTCTGCAAGTACCCGGACACCACCGACTGTGCCAGCCCGGCGCGCTTCTGGATGTCGCCGACGCATACGCCGATGTGGAAGCCGAGTCCTTGCTGCCGGTAGGAGTCCTCGTCGAAGTACTTCTCCGGCTCCCGGAGCCACTGCATGAACTGGAGGCGTGCGGGGTTGGCGAGGGCCTTGTGTACAGCCAGGGGGTCCAACGCTCTTCACCTCTCCGTGCGACTGCAACTGATGGGATGCATCTAGTTTTCGCGATACGTAGGGGGAAGTCAAATCGCCGAAATCGACCAGGCCGCCGTTCTCAATTGTTATGCGGAACTAAAGGGGCAAGTGATGTACCGCGTGGCATAAGTGGTCAGAGGCGCATTGACGGGCGCGCGAAGGCCGCAGGAAGGTGAGGCACCCCCCACGGTAACCCGCTCTTTCAACCGTTGGATTACCTATGCGCACATTTGCTTTTGCAGGCACGCTCACGGCCGCCGTCACCACGGCCCTGCTGCTTGCCCCTACGGCATACGCCACCGCCCCCGGCGACAACGGCACCGTGAAGATCCACGACGCCGCGACCGGTGAGGAGCTTCGTAAGAACGAGCCTCACGTGTGCACCTTCTATCTCGATGCCTTCGGGTTCGACGCCGCCCAGGATGTCGACTGGCGCATCGAAGCCTGGCCCCCGACCGCCGACGTCAAGGGCAAGACCGTGAAGTCCGGTTCCCTGACGCTCGACGACAAGGGCCACAGCCGTACGCAGGACCAGTCCCTGCCCGACGGCCACTACAAGCTGTTCTGGAACTTCGACGGCGAGCACGGCCGGGCCAAGCACAAGGTCTTCTGGGTCGACTGCAACGGCGACTCGAAGCCGGGCGGCGACAAGCCGGGTGGTGAGAAGCCGGGCGGCGAGAAGCCGGGTGGTGGCGAGCCTGGCGGTGAGAAGCCGGACTCCGTCACCCCGTCGGCGTCCGCCGACACGCCGGGCTCCGCCACCCCGTCCACCCCGACGCAGCCGACCGCGTCGCCCGCCTCGTCCGCCCCTGAGGGCGCGAAGCCCTCGTCCTCGACTTCCTCCCCCGCCCCTTCGTCGTCACCGTCCACGCAGAGTGGCGGCGACCTCGCCGAGACCGGTACCGGTGCACCCGTCGGTCTGCTCTCCGCAGCGGCTGCCGCGTTGGTCGCGGCCGGCGGCTTCCTGGTGATCCGCCGCCGCAGGACACAGCAGCACTGAACTGATAAGCGCCTGCGCCCGCGTGCTCCGTAGCTACTGAGCTCGTTCTTTGGCCTCTGCCCGTGGTCAGCCCCTGGCTGGCCACGGGTTTTGGGTTCTCAGGGCGCCTGGAGGCGTACGCTCTCGCCCCTGGTGGTCGGAGCAGCACGCGGTTCAGCCTCCGACTCTGCTAGTGCTGTGACCGGGATGGTTCACCGTGATCGGAAGGCGGCTCGTGGGTCGAGCGCACGCGAAACTGCTGGTATTACTGGGGCATGCAGGAAGAGACCGCATGCTCCGCGATCGACACGTTCATCTCCGCGTTCAATGCCTCGGACGACAGCTATGTGACTGCCCTGCTCTCCCAGGCCCTGACCTCAGACGTGGTCTTCTGGGGGCCGTTGGGTCGCAGCGAAGGAATCGCTGCGGTCGAGCGGTTCGTGCTGGACATCCGGCGCCACCCGGCGGGGACCGGCACGATGGTGCGCTGCTCAGCAGTGGACATGCCTGACGAATGGGCCCGGTACCAGTGGGTCTTCACCACGCCTGATGGAGGCCCCCGCCTGGCGGGAACGGATGTCGTCCATCTGCGACGGAGCCTCATCGACCAGGTCATCGTCTTCGCGGGGGAGATCGAGCCGTTCGTCTCCTGAGCCATCCTTCTGTCGCTGTCCTTCTCCTGAACTTGCCCCGTCGGCGTTCGGGGGCTGCGGTTCGCGGTTGGTCAGGCTGCGGTGTTGAGGGGGCGTCCGCCCCAGCGGGCCGAAGTGGGCCTCGATCGGGTTGGCCCAGGAACAGCGCTCCACTTGGCCATTCGGAGACACGGCCGTCTCGGCCGGCCCCACGGCTGGGTCAGCCCGGCTTGACCGCCCGCGTCGCAAAATAGTGCGACATGTATTGAGCGGATGCGTTGGATTGGTGCGGCGCTTCCGCGAAGCCGGTGAGGACGAACCCCGCGGCGAGTTGCCCGCCGATCTGGTCGGTGAGGGTGTGGCTGTATTCAAGAGGGGCATCCGCGCCGAACTTCGTGGCGCGTTCCTCGGCGGAGTACTGCGTGACATCGCTGTAGGGCAGCTTGTGCACGACGATCAGCTCGCCGCGCTCGTCAAGCGCCTCGTGGTCGAACAAGTACACATCAGGGTTGAGGAAGCCCACGAGCAGAGTTCCGCCCGGTCGCAGGACGCGGAAACACTCACGCCACACCGCTGCCAAGTCTGGTACGAACAGGTTGGAGACCGGATGGAATACGACGTCGAATGTTGCGTCGCCGAAGGCGCTGAGGTCGCGCATGTCGCCCAGGACGGTGCGCAGCTCGAGTCCGTCGCGCGCCGCCACCATCTGGTCCTGGCCGAGCTGGCGGGGTGAGTTGTCGAATACGGTGACCCGCGCCCCTGCGGCGGCGAGGATCGGACCCTGCTGGCCACCGCCGGAGGCCAGGCACAACACGTCCTTGCCGGTCAGGTCCGTCGGCAGCCAGGAGCGGTCGACTGGCTCACGCCCGATGAGAACAATCGACCAGTCGCCCATGCGGGCGCGCTCGACATCCTCAGCACTCACCGGCCTCGACCACTCGTTGCCCTCTTGGACACACTTGTCCCAGGCCGCCCGGTTGTGGGCAACCGGGTCGACAACAATGTCCTGCACGTTTAACTCCCTGCTACAGCCAAGCGGACACCTGCGGTACTGACAGTCCGGTGCCGCTAGCCAACACGATTGCAGGGTGCGGGCTCAACGAAATTAGCGAGCATCGAGGTGTCCACAGGCTCGACGGGTGGTCGCGCAGCGGGTGCGGTGGACGCCGCCGCAACGACCGGCCAGGAGAGCGCATCGTCGCGGGCCGCCTGGACGACCGTGCGGCCCTGATCGGCTAGCGAAGTCCCGTTCACATGGCGGGAGATGAAGAGGATGGGGTACGGTGACGAAATCATCACGCTCTGTACGTCTCCGTACGCACAGGGCGGCCCCCGGCGGTGCGCCAACACCAATCCGAGGGCCTACACCACCAGTGGAACCAGAGGCCACCGGAAATGCTGCGTCATGCTATCGCGCCGTCCGCGCGCTATACGAAGGCATCACACGATGTCGTCCGTCATCCGCGTCTGAGCAGTGACGCGAAGATCCTGCTCCTGTACGTCCAGGGCCTTCCCGACGGCGCCGCGTACAAGCCGTTGAGCGAACTCGCCCGCAAGCTGGGCATCAAGGGGCGCGCCTACCAGAAGGCGAAGGGGCAGCTGGTCGAGCACGGGTACGTGCACGAGTGGCGGAGCCAGGGCGAGGGAGGCCGCTGGCAGACCGAGCAACTCGTGGCCAACAACCCCCTGACGACTGAGCAGGCAGGCCACCTGCGGGGACCCGCACCCGCCCCGTCGCGTCCGAGTACGCACTTACCGACGGTCGGCGAACCGGCTGCCCGGACGGTCGGTGGCTATAAACCGGTAGAAGACCACAGTGATAAGACCACTCCCCACCCACCCTCCGAACCCGAACCCGAACCCGAACTCGAACCCGAACCAGCGGTGGACCCGGATCCCGAGCCGACGTCAGGGTCGGCCGATTCCCTCCAACTGGCCCGGGCGGAACGGGTCCTGCTCTCGCTGCGCCACACGCGCCGCGAACTCCACCTGGGCGTACGCGAAGCCCGCGCACTGGCCGTGGAGGCCGTCAAGTGGTTCGAGTGCGGCGTGAGCGAGTCCGACCTGCGCCACGCCTTACTCGCCGAACGCCCACAAGACGGCGTGCGCTCAGCAGTCGGCTTTCTGCGTCACCGCCTCATCCAGAAACTCCCCGAACCCCCGATCCAGCACCAGCCCCGCGAACGCCCATCCCTCCCCGAACTGGTCGAATGCCAGGGCCCGGGCGAACCCCACGTCTTCCGCCCACTGTTCGGCGAAACCCAATGCCCCTCATGCCGCACCGCCGCCGAACCGGAACCCGAACGCATCCCCTGGCGCGAACGCTTCGCAAGAATCAACAGCACACCCACACCCACACCCCTACCGGCCAAGGCCTGACCCCCGTGCCCACTGTCAGGACTGCAACGCGGAGAACCCACCCCGTACGACCACGGCTAACGACGTACGGACGCGCCGGAAACTCTTGTATCCACTGCGCCCGGTGTGGCTCATGCACTCCACATCGACGCTTCCGGAGTCTGTCGAAGGCTCTGCGGCCCAGTCACACCAGAGACACTCGGCCTCGAACGTGCCCTCCGCGTCTCCCACCCGAGCTTCTGAAACCGATCGATCTCCGCCGACGTCATAGCTTCTATGGCACAGGGCGGAAGCACCATGGGCGAGGAGCCGACGTGGGCAGAGCTCCTGCTGTCCTTTGCTCTCGCGGCGGCCGTCCCTGTCGTCATCGGAGGGGCCTTGCTCCTTTCCCTGATTGGGCTGACGATGTGGGCGACCGCACCGCTGCGGCGACGCAGGCGTTCACGCTCCACTGACAGCCGGTGAGTACCGACTGCCAATAGGCACGGGCAGCCCTGGGCGTCAGGCTTCGAGAGCTACGCACCACCTGCCCCGGCGGTCGACTCACCGGTTCAGAATTGACCGCGTGCCTCGGGTGGACACAGCCCAAGACCAGCAAGCTGGAGAACGGCCGCCGGACGGCAACCCTCGAAGACCTGGGGCTGTGGCCGGTCGCGACCGGCCACCCCGTTACATACGACGAACTGCAGTCCGCCACCATGGCGGGAACCGTACGTGTCGCGCCCTCTGTCGCCGCCGCTCGCGGGCGGTCTACTGAGCGCGCAGAGAGGTGACGAACAGCGCCCACGCACTGTGGCGTACGGCTATGTGGGGCCCGTGGGGCTGCTTGGAGTCCCGTACCCCAACGGTCGAATGCAGGTTTGCGACCTCGATGCACTCGCCACCGGCACCGTTGCTGTAACTGCTCTTCCGCCACCGGGCGGTGATGGGGGGCAGGCTCATTGTGCGTGCTCCTTCATGGCTGAACGGATCAGCGCAACTGATCTCTGCGGGCTCATGGCAAGGGCCCTGAGGTGGTCAAACGCCCGTGTGTAGATGCCGACATCCGCCGGGAGTTCCAAGTAGATCGAGTCTGTCAGGCCTTCTCGGTACACCAAGTCGGGGTCCTCCTGCTCGGGGAAGCTGAGCACGGTGAATGGCCCGGTGGTGGGGTACGCGCCGGCATCGTACGGCAGCACCTGCACCGTCACGTTCCTCAACTTTGTCATTTCCAGCATACGTTCGAGTTGGCTGACCATGACCCTCCGATTGCCCATCACATGCATGAGCGCACTCTGGTGGATCACGCACCAGAAGTCAGGTCCCGTCGGTTCCATCAGCAGTTGCTGGCGGCGCATACGTACGTCGACGAGCCGCTGGATCTCGTCGTGGGGCAGGTCGGGCGTGACTCGGCTTATTTCGGTGGCGTACTCGGATGTCTGGAGCAGGCCGGGGATGAACTCGCCCTGGTAGGTACGCATACTGCACGCCGCTTGCTCCAGGCCGACGTACACCGAGAACCAGGCAGGAACCGCGTCACCGTGCGCGTGCCACCACCCCTTGGTCTTGGAGTCCTTCGCAAGGGACCGTAGTAGGTCACGCATGTCGTCGGGCGTGCCGTAGAAGCGGCAGAGAGCATCCACGTCCGAGGGCTGTACCCGCCCCTGGCCCGTTTCCAGTCGATTGACTTTGGATCCGCTCCAGTCGAGTTCCTTGCCGACTTGGTTGCACGTCAGACCGCTTTCTTCGCGGAGCTTCTTCAGCTCGATGGCCAGACGTCGGCGGCGAGCTGTGGGTGAACCGGCCACGTCAATACCTCCTCCAGTAGCGGGAGTTACATCCCACCGGAAGTGGCGGCAGTCGCCAATCACCCTAAGGAGGGAATCTCTCCGTGCACATTGCATATCGGGATGGGAGGTTGGCATTCTCTGACCCGAGACAACCGAGAGTCACTGTGCTTCACGGAAGATGTAGGCGCAGCGGCATCGCCATGCGAAAGGCGTGTGCTCGTGGTGAACGGAAACGACGGCTGCATGACGCGGAAACCCTGGGAACTTCCCTTCCTGGCAGAGCCTGAAGAAGTCGCCGGGCTGAGACGCACCATGCGGTCGCACCTGCGGCTGTGGGGACTGTCGGACGTGGCCGATGCCGCCGAGATTTGTGTGAGTGAGCTGGTGGCGAATGTGATCCGGCATGTCGGTACAGGGACGTCGAGCGCGCTCGTGGTTGAGATGAACGGCACGCATTTACGGGTCGCACTCCGTGATCCGGACACCCGCGCTCTCCCGACACTTCTGTCCGTCGGTCCGGACGACGAGTCGGGGCGTGGCCTGGCCATGCTGGACGCCCTGTCGGAACGATGGGGCGTGACTCTTGGCGCAGACTCCAAGCTGGTCTGGTGCGACCTGGCCACGCCCCTGGTTTCGTCCGGCGGCCACATCGATGACCCGAGGGTGGCCAGGAGCGATGCATGTCTGTCGTTCTACGCGGTCGGCGCAGCGACGGAGAACCCTGAGGCGGGGCGAGCAGGCTTCGTATTTCAGGAGGAGGCGGCGATCGATCTGATCGCCGACCTCCTCCACTGGCTCCGCGCGCACGGTCACGACCCCGACGAGGCGCTGGACCGGGCCCAGTTGCACTTCGAGGCCGAGGTGGCTGATCTGGCGTGAGGCAGCCTTCGCCTGAGGAACTCATTGAAATTGCTGAAGAGCTCGACGACTTGGACGCAGATTGTGATTGGACAGAGTCGTACAACCTGTGGTCGCTCGTGTGCGCTGCTCAGCATTGCGGCTTCCTGTCGGGTATGTCGGTCCACCAACTCTTCCCCCTCGGTCGGCGGGACGACTTCTTTCTCATCACAGTTGAGGCGGCACCAGCGATTGTGTTAGCCACGACTCCCATCCACTGGCGTGAAATCGAGCCTCCCGCTCCTGGTACGGGCCCGGCCGCGATTGGGCATGTGTTGGCGAGGATCAGTGAAGAGGGCTCGAAGCTACTCGCGCTCTTCCGTGACAACGCTGCGATCCGCCCCAGTGGGTAGCGGCATCCGGGCTCGGCGGCAGGTTGCGGCGCTTGGGCGGTCGTGACGGCGGGATGAGACTCTGGCGCTGTCGCGCACCTTCCCGCCGCACTGGCAAAGTGGTTGCTTTGGGACACCTTTCGATGAGAAACGGCCAAGATCAGCTGCGCAGGTTGATCGAACACCGGTAATCGGCAGCATGTTCGCATGTCGCCATCGAAACCCATCTACTTCGGCCCACCTCCTGACGTGAGCGAGGGGCAGTGGTTCCGTACGCACGATGCCCTGTACGCGGCCGATGTGCACCGGTTTCGTGGCCAGGGGATCTCGGGAACGCCGCATGAAGGCGTCGACTCGATCGTCGCCAGTGGTGGCTATGCCGGTGATGAGGATCTGGGCGACACAATCGTTTATACGGCGCAAGGCGGATCGCCGGACAGCGGTGGTCACATCACGGAGGACCAGTCATTGACTGGGGTTAACGAAGGGATGCTGATCAACTATCGGGAGGGTCTGCCTATCCGATACGTACGTGGTCTTGGGATCAAGAGGCGCAAGGCGACTGAAGGGTATCGATATCGGGGTCTGTACCTGGTAGAGGGCTATTGGAGCGTGCTGACTGATCGTGGGTACGTCATGTGGCAGTTTCGTCTGGCGAAGGCCGCGGCGGGGGAGCGTTGGGAATCTGACGAGGCGAGCGATACAGCTGCGGATGAAGAGACGACCCCGCCTGGGCAAGCGGCCGCGAGGTACGTCAGCACTCAGCGGCGTGTGCGCAACACCCAGGAGGCCCGCGCCATAAAAGCGCTCTACGACAACACCTGTCAGATGTGTCGTGTCCCAGTTGTAGTCGACGTCAATGGCGCGCGGTACAGCGAGGGCGCGCACATACATGCGCTTGGTAGACCGCATGGTGGTCGCGATGTTCGTAGCAACATTCTGTGTCTGTGCCCGAACTGTCACGTGCTCTTTGACAACGGGGTACGCCTCATCACTGATGACCTCAAGGTCGTGGATGCTCTCAGTCGGCAGGTGCTTGGAGACCTCCACGTGAAGCGCGAGCATCGGATCGATGCGGCCTGTCTTATCCAGCATCGATCCCGATGGGTCGATCGCTCACAGGACCTCTAAAATACAGGTCAAGCAGAACGCGTCGCGAGAGCCCTATTTCATCAACTCATTGAGTTGGCCGTGACGGAGCGGGTCACCCCGCAGCGATCGCTGAGTAGGTCCACACATCTGCCGGAATCTCATGTAGGAGCTTCCAGACGATGCCCATGGGCTTGCTTCCCTTGTGCTTCTCGTACTCGGCGGGGCCAAGTAGCATCCACGGCTGGGGCCCGCCGATGTCCGTCTTCTTGTAGCGGCGGACGAAGAGTAGGACGTGAGTGCCCCTCTCTTTGTGGGTTTGGTAACGGATGCCGGTCGGTGATGTCTCCGAGGTCTGGTTCTGGGACTCCCAGTGGAACAGGGACTCATTCTGGGCGTAATCCTTGTAGCGAGTCTCCGGAGAAAAGTCCTTCTCGTCCTTTTCGAGGGTAATGAGCAATGCGTCAGTCTGGATGTTTTCGCACCATTTCACACCTTCGCGGAAGTGTCCCGGCATGAAGCCGCCCACGTAGGACTGCCCCAGGGCGGGGAGTATCTCTTCGCGACTGTACGAGGCGTGCACTGTCAGCGGCAGGTTTGCATGCCTACCGAGCAGTGGGACGGGGACGTGGTCAGCCTGGTCCAGCACGTGGGCAAAGACCTGGCGGAGCTCGCCGCGGAAGGCGTGCTGAAGGCGAAGGGTGTTGAAGCCCTCCTGGTAGCTATTGAAGTCGCCGCCCAACGGCCACAGAGAGAAGAAGAACATGCGCGCGTAGGCCTGTTCCTGCTCGCTGAGGTCATCGTATGTGGGGGCGTCGTCAGCGAGGAGCTTGCTGTACGCGGCGACTCGGAGCGGGTCATCGACGTGAAGGAACGCCGATACTCGCTTCAGTAGCGATGCTTCACCCTCCGGCCCGGCTTCGGGGAGGAGTTTGGCCCGGCGGAGCAGACCCGTCCATGAGTTCCCGTTGCCCCGGTAGAGCTCCTTGAGCTCGCGACCGCTCTCCTTGAGGTAATGGGCGAGCCGAGGTTCGGCGTAGTAGGCGACCTCTCGTGCAAGCTGAGTGACGTTGACGCTGATCTGACTGCGGATGTTGTCAATGATCAGCTCCTTGGCCTTCGACTCAAGGATGATCTGGCAGCCAGAGGGCAGCTGCGGAAAGTCGTGCTCGATGTTGGCGAGCAGGCGATTGCGCGTGAGGTTGGTGAGCGCGCGGAACTGCTCCTCGAAGCGGAACTCCTTGCGGTGCTGACCGATGAAGTCCAGGACAGTGAGAACGGCCTTGCCCTCGGTACGACGCAAGCCTCGTCCCAGCTGCTGGAGGAATACTGTTGCGCTAGAAGTAGGGCGCAAGAGGAGCAGGGTGTCGACGTCAGGGATGTCGAGACCCTCGTTGAACAGGTCGACAGAGAAGATGACCTGGAGCACGCCTGCCTTGAGTTGATCTAGGGCGTCCTTGCGCTCATGGCGTGAGGTCTCGCCGGACAGGGCGACCGCGTGGAGGCCGGCTCGACGGAAGAAGTCGGCCATGAAGACGGCGTGCGCGACTGACACGCAGAAGCCCAAAGCGCGCATAGTGCCCGGGTCGGCAACCTTGTCCTTCACGGCTTGCACGACGAGCCTGGCCCGAGCGTCATGGCCAGTGAAGAGATTGCTGAGGGCCGTGGCGTCGTACGATCCCCGCTTCCAGGTGATGGCGCTCATGTCGGTGTTGTCGGTGACGCCGAAGTAGTGGAATGGGCTGAGTAGGTCGTTCTCCAGGGCTTCCCAGAGGCGCATCTCTGCTGCGATCCGGCCTTCGAAGAACTCGTCCTGGATGTTCAGCCCATCCATGCGTTCCGGGGTAGCGGTGAGTCCCAGCAGTTCCTTGGGGTCGAAGTGATCCAAGATTCGCCGGTATGTGGGCGACGTGCCGTGGTGGAACTCGTCGATCACGATGACGTCAAAGTGGTCTGGAGCAAAGCGGTCCAACGCACGTGAGTTGAGCGACTGCACGCTGGCGAACACATGCGTCCAGTTGTCGGGGATCTCCCCACCGACGAAGAGCTCGCCGAAGTTCGCGTCAATCAGCACGTTCTGGTAGACGCGCAGAGACTGTTCCAGAATCTCCTTGCGATGGGCTACGAAGAGCAGCCGCGGGTCACGGCCCAGCGTGCGGCGTAGCCGCTTGAAGTCCAGAGCTGCCATCACGGTCTTGCCTGTGCCGGTCGCGGCAACGAGGAGGTTGCGGTGCCGACCGTGGACGGTGCGCTCCACTTCGAGACGTTCCAGCATGTCGCGCTGGTGCGGGTAGGGGCGGACTTCAAGCCCGGAGAGTGTGATGGCGGTGCTGCCGTTTTGGCTGGACCCGCCAGCGTGAGACAGCGCAGCGTCCAGTCGCTGCGCGTCGCTGTCGGGGTCGTACGGCTCGAACGAGCGCTCACTCCAGTACGCGTCGAAGGTTGCCTCGAACTTGCGGAGGACGGATGGTGTGGCGACCGACGACAGCCGAACGTTCCATTCGAGCCCGTCAAGAAGCGCGGCCTTGGACAGGTTCGAGCTGCCGACGTAAGCAGTGTCGAAGCCGCTCTCGCGACGGAAGAGCCAGGCTTTGGCATGAAGGCGTGTTGAGCGGAGCTCGTAGTTGACCTTCACCTCGGCACCGAACTCGCGGACCAGACGATCCAGCGCTCGACGCTCCGTGGCTCCGATGTAAGTCGTTGTCAACACGCGGATGGGTACGTCGCGATCGCGTGCGGAGGAGAGCGACTGCTCAAGGACTCGCAGTCCATGCCACTTCACAAATGCGCAGAGGAGGTCAACACGGTCCGCCGTAGCCAACTCAGCGCGCAGCTCAAAGCCCAGGCTCGGATCATCAGGGGAGTTGGTGATTAGCGCCGTCTCGGAGAGGGGCGTTGCCGGGCGAATTGCGTAGACGCCAGGAGCTTCTTGCTCCGCGACTGCGAGCAACTGGCGGGGGCCCTCGGTGACGAGATCGACCCAGTCGGTCGCACCTTCGATGGTGTTGAGTGAATCCAGGATGTGGTTGGCGGCGACCACCTGCTCCGCAGGTGAGAGGCCCTGAAGGACCCGTCGCACGACGCCTCCGATGTGGCGTGACAGCACGTGAGGTGCAGATTCAGCGCCGACTATTTCATCGATGGAGCGCCAGCGCGTGGAGTCGAGTTGCTTCATACGCTCTTCGAGACGATGGGTGATCAGTGTCTCGTAGAGTCCAGCAACCGGAGCTGCTTCGCCTGCAAAGTCGTTGGGCATCGCCGAGTCCCCCTCATCTCGTCAGCTATACGGCAGTTCTATCAAGCAGGACTGACAAAGCTGCTCTCGCAAGGCGCTGCACGGTGCCTGGGCCGACCGGCTGCCTGCCCAGACGCTCAGCGGGGTTGCTTCGCTCGCGCTGCCCGGGATGCTCTTCGAGATCGACGCGGTCGCGGTCCGTCCGAGGGGCCCGAAAGCTAGGAGCGCGGCATCCTCGCACAAGCACCGGCCTGGACAGGAGGGCCCGGTGCGAGCTTCAGCTCGCGCCGGGCCCGACATCCGGATTCGCCAACAGCGTGAGTGTCTGCCGGGGCGGCTCGGAGAGGGGAAGGTGTGTTGCCCGGGGTGGTTCGCCGCGGGCAGGGGGTCGGGTGGTAGGCGTGCAGGACGGTTTGTTCCACGTGCCGCCGTCGCCGTCGCGTGCCGTGGCCTTCAGGGAGGCGAAGGAGCCGGGCCCTGCGGGCGGGGTGATGGTGCGTGGTGGCTTGCGGTGCCGTCCGAGGTGACCGGGGCGTCCTGCTACGTCGCGCTGTCGTCGAAGGAGTCCTGCTCCGCCGTACTCCGTACGTAACCGAGCCCCGGGCGGTCGCTCGGCAGGATTTCCTCTCCCGTGGGGACGAAGCCCGCGCGGGTCAGGACCGCCTGGGAGGCCAGGTTGTCGAGTGTGGTTGCGGCGCGCAGGGTTGTCAGGCCGTATTCCTCTGCGGCCAGGGCGCAGACGCGGCGGACGGTGGCCGTGGCCAGGCCGCGGCCGGTGGCTTTTTCGGCGACGCGGTAGCCGAGTTCGGCGGTGCCGTCCGCTGCGTCGACGAGGTTGAACCGGCCCAGGATCTCGCCCTCGCCGTCGGCGCCGGTGTCCACCAGGACGTGGAAGTGGCAGGCGCCCGTTGCCTGTTCGGCGAGCAGGGCGGCGTGCCGGGCCTCGAAGTGGGTGAAGTAGTCGTCGCCGCGGTCCGGTATCGAGGCGGCGAAGTAGGCGCGGTTCGCCTGCTCGAACGCGAGCAGGGCCGGGGCGTGATCGGCGCGGAGGCGCTGGAGTTCGGGCATGGGGGGAGGGTACGGGGCCGTGGGCCGGGGATCCCGCGGTTTTCGGGCCCCGCCGTCGGGGTGGACGCTGTGGGTCCAACAGCGTCGAGGTGGACGACGGGGCCCTCGGCCGTGGGTGTCACTCGCCCCCGTGGCACTCCCGGTACGTCCGTCCCGACCCGCACCAGCACGCCCCGTTCCGGGCCGGGGGCCAGGGGACCGCGCGGCCGCGGGCGGCGAGGGTGGTGGCGTACTGGGGGAGAAGGTCCGGGTCGGCCGGGGACGCGGCCTCCGAGGCGGCGAACGCCTCGTACGACGGGACCGTGCCGGTCACGATGCCGAGGTTCGGGGTGCCGGCCTGGTGGAGGTCCCGGAGTGCGGCCTCCAGGCGGGCCAGGTGGTCGGGGTGGGACGGGTACTCGGTGCGCAGGTTCGGGTACGCGGTGAGGAGCTCGTCGAATTCGGCGGCCGGCCAGTGCAGCACCGCCACCGGGAACGGGCGGGACAGCGCGGTGCGGTACGTGCCCAGTTCGGCGCGGAGGCGGGTGATCTCGGCCTGGAGCTCGCCGGGGTCCGAGGAGCCCAGCGCCCAGAGACGCTTCGGGTCGTGCAGCTCGTCCAGCGGGACGGCGGCCGTGTGGACGGTGTCGGCCAGCTCGTCCCACACGTCGTGGTCGGAGCCCGTCAGCCTGCGTACGCGGTGGCGGCCGATCAGCAGTGCGTGCACGGCGTACGGGACTTCCTCGCCCGGCGTCAGGAGGAGCGTCAGCGCGGTCGTGAAGCAGTCGTGGGCCGCTTCCAGCTCGTCGTGCGATTCGAGGGTCTCGGCCGCGATCTCCCAGGGGGCAGGGTCGAGCGGTGCCGCGGCGCGGATGCCGTCGAGGATCGCGCGGGCCTCGGCCTCGTGGCCGTACTCCCACAGATTGGCCGCGTTCAGGGCCTTGACCAGGTGCGGGCGGTCGAGGTCGGCGGAGCCGAGCAGGTCGTCGTAGAGGGTGGTGGCGCGGGCGCGGTCGCCGGCGAGCTCCAGATGGGCCGCGGCGCGGAGGAGCAGCGGCTCACGGTCCTCGGGGTACTGCGCCGCGGTGCGCAGCAGGCGCTCGGCTTCGGTGGTGTGATCAGCAGGCGTGTCGGGGCGCATGAATCACACCGTACTGCTGTGCGGCACCTGGACGGAGGCTTGTTCCGGCCCTGGAGAGTTACGGTCCCCGGCCCTATCGTGCGGGCCGTGCGGGAGCGGATACCGGTCGTGGTGCAACGGAACGCGCGGGGGCGTCGGATCGCCGCGCGCGGGCTCTGGACGGGCGCCGAGGTGGTGATGACCCTTGGCGTCATCCTGTTGTTGCTCGTCGTTCATCAGCTGTGGTGGACCAACCGGCAGGCCCGCGTCGGCGCCGAGCACAAGGTCGAGGCCCTTGAGCGGGAGTGGAGACAGTCGCAGGGGCACGCGGCCGGGGGAGGCGGAGGGGAAGAGGGAGAGGGAGCAGGAGCGGGGGACCGGGCGGCGAGCGGGCGTGGGGCGGACGGCCGGGCCTCCGGCGGCCGTTCGTCCGAGAGGCGCGACGCAGCACCTTCCGCGCCCCGGTGGGATCAGGCGTACGCCGTCATCCGCATCCCGCGGCTCGGGCTCGCCGCCCCCGTCGCCCAGGGCATCAGCAAGGCCGGCGTCCTCGACAAGGGGTACGTGGGGCACTACCCGCGCACCGCGCAGCCCGGCCGGGCGGGCAACTTCGCGCTCGCCGGGCACCGCAACACACACGGCGAGCCCTTCCGGTACATCAACCGGCTGCGGCGCGGGGACCGGATCGACATCGAGACCCGGGACGCCGTCTACACGTACACCGTCGACAAGACGCTCGCGCGGACCAGCGCCCGCGACAGCGGTGTCATCGCGGCCGTTCCGCGCAGTGACGTGCAGCCGCACGCGGGGTACGGAGCGCCTGGTTCCTATGTGACCCTCACTACGTGCACGCCCGAATTCACCTCCCGGTACCGGCTTGTCGTCTGGGGGAGGCTGACGGGGGTCCGGGCACGGTAGCGGGGGTGCGCTCGGGTTCCCTAAGGTTCTCCGACGTGCTCAGACGACGTCCGCAGTTGTTGTGGTTGCTGGTCCCCTATGTGCTGTACCTGGGGGTGCTGCCGCTCGTGAACCGGGTCCATCCCGTGATCCTCGGGCTGCCGTTCCTCTTCGTATGGCTGCTCGGGGCGACCCTGCTGACACCCGTCGCCGTATGGCTGACCCGGCGGGGGGACCGCCGGTGAACGCCGTGGTCGCGACCTCCGTCTTCGGGGTCTTCATGGTCGTCACCGTCGCCCTCGGGCTGCTCGCGATGCGCGGGCGGCAAAGAGCCGGCGGGGAGGGGAGCGGGGAGGGCGGCGGGCTCGCGGAGTGGTCCGTGGGCGGGCGCAGCCTCGGCACCGTCTTCATCTGGGTGCTGATGGCCGGCGAGGGCTACACCAGCTTCAGCTACCTGGGCGCCGCGGGATGGGGCTACAACTACGGGGCGCCCGTGCTCTACGTGGTGGCGTACATGTCCTGCGGTTACGCCCTCGGCTACGTCGTCGGGCCGACGCTCTGGGCGTACGCGCGCCAGCACGGGCTCGTCGGGATCACCGACATGGTGGCGCACCGCTTCGGACGGCCCTGGCTGGGGGCGCTGGTCGCCGTTCTCGCGACCGTCTTCCTGCTGCCGTACATCCAGCTCCAGATCACCGGCATGGGCGTGGTCGTCTCGACCATTTCCTACGGCGCCATCAGCCTCAACTGGGCCTACTTCATAGCCTTCGCCGTCACCACCGGCTTCGTCGTGGTGAGCGGGCTGCGCGGCAGTGCGTGGGTGTCCGTCCTCAAAGACGTCCTCGTCATCGCCACACTCGGGTTCCTCGCCTTCTACGTACCGCTGCACTACTTCGACGGGTACGGGCCCTTCCTCGACCGGCTCGTCACCGAGAAGAGCGAGTGGCTGACCTTCCCCGGGCACGGGGACAGCGGGCTCGGGCAGGCGTGGTTCATCACCACCTCGTTCCTCAACTCCCTCACCGTGGTGATCTTCCCGACGACCGTCGCCGGCTATCTCGGCGCGAAGAACGCGGACGTGCTGCGCCGCAACGCGATGTGGCTGCCCGCCTACAACGTGCTGCTCTTCGTACCGATGCTGCTCGGCATGGCGGCGCTCTTCGTCGTGCCGGGGCTCGTCGGCGCCGAGTCCAACCTGGCGCTCTTCAAGCTCGTGGTGGACTCGCTGCCCGCGTGGGCGGTCGGCGTCATCGGGGGTGGCGGCGGCGCTCTCGTCGATTGTGCCGATGGCCGTCTTCATGCTGGTCATCGGCACCATGTGGGGGCGCAGTGTGCTGTCGCTGGTGCCGCGGTGGGAACGGCGGCAGAAGGGCGCCGCGCAGACCGTCGTCGTGGCCGCGGGCGTGATCGCGCTCGTGCTCACGTACACCGCGCCGAACACCCTCGTCCGGCTCTCCCTCATCTCGTACGAGGGGATGGCGCAGCTGCTCCCCATGGTGCTGCTGGGACTGGTGTGGCGGCGGCTGACCCTGCTCGGGGCGATGAGCGGGCTGGTCGTCGGCGTGGGCGCGGTGTGCGGGTTCGTGTTCACGGAGAACGATCCGGTGTGGGGGGTGAACGCGGGCATCGTGGCGCTCGCCGCCAACCTCGTCGTCGCGCTCGCCGTGACGTACGCAGGGCCGCGCGAGCACGACGGACGACCGGACAGCGAGGTGCTCGCGCGGGACGAGACCGGGGCCGAGGAGGAGGGCGGTCGGAGAGTCAGCGACGCTCCCGCAGGGAGGGGAGTCAGCGACGCTCCCGCAGGGACAGGACACTGACCGTCGCCACCAGGGCCAGGCCCACCGACAGCAACAGCGCGCCGTCCGCGCCCGAGCCCGTCGTGGCGATCGCGATCGTCAGGGCCACGCCCGCCGACGAGCCGATGTACCGGGCCGTGTTGTTCGCCCCCGAACCCATCGCCGCCCGCTCCGGCGGCACCGACTCGACCGCGAGGCGCGGCAGTGCGGCATTGAGCAGCCCGCTGCCGATGCCGGCCACGACCAGGGCGGGGAGCAGCCGCAGCCACACCGACGCGCCGATGTGCGTGGCGGGTGCCGGGTCCAGGGTGCCCAGCAGCGACAGCACCGACACCCCGTGCAGCACGAAGCCCGCGGCCAGCTGGTGCCGGGCCGTGACCCGGCTCGCCAGCCGCCGTGCCTGAAGCGCCACCACGAACGACGTACCGGACCAGAGCAGGAACAGCCAGGCCGTCCCCAGCGCCGACACGCCCAGCGCCTGCTGGAGCAGCGTCGGCAGGAAGCTGAACAGGCCGATCACCGACAGGCCGGTGAACAGCCCGCCGGCCGACGACGCCAGGAACGCGCGGCTGCGCAGCAGCGACAGGTCGATCAGTGGGGCGGCGGCCCGGCGCTCCACCGCGACGAACCCGGCGGTCAGAACCAGTGCGGCGAGCAGCAGCAGCCCGATGGGCGCGCGCAGCCAGCCGTCCCGGCCGAGCGTCAGCGCGATCAGCAGTGCCGTCATCGCCAGGCCCAGCGTCGCGGCCCCCGCCAGATCGGGCCGGCCGCCGCGCGGCGCCCGGGACTCGTCGAGCGTACGGAACGCGAATACGGCCGTGAGTAGGGCGGCGAGCGCGAGCGCGGCGTAGGGCAGCCGCCAGTCGACGGAGCCGAGCGAGCCCGCGAGCAGCGGGCCGAGCGCGATGCCCGCGCTGACGAACGCGCCCCAGATGCCGGTCGCCCTGATCCTGGCCGCCCCCGCGGGGAACGCGCCGACCAGCAGACCGAGGCTGGCCGCGAGGATCGCGGCGCTCGCCGCGCCCTGGGCCACGCGCGCCAGCGTGAAGGCGAGGGTGGTGGTCGCGAAAGCGCCCAGGCCGGTGGTGAGGCCGAGGGCGAGGGTGCCGATGAGGAAGAGCCTGCGACGGCCGTAGTCGTCGGCGAGGCTGCCGGCGACCAGGAGGAAGACGGCGAGACCGAGCGGGGCGCCGTTGAGCAGCCAGGCCCGGCCGGACACGGGAGTGGCGAGTGCGGCGGAGATGCCGGGGACGGCCGTCATCGGCGCCGTGTAGTTCATCAGCGCGACGGTGGTGGCCGCCGAGGTGGTCGCCAGCGTGGCACCGGGGCGGAGGGCGGCGCGGGGGCCGGACCGGGGGTGGGCCGGGACGTGCGGCGGGGCGTCCCGGGTCCGGTGCGCGGGGGCGGGCTGTGCGGCGGCGGGCCGTGCGGGGCGGGGGCGTACGGGCTGGGCCATGGCTTCGCTCCGGGATGCGGGAGGGGGGCTGGGGATGCGGGGCAGTGGCTGGGATCGGGATCGGATGACGGGGTCGGGATCGGGATCGGGGACGGCGACTGGGGCTGGGGATGGAAATGGGACTGGTACTGGGACTGGGACTGGTACGACCAGGAGTGCGTCGCGAAGGTTCGATGAATGAACTCACGCTGTCCTGCCGACGCTAGCACGGTAAGTTCGTTCACCGAACCTCGCGGAGTAAAGTGGCCCCATGGCTCTCGGCAAGGACTACGCGGCACAGCAGTGCTCGATCGCCCGCGCGCTCGAAGTGATCGGCGAGCGCTGGACCCTGCTGGTGGTGCGCGACGCCTTCTTCGGCGTGCGCCGCTACAACGATTTCCTCGCCCACCTCGGTGCGCCGCGGGCTGTGCTGGCCACCCGGCTCCAGTCGCTCATCGAGGCCGGAGTCATGGAGAAGCGCCGCTACCAGGAGTCGCCACCGCGCGACGAGTACGTCCTCACCAGCAGCGGAGAAGCCCTCTGGCCGGTCGTGCGCAGCCTCGGAGTGTGGGGGCGCGACCGCCTTCCCGGCACCCGGCCGATGCGCGTCTTCGTCCACGCCTCCTGCGGTACGGAACTGGGTGCGTACGGCGAATGCCCGGCCTGCGCGCGGCCCGTACCACCCGCGGACGTCGAGATGCGGCCGGGCGACGGACTCGATCCGGACCCCGCCGATCCGGTCGGCCGCGCCCTGCTGAAGCCGCACCGTCTGCTGCGTCCGCTGGAGACCGAACGATCCTGAGGGCTGATGATCGTGCCGGGCCCATCGTGTATAACGGCTGGAGAACTGTGGAGCCGAACGGGTGCACGCCGGTGAGAGGGGAGGGGTCGATGAGCGGCGACGGGAACCGTCTGCGCGATGGCCTCGCCCGGCTGCTCCGCCCCGCCGGGCTGCTGCTCTTCCTCGTGACCGAAGTCCTCCTCGCCGAGGGCGGCACCCTCTCCGCCGCCGTCGCGCTCGCGGCCACCGCGGCCGCCGGCTCCGCGCTCGTCGTCGCTTCGGTCATCAGCGCCCGCTGTGCCGTCCCCGTGCCCCGCACCCGGGTCCGTACGGCCATGCGCGACCGGGAGAAACGCACCGCGTTCCTGCCGCAGCGAGATCCGGACGCCAAGGGCCGCCGACGCCCCCGAGCCCCCGGCCGCGCCCTTCCGACGGCCGCGTAGGGGTTTACCGCGTTCACCGCGTTCACCGCGTTCACGGCGGAACTGCCCGTACCCAGTCCCCGTAGGCACCCCTCGTGGTCCGTCATGCCGAGTTCGTTCTTCTTCCCGGCACGACGAGACCCCCGGAGGGCTCATCCATGTCCGTCTTCATGTCCGCATTCGCCGCCCTGGTCGGCGCGCTGGCCGATGTGTTGCACCCGCTCTTCCAGTCCGCGTCCACGGCCGCCGCCATCGTCCTGTTCACGGCGCTCGTGCGGCTCGCCGTGCACCCCTTGTCGCGGGCCGCGGCGCGTGGGCAGAAGGCCCGTACCAGGCTCCAGCCGCAGATCGCCGAGTTGCGCAAGAAGCACGGCAAGAACCCCGAGCGCATGCAGAAGGCGCTCATGGAGCTGCACAAGGAGGAGAAGGTCTCGCCGTTCTCCGGCTGCCTGCCCAGCCTCCTCCAGATGCCTGCCTTCTTCCTCCTCTACCACCTCTTCTCCAGTCAGAAGATCGGCGGCGAACCCAACGCGCTCCTCGGGCACCAGCTCTTCGACGCCCCGCTCGGTGAGCGCTGGCACGACGCGCTCGCGCACGGCGGGCCGTTCGGGGCGCAGGGCATGGTCTACCTCGGCCTGTTCGCGATCGTCGCCGTCGTGGCCACCTTCAACTTCCGGCGCACGAAGCGGCAGATGGCCGCCAACCCCGTCACTCCGGCCACCGGCCCCGACGGGCAGCCGGTCCCGGGCATGGGTGCGATGACGAAGTTGATGCCGCTGATGTCCTTCGCCACCCTCTTCACCGTCTCCGTCGTGCCGCTCGCCGCCGCGCTGTACGTCGTCACGAGCACGACCTGGACCGCGGTCGAGCGGGCCGTCCTCTACCGCGACATGCCGGCCGCGGGCGCCGCCGTGGCCGCGGCGTAGTCGGGGCGGCGAGTGCGCCGGTCCAGTACGTGAACAGGGTCTTGCGGAGTGATCGGATGTCTTGGACGATCGGACAAGCCTGCGATGGCCGCCACCCATCCCACGGGCCCGATCTCGACCAAGGGGAGAAAGACCGTTGAAGCTGCTTCGTGTGGGTACGGCCGGCGCGGAACGACCGGCGCTGCTGGACGAGGGCGGAACCCTGCGTGACCTGTCGGGAATCGTCACCGACATCGACGGCGCGCTGCTCGCCGACGCGTCCGCGCTCGCCCGGGTACGGGCCGCCGCGGCCGCTCCCGGCGAGCTGCCCGAGCTCGACGCCGAGGGGCTGCGGGTCGGCCCGCCGCTCGCCCGGATCGGCAAGATCGTGTGCATCGGGCTGAATTACCACGACCACGCCACCGAGACCGGTGCGGAGATTCCCGCCGAGCCGATCCTGTTCTTCAAGGCGCCGGACACCGTCGTCGGGCCCAACGACACGGTGCTGGTGCCGCGCGGCAGCGTCAAGACCGACTGGGAGGTCGAGCTCGCGGTCGTCATCGGGCGCACCGCCCGGTACCTGGAGTCCGCCGAGGAGGGACTCGCGCATGTCGCCGGATACGCGACGGCGCACGATGTCTCCGAGCGCGAGTTCCAGATCGAACGCGGCGGCACCTGGGACAAGGGCAAGAACTGCGAGACGTTCAACCCGCTGGGGCCGTGGCTGGTGACGGCGGACGAGATCGCCGACCCGCAGGCGCTGCCGCTGAGGCTCTGGGTCAACGGCGAGCTGAAGCAGGACGGTACGACGGCCGACCAGATCTTCCCGGTGGGCGAGGTGGTCCGGTATCTCAGCCACTTCATGACGCTCTACCCGGGCGATGTGATCAACACCGGGACACCGGCCGGGGTCGCGCTGGGGCAGCCCGAGCCCAAGCCGTACCTGAGGGCCGGGGATGTCGTGGAGCTGGAGATCACGGGGCTGGGGCGGCAGCGGCAGGAACTGAAGGACGCGTAGCAGGCGGCCGCGGGCGGCGGCGGGCGGTGGTGGGGCGCGGCGGTTGGCCCGGGGCGTACGGGAGACCGAAAGGCGTCACCTCGGGCGCCCGGCGGGCTGACGGGCTGACGGGTGTGTCCTCGGGCGCCGGGCGGGCTTGAGGGCGTCGGCGCGATCGAAACCGGCTAAAGGTCGGAGGGGTGGGGTGCTGTGGGAGCGGCGCCCCACCCCTCCTCCGCGTCACGCGCCGATCGTCGTCGCGAACTGCTCCAGCGCCTCGACCACCAGAGCGTGGTCCTCCGCCTGAGGCAGGCCCGAGACCGTCACCGAGCCGATGACCCCCGCGCCCTCGACCGCGATCGGGAACGAGCCGCCGTGCGCGGCGTAGAGGTCCAGGTCCAGGCGCGAGGCGTCGTCGAACGTCGTGCCCTTCGCCCGGAATCGGGATCCGACCAGGTACGAGCTCTCGCCGAACCGTTCCACGACCCTGCGTTTGCGGTCGATCCAGGCGTCGTTGTCCGCGCTCGATCCCGGCAGCGCGGCATGGAACAGCTGCTGTGCGCCGCGCCGGATGTCGATCGCGATCGGGGCGTGTCTTTCCCGGGCCATCGAGACGAGCAGGCCGCCGAGCGCGTATGCGTCGTCGTAGCCGAAGTGCGGCAACGTCAGCCGGCGTTCCTGGGCGATGAGTTCGGAGATGGTCGGAGCGGTGGGGTTCATACGGGCTGCTCCTCGGTATCGGCGGAGGCGGACAGGGTCACGGTGATTCCCTCGCGGGCCGAGCGGCGGGCGGCCTCCAGTACGTCCAGGGCCGCTGCGGCCTGGAGCGCGGTCACTGGATTGTCGCCCCTTCCGTGCAGTGCGTCGGTGACCGCCGCGTAGTAGGCGGGGTAGTCGCCCGGCGACGTACGGACCGGGATGCCGCCGCCCGTCAGCGGGGACTCGCCCGAACCGATCCGGCCCCACAGCGCCTCGGGCTCCTCGCCCCACGGCCCGTCCGCCCCTGGGCGCGCGCCCGCGCGCAGGGCGGCCTCCTGCGGGTCGAGGCCGTACTTCACATAGCCGGCGGTCGAGCCGAGCACTCGGAAGCGCGGCCCGAGCTGGGCCGTGGTGGCGCTGACGTACAGATGCGAGCGGACCCCGCCGGCATGGGTGATCGCGAGGAACGTGTCGTCGTCGGCGGCCGCGCCGGGGCGGCGCACATCCGACTCCGCGTACACCCGCACCGCCGGTCCGAACAGGACGAGCGCCTGGTCGACGACATGGCTGCCCAGGTCGTACAGCAGCCCGCCGATCTCCTGCGGATCGCCCGACTCGCGCCAGCCGCCCTTCAACTGCGGGCGCCACCGCTCGAAACGGGACTCGAAGCGCTGAACGGTCCCCAGCTCGCCGTCCGTGACCAGACGGGCGAGAGTGAGGAAATCGTTGTCCCAGCGGCGGTTCTGGAACACCGAGAGCAGCAGTCCGCGCTCCTCCGCGAGGGCCGCGAGCTCCCGCGCCTCGGCGGCCGTACCGGCGACCGGCTTGTCCACGACGACCGGCAGACCGGCCTCCAGGGCGGCGGTCGCGATCGGGATATGGGTTCTGTTCGGCGAGGCGATCACGATCAGATCGAGTTCGTCCGCACGCCCCCACAGCTCCTCCGGCGAGGCGGCGAACCGTACGCCGGGGAACTCGGCGCGCGCCTGCGCCCGGCGCTCCTCGTTCGCCGTGACGACCGTGTCGAGGGCGAGGCCCTCGGCCGCGGCGATCAGCGGCGCGTGGAAGACGGAACCCGCCAGGCCGTAGCCGACGAGCCCGACGCGCAAGGGGGTCCTGGACAGTCCGGGCGTCTCGTGAGTCGCGTTGCCAGTGGTCATGCCCGATACTTAAGCAACGGTGTTGCCAAAGTGCAAGCAACAGGGACAATGATGCGGTGAACAGGAGTAACAGCGGCGCCAACCTGCCGACACTGCGCAGCCACAACGCGGCGCTGGTGCTGGATCTGCTGCGGGTGGCGGGCGAGCGCGGCATCAGCAGGCTCGAACTCGCCGAGCGCACGGGGCTCACGCCGCAGGCCGTCAGCAAGATCACCGCCCGGCTGCGGGCCGAGGGTCTGGTGGCCGAGGCGGGCCACCGGGCCTCCACCGGAGGCAAGCCGCGCACCGTGCTGCGACTGGTGCCCGACGCCGGTCACGCGGTCGGTCTGCACCTGGACCGCGACGAGCTGACGGTGGTGCTGGTCGACCTGGCCGGCACGGTCGCCGCGAGCCGTACCGCGCCGCTGGATTTCGGCGCCCCGGCGGACGAGGTGGTCGAGGCGGCGGCGGGCGCGGTCGCGGCCGTGCGGGACGCGGTCCCGTCCGTGCGGGGTGCGGTCGCGGCCGTGCGGGGTGCGGTCCCGGCCGTACGGGGTGCGGTCCCGTCTGTACCGGACGAGGGGGCGCGGCGCGCGGGCCGGCCGGTGCTCGGGGTCGGCGTCGCGGTGCCGGGGCCGCTCGACCACCGGGGCGGAGTGCTCCACCGCGTCACCGGTTTCCCGCAGTGGGACGGCTATCCGCTGCGGGACGCGCTCGCCGCGCGGACCGGACTGCCCGTCGTCGTCGACAAGGACACCAACGCCGCCGCCCTCGGGCTCGCGCTGCACGCGGCGACCGGCGGCGACTTCGCGTATCTGCACCTCGGGACGGGACTCGGCGCCGGGCTGGTCCTCGGCGGGAGGCTGCACCGCGGGACCCGTACCGGGGCCGGTGAGTTCGGGCACCAGACCGTCCAGCTGGACGGGCCGGAGTGCGGCTGCGGGGGGCGCGGCTGCATCGAGGCGCTCTGCCTCGCCGCCGTCGCCCGCGGCGATGTCGCGGAGGCGGCCCGGGTCCTGGGGACCGGCGCCGCCAACCTCGTCGGGCTGCTCGACATCGACCGGGTGGTGCTCGGCGGCCGTACCGTCGCCGCCGGTCCCGGCGCGTACGTACGGGGCGTCCGCGCCGTGATCGACGAGCGTGCCCGGCGGGGCGGCATCGAGGCGGTGCCGGTCACCGCCGTCGGGGGAGGGGACCGGCCGGTCGCGGAGGGGGCCGCGCAGCTGGTCCTGGCCCCGCTGTTCGGACGGGTCGGAGGTGCGGACGGGGGGTGAGCGGGGCGGGGCGGGGCGAGCGGATCCGGTTGCGCGGCTGTCCGATCGCGCGGCTGTCCGGTGACGCGGCCGATCGCACGGTTGTCCGGTAGCGCGGCTGTCCGGTTGCGCGGCTGTCCGGTGGCGCGGCTGTCCGGTGGCGGAGGCCGAATGCCCGGACGCGGGGTGTGACTGAGCCGATCGAGCGTTTCCGGACCGTCGGCCGGGCGGGCTTCCGGCATGTCGGTGCCGGGCGCCTCGCGCGTGGGTGACAGCCTCGCGGCCCAGAACCGGTGAACTCCGGCGCACAGGGCTGGGCGGATGCCGAAGATCCCGGCCGGACTCGCGGCGGCCGGCCCGCACGTCGCCCGCGCCTCGTGGTGGTACGCGCCGGCCGCCGTTCCCCGGTCCGGCCGAGCTCTTCGGCATCCTCCCGGCCGACCGTTCCGCGAGCAGCGAAGGGCGACCCCGCATGTCTCCGAAACCACCCCCGTCGGACACGCCGTCCGCCACGCCGTCCGCGTCCGCACCCCTGTCCGACCCGCGGCAGGCCCGCGTGAACGACACCGCACCGGCAGCCCCCGCGTCCGGCTCCGGCTCCGGCCCCGCGTCCGGCCCTGGTTCCGGCTCCAGCTCAGGCCCCGGCTCCGCGTCGCTTCCCGCGTCCATTCCCACGTCCAGTCCGGTGTCCGTCCCCCTGGCCAGCGCCGCCTCCATCCCCGTGTCCCTCACCTCCGCCGGTCCTCCCGCGCCGCACTCGTCCTGGTCCCCACTGCCCGGCCGGACGCGGCACGGGCTCGCGCTCGGGCTGGCTGCGGCGAGCATGGTCCCCGCGGTTCTCGGCGGTGCCTCCGCCGCACCTGCCTCCGCCGCGCAGCCGGCCGGCCCCGTCTCGAAGCCGGACGACACCATCACCGCCGACCAGCAGCCCGCCTGCGGTGCTCCGGAGGCGAACGACTTCCCGATCAGCACCCGCATCCGCGGCGGCCCGGACACCTACGCACCGGGCGGCGGCTACGGAACCTGGCTCCTGGACCTGACCAACACCACCACCGAGTCGTGCCGGGCCATCCACCCGGTGCTGGTCCTCACCGACGAGGGCCGGAAGCTGACCGCCGCCCAGATCCAGCTGGAGTTTGCCGAGCCGTCCCGTCCCGATGTGGAGCACCGCGTCACCTGGGAGACCACCGACCAGGACGAACACGTCGGAGTCTTCGGCGGCGACGGCGCCGACGACTTCGCCGGTTTCACCGTCCCCGCGGGCCGCACCGTCACCGTCGAGGTCCGGATGGCGTTCACCTCCGACACGGCCCCGGGCAGGATCACCGTCAACGCGGCGATCGTCCAGCGGCATCGCGTGGCGAGCGGCGGGGCCGGGAAGGACGACGGGGCGTGGGTCGGCGAGTCCGACGACTACCCGTTCACCGTCGTCGAGGGCGACGTCCCCGAACTGGCCCGCACCGGCCCGGCCCTCCTTCCGTACCCCGGCATCACCGTCGCCGGATTCCTGATCGGTGGCGGGGCGCTGGTGATCCGGTCCCGCCGCATGCGCCGCCCACGCTCCCGGCCCCGCCACTGAACCGCACTTTCACCAGCGTTCATGTCCGTCTGCCACCATCGGGCCCGTGGACTACCCGCACGGCCAGACACCTGGCGCACCCATCCGCTCCGGCATCCCGGAGCACGGCCGCATCCCCAAGTACTACGCCGTCAAGGCTCATGTCTCCCTCCTCATAGAGGAGTTGGGCGAAGGCGGCATGCTGCCCACCGAACGCGATCTCGCCGAGCTGGCCAAGCTGATGGACGGCGTCGAGGTCTTCGAGCCCGACTGGTCGGATATCGGCACCCAGCTGAACACGTACGTCGACGCATGGAAGTCGGCCACCGGCAGCTGACGGCAGCCCGCCGGCACCTGCCGCACGGGGCCCGCCGGTACCTGCCGCACGGGGCCCGCCGGTACCTGCCGCACGGGGCCCGCCGGTACCTGCCGCACGGAGCCCGTCGGCCCCCGTCGCACGGAGCGCGCCAGCACCCGTCGCGTGGAGCCCGGAGCCTGTCGCCCAGCAGCCCCCGGCGCGCGGGACGAACCTCCGGTAGATCATCACGGATAAGTAACGGGTCCGGACCGTCTTTCCCGGCCAGGCGTCCGGCTGTGTCTGCCCGTCGACCGGACAGCCTAAAATCGGGGGCGTCGGCGCTGCACAAGGCGGTGCCGCCGGCGTCCCCGCACACGGCGTACGGCAGGAGTCCCACATGGCAGAGCGCAAGCCGATCTCATCCTGGCTCACCGACATGGACGGAGTCCTGATTCACGAGGGAACGCCGATCCCCGGGGCGGATGCCTTCATCAAGCGGCTGCGGGACTCCGGGATGCCCTTCCTGGTCCTCACGAACAACTCGATCTACACCGCCCGCGATCTGCACGCCCGCCTCGACCGCATGGGCCTCGACGTGCCCGTGGAGAACATCTGGACCTCCGCCCTGGCCACCGCCCAGTTCCTGGACGACCAGCGGCCCGGCGGCACGGCGTACGTCATCGGCGAGGCCGGGCTCACCACCGCCCTGCACGACATCGGCTACGTCCTGACCGACCACGACCCCGACTACGTGGTCCTCGGCGAGACCCGTACGTACAGCTTCGAGGCGCTCACCAAGGCGATCCGGCTGATCAACGGCGGCGCCCGCTTCATCTGCACCAACCCGGACGAGACCGGCCCGTCCGCCGAGGGTCCGCTGCCCGCCACCGGGTCCGTCGCCGCACTGATCACCAAGGCCACCGGCAAGGCCCCGTACTTCGCGGGCAAGCCCAACCCGCTGATGATGCGCACCGGGCTCAACGCGATCGGCGCCCACTCCGAGTCCAGCGCCATGATCGGCGACCGGATGGACACCGACGTACTGGCCGGGCTGGAGGCGGGAATGCAGACGTTCCTGGTCCTCACCGGGCTCACCGCCGTCGCCGATATCGACAAGTACCCCTTCCGGCCGTCCACGGTCGTCGATTCCATCGCCGACCTGGTCGGCCTCGTCGACGTGGCCTGAGCCCGGCGGGGCACCGGTTGGCAGGCCGGGGCGAGAGGGGGCCGGGCGGTCCCTGCCGGGCCGCCCCCGCGCTTCTGCGGATGCGAAAAGCCGGAGCAGGCGTGAACCTTCCCTCAGGAGGTTTACGATGCGTTCCATACCGCTCACGTTCTGTGCTTTAGCGGTCGTCGCGGCGGCGCTGGCGCCGGCTTCCGCGGCCCAGGCCGACTCCGGCACCGGGTCCGATCGCGGAACGGGCTCGGGCTCCCGCACCGCCCTCTCGGTGTCCCCGCCCTCTCCCGCCCCCGGCGGCGCGGTGGATCTGCGGCTGGACAGCTGCGAGGGCAAGGAGGCCAAGGGCAGCTCCGGCGCCTTCGCCTCCGAGGCGCGTTTCTCGCCCGCCGCGGACGGGGGCCTCTTCGCGGAGGCCCGGATCAGCTCGGACGCCTCCCCGGGTGACCACGAGATCCGGGTCGTCTGCGCGGACGCCAAGGGCACCGAGACGTCCGGCACGGTCACCGTCGCCGACCGCGGCCGGGCCACGCCCCGCGCCCCGGTCAGCGCGGGCGGTGGCGGCACCGCCGCCCGCACCCACAAGGAAGTCCAGCAGGACGGCCCCGGCATGGTGCACGCGGTGATCGGCCTGGTCCTGGCCGCCGTCGCGGTCGTCGCCGTAGCGTTCCGCAGAGTGCGCCGTCGCCGTTCGGCCTCGGACTGACATGTCCGGCCACGAGCGCCCCGAAGGTCACGGCCGACTGCTCACCGGAGTGGCCTGGGCCGTCCTGCTGATGGGTCTGTGGCTCTGGGGCCGCGACATCACCGACGGCTCCGGCGCCAGCTCCGCCCCGACCACCGGCGACATCGCCGCGGTCGGGCGCCCGCTCGGCGTCCCGCTGCCCCCGCCGCACGACCCGATCGAGGGCGCGGTGCCGCGGCGGGTCGAGATCCCGTCCATCGGCGTCGAGGCCCCCGTGGTCGCCCGCGGTCTGGACGAGGACGGAGCGATCGAACCGCCGCCGTTCGACACGCCCCAGACCGTCGGCTGGTACAGCAACGGCGCCGAGCCCGGCGCGAAGGGCCCCGCCCTCTTCGTCGGCCACGTCGACACCAAGACCGAGCCGGCCGTCTTCTACGGACTGAGCGCGGCCCGCCCCGGTGCCACGGTCGAGGTGACCCGCGCGGACGGCACGGTCGCCGAATTCACCGTCGACGACGTCCAGGTCTTCACCCGGGAACGCTTCAACGCGGACAAGGCCTACGGCCCCCGCAAGGACGGCCGCGCCGAACTCCGCCTGATCACCTGCGGCGGCACCTACGACCGGGCCTCGGACTCGTACGACGCGAACGTGGTCGTCTCGGCCTATCTGACCGGCGAGAAGTCCGGGCGCGGCGGCCGTACCCGACGTCCGTAACTTGCAGGTTGCGGCGGCCGGGCCCGACATCTGTAACTTGCGGGACGCCGCGGTCGGTACGGACTACGACAAGCGGCTCTTGGCGAAGGCCGGCGGCCTCCCGCGCTGACGCGTAACTGCCCCCTTCCGTCCCGCCCCCTTCCGTCCTGCCCCCTTCCGGACTCCCCTCTCCGCATCCACCAACTGCGAGGCGCATGGGCGTGGTTGGCGCCGATGGCCCTGGACACATTGCCCGGCCCCGACCTTGACAGCAGGGCGAAACGCGCGGGTTGCGCGGAGACGTGCGTGAGAACCTTCGATCCGCTGAGTAATTAGATCGTGACTGTGTGTCTACTATGCGCCCGCTATACGTCCGCCGTGCGTCCGCTGTGTGTTGCCTGTGTGTTCCGCGAAAACGGCGGCGCGGGGGCCGGGTTCGGAAACGAACAAGGTCCCCTCACGCTCGGTGAGGGGACCTTGACTCTGCGTGCGCCGCCAGGGACTCGAACCCCGGACCCGCTGATTAAGAGTCAGCTGCTCTAACCAACTGAGCTAGCGGCGCCTGCTGACCTGGAGAACTCTACCTGAATCCGGAGTGTGCTCCTGACCACTTCCCGTCCATCACGGCCTGTCGGATGGTCGTTTTTTCTCTTCAGTCCGTCAAAATGCGACATGTCACAAGAGTTGAGACACTGGCGCCCGTGCAGATGCACCCAGAGATCTTGAAGAGTGCGGAGGGGAATCGCATGACTGTGCCGGCTTTCGAGGAGTACGTGCCCGCCATCGACTGCACCTGTGCGGGGTGTGCCGCGCAACGGCGGGCCGCCGCGAGCGGCCTGCCCGTGCGGTCCGGAGGTCATCCGGCCGCCCATGGTGCGCGGCGCGCGCTGGTGCTGGTCACCGCGGCCGGAGCGGTGCTGAGCACCGGCGTGGCCGAGGCGGCGAGCGTGCCCGGCGACCGGGCGGCGGACGCGGCCGGAGCCGCCCGGACGGACGGGGCGACGGCGTCGGTGGACACGGCGGACGCGGCGGACGCGGATCCGGACAGCCCGCAGGGTGTCCCGGGACCGGTGCGGGGCACGGGGGCCTCCGGCCCACCCTCGTCCATCGTCACCGTCTCGCTGCGCAAGACCAGCCGGGCCGCCATCATCAACCGCGCGAAGAAGTGGGTGTCCGCGCAGGTTCCGTACAGCATGAACAAGTACTGGTCCGACGGATACCGGCAGGATTGCTCCGGCTTCGTGTCGATGGCCTGGAACCTGCCCGGCAACGAGTGGACCGGCAGCCTCTCCACGTACGGGACACGGATCGCGCGGGAGGATCTGCAGCCCGGCGACATCCTGCTCTTCCACAACCCGGCCGACCCCTCGAAGGGCTCGCACGTCACGATCTTCGGCGGCTGGACCGACTCCACGCACACCTACTACACGGCGTACGAGCAGACGAGGCCGCACACCCGCAAGCAGACGACGCCCATGGCGTACTGGTCCAACTCCGGCAAATACGTCGCGTACCGCTACAAGGGGCTCAGCGGCGGGAGCGGCGGAAACGGTGGCAGCGGTTCGCCGACCACCACGTTCCCGGGCACCGGGAAGTTCGGCTCCGGAGCCAGCAACAAGTACGTCACCCAGCTCGGACAGATGCTCGTGGAACGGGGTGGCGGGCGTTTCTACAAGGTCGGCCCCGGGCCGGGCTGGGGCGACGCCGACCGGCGTGCGACCCAGGCGTTCCAGAAGGCCCAGGGCTGGAAGGGCAAGGAAGCCGACGGCGTCCCCGGCCCCGCCACCTGGCGGCTCCTGGTGAGCGGGACCGGTCGCGACATCCCCGCTGCCGGCGGCGGAAGCGGGGGCGGGAGCGGGAGCGGGGGCGGCTCCAACTCACATGCGAAGTACCCCGGCCGGGGCTATTTCCGGCCCGGTCAGTCGAGCAGCCATGTCGAGAGGCTCGGCAAGCAGTTGGTGAAGAAGGGATACGGCAAGCACTACCTGACGGGACCGGGGCCCCGGTGGACCGAGGCGGACCGGCGCAATGTCGAGGCCTTCCAGCGGGCCCAGGGCTGGCGAGGCGGAGCGGCTGACGGCTACCCCGGTCCGGAGACCTGGCGGCGACTCTTCGCGTGATACGACGGACAGGCATGACGGAGGCGGGAATGGGATCCACGGTGTCGGACAGCTCCGGAACCCCGGGCAACGGGCGGGAACGGGCAGAGGCAGGGGCTGGGGCAGGGGCTGGGAAGGATGTGCCGGTGCCGGGTCCGGTTCCGGTGCGGGGTCCGGAAGGGGCGGCCGGGCGCGACGGCGCGGGGGACCCCGACCGTGAGAAGGCTCCGGCTCCGGGGGGCGGTGTGGGGCCGGTGACCGACGCGGGTCCGGGCTCGGGCGCGGGGCGGGAGGACGGGCCGGACCCCGTGGTCGACCTCGTGCCGTCCCTGGTGCCCGGTGAAGACGAGGTCTCCGCCCTCGGTGCGACCTCGGCCCCGGTGCCGGTTCCGGCCGCGGGCAGCGCAGCCGGCCCGGCCGCGACGCCCGGCACCGTGCCCGCCGGGGACCCGGTGCCGGGCACCGCCCCCGTGCCGGCCCTGGCCGGTCACCGCACCGGGCCCGGTTCCGGAGCCCCGCCCCTGGCCGCGTTCCCCTCCCCGCACCGTGCCGCATCCGTCCCGGGCCCCGGCCCCGGAAGTACCGTCCCCGGCGGTGCCGGGGAGGGGCAGTCCGCCGACACCCCGTGGGGGACCGGGCGGCGGCGCGCGGTCATCGGCAGCGAGCGGACCGCGACCATCCCCGTACACCTGCTCTTCCGCGAGGACGTCGAGCACGCCGATGCCGCCGCGCTCCCCGACGGCGTGCCGCGGCGGGAAACCGGAGGCCGACGGCCGGTCGTGGGGGTGCCACGGCGGGCCGTGGCGAGGGGGCCGCAGGTGCGGCCCTCGACGCGGCCGGCGCCGGCCGGCGATCCAGGGCTGTCCGAGCGGTCGGGCCCCGCGCTGCCCGCCTGGGCGGCGCTGCTCGCCGGGCTGGCCGGGATTGCCGCCGGAGGCGCCGTCCTCTGGTGGGTCGGCGCGCTGCCCGCCACCGTGCTCGCCCGGCTCGGGCTCGACTCGCGTCCGTACGACGGGATCGGTCCCGGCGCCTGGGCGGCGCTCGCCGCACTGGGGACGATGGTGCTCTTCGCGCTCGGCGGCCTGAGCCGGGGGCGGGTCGGCTATGCCTGGGTGCTGACGCTCTTCGGCGAGTACCGGGGGAGTGTGCGGCGGACCGGGCTGATGTGGATCAGCCCGCTGCTGCTGCGCCGCCGGGTCGACGTACGCCTGCGGCACTGGCGCAGCGAACCGCTGCCCGCAGTGGACGCCAACGGTACGGCGCTGCGCGTCGTCGTCCTCGTCGTGTGGCGGGTCAAGGACACCGTCCGGGCGACGCTCGGGGTCGAGGACCATGAGACGTATCTGCGCGAGCAGGTCGAGGCGGCGATGGCCCGGGTCCTCTCGCAACTGCCCGCCGACGCCTTCCACGAGGACGCGCACACCCTGCGCAACGCGGAGGCGGTCGGTGACGCGCTGACCCGCATGCTGAAGGCGGACTGCGAACCCGTCGGCATCGAGGTGTACTCGGCGCAGCCGACCGGAATCGAATACGCGCCGGAGGTCGCCGCGGCCATGCAGCGCCGTCGCATCGCCGCCATCGACGCCAAACACCGTGACAGTGTCCTGACTTCGGTGGTTGACGCGGTGGACGACACTGTGAACCGGCTGACCGCGAGGGGGCTCGTGGAGCTGGACGACTACGAACGGAAGTCGCTGGTCAAGGACTTGACGGTGGCCTTCTACACCGGACGCAGTGGCGGAGAGGGTGCCTGACGGCCCGCAGGGGGTGCTCCGGCGGCGAAGCGGAATCCAACCTGAGCGTCTGGAACATCGCCGACACGGCGAACGCGTTCTACGCGTGCTCCGATGTGCAGTTCTGACGCCTAGTCGGTCGCTGGGATTCCCGCGTCCTCCTCGGCCGCGGGACGCCAGTACAGCGAGGGGTCGGGGTGGTCGACGAAGCCGAGGTCGCGGTAGAGCGGTTCGCCCTCGGCGGATGCGTAGAGATCGACCCGGGCCACCTCACGTTCCCGGAACCAGTCGAGCAGGCCCTCCAGGATCGCGCGGCTGTGACCGCGCCGCCGGTACGCGGGGTCGGTGACCACGCCGATCACGTGCCCGATCCGCCCATTGCGCAGGTGCGGGCCGGGCAGTCGCTGCTCGACGGTGCCGATGCCGCAAGCTGCGAGCCCGCTGCCACCGTCCACGACCAGGATGCGCACGGCATCCGCGGCCATCTGTTCCTTCAGTACCGAGGCCAGCGTGTCCAGCCAGTCGTCGCTTCCCGTCGCGGGGGCGAAGAAGTCGCCGCCGAGGTCCTCGAACAGCAAGGCCCGCAGGCGTACGAGCTCCGCGGTGTCGTCCTCGACCGCCTGCCGCAGTCCGGTGTGGTCTCCCATGCGTTCTCCCATGCCGCTCAGCCTGGCGTAATGGGCTTATGCACCTCAACCCTTACCGGTGTCCATGTTGTGAACCCGGCCGCGGACCTGGCCAACCGGTGGCCGGAGCGCCGAGGAGGGCGCACCCGGACCACCGGGGAACTCCCGACCCGGATCATCAGCTCGTCAGGGCCAGTTCGTCCCGGTCCGCCACCGCGGTCCGCCGCCGCAGCAGCGTCCCGGCCAGCACCGCCCCCGCCAGCAGCAGCGCGGCCCCGGCCGCCGAGGCGTACTGCATGCTGTGCACGAAGGCCTCCCTCCCGATCGAAATCAGTGAACCGTCCCCCGTCGCCACCGCGCCCGCCAGCGTCTTGCGGGCGTCCTGAGGAGCGGAACCCGGCATGTCGGCGGTGTAGACGGCCGTGGCGACCGCACCCAGCAGGGCCATCCCCATCGCACCGCCGAACTCCTGCCCGGTCTCCAGCAGCGAGGCCGCCGAACTCGCCTTCTCCGGCGGGGCGGTGGACAGCGCCAGGTCCGAGACGAGTG
Organism: Streptomyces sp. NPDC015032; assembly: GCF_043080425.1. Taxonomy (NCBI): domain Bacteria; kingdom Bacillati; phylum Actinomycetota; class Actinomycetes; order Kitasatosporales; family Streptomycetaceae; genus Streptomyces; species Streptomyces sp. NPDC015032. The sequence continues at coordinate 441,359 of NZ_JBIBVN010000001.1, read as the reverse complement.
CCATCACCGTGACGATGCCGCAGCTCATCACGGCGCACCCGCCGAGCAGCAGCCACAGCGAGTCCGTGCCGGTCAGGGCGAGGACGGCGAAACCGGCGGCGGCGATCACGAATCCGGCGCAGATGACGCGTGTACGGCCGGTCCGCTGGGCGATCGCCGTGGCCGTCGGGGCGGCGGCGCCCACCGCCAGTGACGGGGCCAGGCTCCACAGCGCGGCTTCCATCGTGCCCATGCCGAGCACCGACTGCAGATACTGCGTGGTGAAGAACGAGGATCCCATCATGGCGAACGCGGCCAGCGCGTTCAGCCCGATCCCGGCCGCGAAACCGCTGTTGCGGAACAGTTCCCGGCTGATCATCGCGTTGCCGTGGCCGCGCTGACGGCGGACGAAGAACCAGCCGACGAGCAGACCGGCGGCGATGATCAGCGTGTTCCGTACATCGAGCCCGTGGGCGGCGCTCTCCTTGACCCCGTAGACGACGGGCAGCACCGCCCCCATCGACAGCGGCACGCTCAGGAAGTCGAACCGGCCGGGGGCCGGGTCCTTGAACTCCGGTACCAGCACCGGCACCAGGACCAGCAGCAGCACCATGGCCGGCACATTGATCAGAAAGACCGAGCCCCACCAGAAGTGCTCCAGCATGACCCCGCTGAGCACCGAGCCGAGCGCGATCCCACCGGCCATGGCGCCCGACCAGATGCCGACGGCCCGGCCGCGCTGGCGCTCGTCGCGGAACATGTTCCGTACGAGCCCCATCGTCGAGGGCATCAGCGTCGCTCCGCCGATCCCGAGCAGGGCGCGGGCCGCGATCAGCATCTCGGGGCTGGTGGAGTACGCGGCGGCGACGGACGCGGCACTGAACGCGAACGCGCCGAGAAGCAGCAGCTTGCGGCGGCCGATCCGGTCGCCGAGCGAGCCCATCGTGATGAGCAGACCGGCCAGCGCGAAGGCATACACATCGAAGATCCAGAGCTGCTGGGTGGCGCTGGGGGCGAGATCCCGGTCGATGGACGGGATCGCGAAGAAGAGGACGGAGACATCCATCGAGACGAGGAGGAGGGGCAGCAGGAGAACCACGAAGGCGGTCCATTCCCGGCGGCCGGCGAGGGGGCCGTGCTCGGCGGTGGTGCGCGTAGTGTTCGGCATGCCTGAGAATGTACGGACGTATAAAACACTTGTCTAGTACGAGTGTGTAAAACGTTCGTACATCTCGTTGGGCAGCAAAAAACGCACTGGGCGGTTCACGTGTGTACGTGAACCGCCCAGTGCGTTGTCTGTGCGCCGCCAGGGACTCGAACCCCGGACCCGCTGATTAAGAGTCAGCTGCTCTAACCAACTGAGCTAGCGGCGCCTGCTGACACGAAAATAATACCTGGTCCTGAGGGGTGCCGATGACACCCGGAGCGAATGAGGTTATAGGTGGGCATATACGACCGAATCGAGCAGGTCTGTGCGGGCCTCACCGGATCCCCGCTCCTTGGATCTCTGGCTTGAGTCGCGCCGGGCTCGCGGGATCCGGCCTGAGCAGTATTCGGCCTGAGCAGTATTCGGCCTGAGCGGGATCCGGCCTGATCCGAACGGAAGTCCCTAGAGCGCCAGCGACAGCAGCACCGGCGCCGCCCGTCGATTCAGGGTGTCCGCCGCAGTGCGCAGGCGATGCGCATCCTCGATCGGCAGGGACAGGGCCAGGCATCCCGCCGACGATCCGGCCGTCAGTGGTACCGCCGCGCACACCGTGCCGACCGCGTACTCCTGGAGGTCGAGCACCGGGGCGGTCGCCGGCTGGCTGTCCAGTTTGGAGAAGAGCACCCTCTCGCTGGTGATCGTCCGGGAGGTGAGCCGGGCCGTCTTGTGGCGGGAGAGGTGATCGCGGCGCCCGTTCCGGTCGAGCTGGGCCAGCAGGCACTTGCCGACCGCCGAGGCGTGCGCGGAGGACCGGAAGTCCACCCACTCGTTGACCGCGGGGGTGTGGGGACCGTCGGCGTACTGCGTGACCCGGATCTCGCCGTCCACGTACCGGCTGATGTAGACCGCCGCGCCGACCGAATCGCGCAGCTGCGTCAGCAACTGCTGGAGCCTGGTCTCCAGGGCCTGTCTTCGGGCCGTCCCGGAGCCGAGGAGCAGCAGCGAGGACCCGATGACGTACGCGCCGTCGGTGATCTGCTCGACGTATCCCTCGCGGCGCAGCATCAGCAGGAGGGAGGTGAGATGCCCGAGGGACAGTCCCGTCTCCCGGGAGATCTGGGTGTCCGTCACGCCGTTGCCGTGCGCGGAGACCGTTTCGAGGACTCGAAGGGCGTACTGCACCGAAGGGAACGGTGCGGTCGGTTCGGGCTTCAACGTCACGGTTTCCCCCAGCCAGGTTGTGACCGCAAGCTCTGCCCTCACGATAGCCGCCAAGGGTCCGGTGCGGGGCGGCTGTTGGCGAGATATCGATGCGCCCCGGCTCCGTCAGCTGGGGCGCATCCTTATGGCATATGCCAGAGTCATTGGCGGACGACGAGTGGTGAGGTCACAGCACCGCGGTGAGGAATTCGCGCGTGCGTTCATGCCCGGGATCGGAGAAGATTTTTTCCGGTGAGCCGGATTCGACCACACGTCCGGAGTCGAACATCAGTACCGTCTCCGAGACATCGCGGGCGAAGTTCATCTCGTGGGTCACACAGAGCATGGTGATGTCGGTGCTCCTGGCGATGTCGCTCAGCAGCTCCAGCACGCCGGCCACCAGCTCCGGGTCGAGCGCGGACGTCACCTCGTCCAGCAGCAGGATCTCCGGCTGCATCGCCAGCGCGCGGGCGATCGCCACCCGCTGCTGCTGTCCGCCGGAGAGCTGCGAGGGGTGCGCGTCGATCTTTCCGGAGAGCCCCACCAGGTCGAGCAGCTCGCGGGCACGGGCCTCCGCCTCGTCGCGGTCCATGCCCAGCACGCTGACGGGGGCCTCGGTGATGTTCTGCAGCACCTTCATGTTGGGGAAGAGGTTGAACTGCTGGAAGACCATGCCGATCTTCTTCCGGGCCTCGCGCAGATGCTTCTCGGTCGCCGGCCGCAGTGACCCGTCGGGCGCCTTGACGTGGGACAGCGGGGCGCCGTCCACCCAGATGACGCCGTCGCTGACCTTCTCCAACGTCATCAGCAGCCGCAGGATCGTGGTCTTGCCCGAGCCGCTGGGCCCGATCAGGGTGACGTGCTCGCCGCGCCGGACCGAGAAGTTGAGCCGGTCCAGGACGACGTGGTCGCCGTACCGCTTCACCACGTCGTCGAAGCGGACCAGCGGGGGGCCGGATGCCGTGGTGGCCGCGACCGCGGCGGAGTCCTCGGGACCTGTGGCCGCCGTCTTCTGCAGGGGGAGGGGTTCAGTGGCCAAGGCGCTTCTCCAGCTTTCTCATCAACAGCGACGTGGGGTAGCTCGCGATCAGGAAGACCAGTCCGGCGAGCGTGAATGCCTCGGTGTACGCGAAGTGGTCGGCACCGTACTTCCGGGCCTCGAAGACCATCTCCTGCACCGTGATCACGGCGAGGAAGGGGGTCTCCTTGAACATCGAGATCGCGTAGTTGCCGAGGGCGGGCAGCACCTTGCGCACCGCCTGCGGCAGGATCACCGCCTGCCAGGTCCGCCGTGGGGTGAGCGAGAGTGCCCGGCACGCCTCCCACTGGCCCTTCGGCACGCCGTCGATCCCGGCGCGGTACACCTCGGAGGTGTACGTGGCGTAGTGGATGCCCAGTACCACGATACCGATCACCAGCGGCTCCACCGAGGTGAACAGGGCGGCCGCGCCGACCAGTTGGACGAGCAGCGGGGTGGACCGGATGAACTCCATCAGGACTCGCACCGGCACCGTGACGAACCGGCTCGGGGCCCGTCCGGCGACCGCGATGGCGAGTCCGAGCACCGCGGCGACGAGCGTGCCGAGCACGGTCGCGAGCAGCGTGACCTCGAAGCCTCTGAGTACCAGGGGAAGCGCGTCCCCGGCGGCGTTCCAGTCGAAAGCGCTCACCGGGCACCACCTCCGGCCGTAGCCGCGACGGCTTCCGTGGCGCTGCGGCTGCGCAGCAGCGAGCCCGCACCGGTCGCCAGGCCGAGCCGTCGCTTGGCGCTCCGCTCCAGCAGGTTCATCAGCAGGGTCAGCGCGTACGCCAGGACGAAGTAGACGACCAGCAGGGTCACATACGCGGTGAGCGTCTCACCGGTGCGGTCGCGCAGCTGCTGGATCACGGTCATCAGGTCGGCCGCGGAGATCAGCCACAGCAGCGGGGTGCACTTCAGCAGCTGGATCAGCAGATTGGTGAAGGACGGGATCATCTGCACCCAGGCCTGCGGAAGGATCACCTTCCGCATCCGGTGCAGTGGCGTCATGTTCAGCGCGACGGCCGCCTCGTACTGGGAACGAGGTACGGAGTTGATCGCACCGCGCACCACTTCGGCGCCGTACGCACCGTAGTTGAGGCCGAAGGCGACCACACCGCAGAGCAGCGGCGTCAGTTCGTAACCGGTCAGCGGCGGCATCGCGTAGTAGAGCCAGAACAGCTGGATGTAGAGCGAGGTGCCGCGGAAGAACTCCACCACCACACGGGACACACCGCGCGGCACCAGCAGCCGGCTGACCGACATCAGGCCGAGGAGGAAGGACAGGAGCAGGGCGAGCAGCGCGCCGAGGACGGTGGCCTGGAGAGTAACCCACAGCCCGGCGCGCAATTGCGGCAGATCGTCGAAGAAAGCGGCGAAGAAGTCACTCATGCGGTGCGTTCCGTCCCCGTCAGCCCTTGCACAGATCGGCCGTCTTCAGGGTGGCCGGCGGGAGCTCGGTGGCCCCGAAGCCGTAATCCTGGAGCAGGCTCACATAGCGCGAGCTGTCCGAGACGATCTTCTTCAGTTCGCGGTTGAAGGCGTCCCGCAGATCCTCGTTGCCCTTGCGGAAGACGGCGCCGCCGGGGCTGTACTGCTTCTTGCCGTCGAGTTCCGGCAGGAAGGCCTCGGTGACCTCGGTGTCGGGGTTGGTCTTCGCCAGCCAGCGCAGCGAGATGCCGGTGAGCAGGAACGCGTCGATCCGGCCGCCCTTGACCGCGTCGGCGCCGTCCTGCGGCTTCTGCAACGCCTTGATCCGGTCCTTCGCGATGCCGGCGCCCTCGGCGTACGCGCCCTCGACGGCACCCGACATCACACCGATGGTGATCCCGGCGGCCTTCGCCGACGCCAGGTCGGTGACTTTCTTCGGGTTGCCCTTCCGCACCATCAGCGCGGTGGGCGAGATGAACTCGGGCTCGGAGAAGAGGGCGTTGGCGCAGCGCTCCGGTGTGATCGCCATGCCGGCGCTGACCACGTCGTACTTGCCCGCCTGCAAACCGGGGATCAGGCCGTCCCACTCGGAGAGCGTGGGCTTCAGCTCGTCGACACCGAGCGCCTTGAAGATCTCCCGGTGCAGCGTGGGCGCCTCGCCCTTGAGCTGCTTGCCCTCCAGATACCCGTACGGGGCCTCATTGGCGTACGCGACCCGGACGAATCCCTGCTTGCGGAGCTTTTCGAGCGCCCCCGCGCCGTCCGCGGAACCGGCGTCGGTCTTGCTGCACGCGGAGATGAGACCGGGAACGACGAGCAGGCCGCCCACGGCCGCCGATCGGTTGAGAAAGCTCCGGCGGGACAGTTTCGGGAAGTCAGCCATGGTTCGCAATCTCCTGGAGCGGTGGAACAGTCAGGACTGGGAGAGCGCCTGCCCGATCCCGTACGTCTATGCAGGAAGCGGCCGCCTGTGATCGAACGGTGTCCGGAGGGTGACCTTCCCGTGTCCGACCGCGGGCGGAGTGCGACGGCGGGTGCGCGGCGGGTATTCCCCGGCGCGGAACGTCCGCTGATCGGGTGTCATGAGCGGATGTCCGTCGCGGGGAAATGAAGTAACCATCAGGGATCCAGCAGCCACCAGGAATGAAGCAGCCATCAAGAATGAAGCAGCAACATCAGGAATGAAGTGGCCATCAGGGATGAAGTGGCCGTCATCCCTTGCCGGTTGGGGTCACTCGCTCCGGTCCCGTACGGGGACGTAACCGCGCTGCTTGTCCACCACGTTCGGCAACGGCTCCCCGGCCGACCAGAGTTCGAACATCTTCACGAACTGTTCGCTCAGCCGGTCGCGCCAGCCCGCCGTGTCGCCGCTCATGTGCGGCGACACGATCAGATCCGGTACGTCCCAGAGCGGGCTCCGCGGCCCCAGCGGCTCCTGCTCGAAGACATCGAGCGCCGCGCCCGCGATCCAGCGCTTGCGCAGTGCGGCGACCAGATCGGCCTCGACGACCAACGGGCCGCGCCCCACATTGATGAAACGGGCCGACGGCTGCATCAGCCCGAAGAACCGTGCGTCGAACATGGAGCGGGTCGATTCGGTCAGCGGCGCCGCGCAGATCACCCAGTCGGCCATGGCGGCCAGCCGGTCCAGATCCGCCACGCCGTGGATGGTGCGCCGTGCCCTGCGCCCCACGAGCGCCACTTCGACCCCGAGGGCGATCAGCTGCCGGGTGATCTCCCGCCCGATCGGGCCCGCGCCGACGACCACCGCGCGGCTGCCCGCCAGTTCCGTGCTCTCGCGGTGGCGCCACAGCCGCCGGCGCTGGAACTCCAGCGTGCCGGGGAGATCCTTGGCGAACGCCAGCACCAGGCCCGTCACATACTCGGCGACCGGCCGCTCGAAGATGCCCCGCGCGTTGGTCACGACCGTGTCCGAGGCCGCCAGCTCCGGGCAGAGCAGCCGGTCCACGCCCGCGCTCGCCGTGTGCACCCACGCCGGGCGCGGCCCGTCGCCGGGCCAGGCGGCCCGTACCGCGTCGGAGGTGAAGTCCCACACCAGCAGGACGTCGGCCTCCGGGAGCCGGGCGGCGAGTCCGGCCCCGTCCGTGTACCGGACGGCGGCCCGGCCGGTCAGCCGGCCGAGGCGTGGCGACGGGTCGGCGTCCAGGACGAGCAGGGTGGGCTCTGGCATGAGAGGCGGTCGCTCCGCTGCGTCTGGGATGGGCGGCCCGACCACGCTCGCACCCGCGCCCGCCTTCGTCAACAGGTCGCGGTGGGGGTGGCGGCGTATGGGGGAATACTGGGGAGAGATGGGGTAATGCGGGCATCCGCAGAGACAGGAAGGGTGGACATGACGACCCTCGGTTTTCTCTACCCGGGCCACCACTTCGCGGAGGACGACTTCCCGCGGATGGAGGTCCTGCTCGACGCCGTCAGACTGGTCGTGAACCACACCGACGTCGACGAGGACGCCTACACGGCCGACGCGCTGATGCGCACCGGAAGGCCCGAACGGCTCGCCGCCGGGGTGGCGGAGCTCCAGCGCGCCGGTGTCGAGTCCGTGGTCTGGACGAGCAGCAGCGGCAGCTTCCTGTACGGCTGGGAGGGCGCCCACGAACAGATCGCCGCCCTGGCCCGGTCGGCCGGCGTGCCCGCCTCCAGCACCGCGTTCGGCTTCGTGCACGCGGTTCGGGAGCTGGGCGCCGCCCGCGTCGCCGTGGCCGCGACCTACCCCGAGCACATCGCCGCGCTGTTCACCGCCTTCCTGCACTCCGCGGGCATCGAGGTGGCCGCCGCCCACGCCGCGGCTCTCGCCTCCGCCGCCGAGGCCGCCGCCTGGGAGCTGGACGAGGTGAAGGAACTCGCCCTGGCCGCGGACCGGCCGGAGGCGGAGGTGATGCTGCTGCCCGACACGGCCCTGCACACCGCCTCGCACGTGACGGAGCTGGAGGAACTCCTCGGCAAGCCGGTCCTCACCGGGAACCAGGTGGCGGTCCGGGAGGGGCTGCGGCTGGCGGACCGCCGGGCCTGGTCCCCGAGGCTCGGCAAGATCTTCGCCGAGCGCGAGGCGCCCCCGGCCCCGGTCGCCAGATGGGGCAAGGGCCGGGAATGGGCGCGCAGCGGCAGGAAGGGGCGGCCCGGCCGGTGGGCGGAATAACCGACGGGGGAATAAACGGAGACCACCTCCTGTTGTGCTCTTCCGGACGTACGAGCGGACGTACGGGCCGTGCGCAGGCGCATGACCGGAGAGGGCCAGGACGTGGACGAGATTCGAGCCGACGAGATCCGAGGCAAGGCGGAGGGGACGGCCACCGTTCCGATCTCCGTGCTGGACCTGGTGACCGTGGGCCAGGGCCGCACCGCCGCCCAGGCGCTGCGCACCGGCGTGGACATCGCACAGCTCGCCGAGCGCCGTGGATTCCACCGCTACTGGGTCGCCGAACACCACTCCATGCCGGGCGTCGCCTCCTCCTCGCCCGCCGTGATCCTGGCCCACCTCGCCGCACACACCGAGCGCATCAGGCTCGGCTCCGGCGGCGTGATGCTGCCCAACCACGCGCCCCTCGTCATCGCCGAACAGTTCGGCACCCTTGAGGCCATGGCCCCCGGCCGCATCGACCTCGGCCTCGGGCGCGCCCCCGGCACCGACGGCGCGACGGCGGCGGCCCTGCGCCGCACGGACCGCCTCAACGAAGGGGCCGAAGACTTCCCGCAGCAGCTCGCCGAGCTGACCCGGTTCCTGGACGACGACTTCCCCGACGGCCACCGCTACGCCCGTATCCACGCGGTTCCCGGCCCGGTCCAGGCCACGGCCGAGGGCGGTGTCCAGTCCCCGGCCCGCCCGCCGGTCTGGCTGCTCGGCTCCTCCGGTTTCAGTGCGCGGCTGGCCGGAGTGCTCGGCTTGCCGTTCGCCTTCGCCCACCACTTCTCGGCCCAGAACACGGTGCCGGCCCTCGACCTGTACCGGGAGTCGTTCCGGCCGTCGGCGGTGCTCGACGCCCCGTACGCCCTGATCGGTGTCTCGGCCCTGGCCGCCGACGACGAGCGCGAGGCCCGCCGCCAGGTGCTCTCCGGCGCCCTGTCCATGGTGCGCCTGCGCACCGGCCGCCCCGGCCTGGTCCCGACGCCCGAGGAGGCGGAGGCGTACGCCTTCAGCCCCATGGAGCGCGAGTTCGTCGACAACTGGCTGGTCAACATCGTCCACGGCACGTCGGACGAGGTGCGTACGGGCCTCGACGACCTGGCCAAGCGCACCGGCGCCGACGAGCTGATGATCACCGCCAACGCCCACGGCGGCGAGGCCCGGCTGCGCAGCTATGAATTGATCGCGGACGCCTACGGGCTGCCGACGGCCTGACCCGGACCCCCGGTGTTCCGGCCCCACGGGGGACGGAACACCGGGGTTCAGACCTTCAGCTTCCCGCTGCCGATCAGTTCGGCGATCCGCTCCGGGGCCACGGCGCGCGAGTACAGCCAGCCCTGCCCGGTGTCGCAGCCGATCCTGCGCAGCCGTTCGGCCTGTCCCGCCGTCTCCACGCACTCCGCGGTCACGGTCAGGCCCAGGCGGTGGGCCAGGTGCACCATCGCCTCGACGATCGTCTCGTCGGCAGGGCTGGGGCGGTCGCCGTCGTCGTAGCGGAAGCCGCGTACGAACGAGCCGTCCAGCTTCAGTACGGAGACCGGCAGCCGGCTCAGGTAGGCGAGGTTCGAGTAGCCGGTCCCGAAGTCGTCGATGGCGATCCGCACACCCATGTCGCTGAGCGACTGGAGGGCCTGGAGCGGGCGGCCCGCCGAGCCCATCACCGCCGACTCGGTCAGCTCCAGCTGCAGCAGCGCGGGATCGAGGCCGGTCTCGGCGAGGATCTCCGCGACATCGGTGACCAGGTCGGAGTCCCAGACCTGCCGTACGGCGACGTTGACACTGATGAACAGCGGCGGCTCGGCCGGGTGGTCGAGCTGCCAGCGCCGGGCCTGGCGGCACGCGGACCGCAGCACCCAGCGGCCGAGCTGGACGATCGAGCCGTCCTCCTCGGCGATCGCGACGAACCGATTCGGCGTGAGCAGGCCGAACTGGGGGTGGTTCCAGCGGACCAGGGCCTCCACCCCGCGTACGACTCCGTCGGCCATGCCGACCAGCGGCTGGTACTCGATGGTGAACTCGCCGCGCTCGACGGCGGGCCGCAGATTGGAGGAGAGCGTCTGCCGGGTCATCCGGTGGGCGTTGCGCTCCGGGTCGAAGACCGTCCAGCGGGCCTTGCCGTCCGCCTTCGCCCAGTACAGCGTGGTGTCGGCGGCCTGCATCAGACCGGTCGCCGAGGTGCCGGCCACGGGCCGTTCCACCACCCCGATCGAGGCCGAGACGGAGATCCGCTGCCCGCCCAGGTCGAAGGGCTGCTGCAGCGCGGCCAGCACGGTGCGGGCCAGCTCGGTGAGCTGCTGCGTACCGGCGGAGTCCTCGACCAGGATCGCGAACTCGTCGCCGCCCAGGCGTGCCACGAGAGGGGAGCCGGGACGGTGCCGGCGCTCCTGGGCCGCGCAGTCGGTGAGCCGTGCGGCGACCGCGGCGAGCAGCCGGTCGCCGATCCGGTGGCCCATCGTGTCGTTGACGGCCTTGAAGCCGTCGAGATCGAGGTAGCAGAGCCCGATCCGGCCCCGTTCGGCGACACGGTCGTCCTGGTACGGCGGGGTCTCCAGGGCGGCCGACAGCCGTTCGAAGAACAGCATCCGGTTGGGCAGACGGGTCACCGGGTCGTGCATCTGGAGGTGACGCAGCCGTTTCTGCAGTTCACGGCGGTCGCTGATGTCCGCGACGGAGAGCAGTACGCGGCCGGGACCGGGCCGCGGGGCGTCGGCCCGGCCGGCCTCCGGTTCGGGCATGGGCACGACGGTGACCTCGGCCCACAGCGAGCGTCCGTCGGGGTGCTTGAGCCTGCGGGTGCAGCGGAACCGTGAACGCCGGCCGTGCAGCACCTCGCGGTACGCGTGCCAGGTGCGGCCGTCCGCCGCGAGGTCGAGCAGGTCGGCCGCCGACTGGGCGGTGAGTGCCGCGGCGGAGAGGCCGAGGAGGCCGCCGAGCGCGTCGTTGGCGGCGACGACCAGACCCTCGTGGTCGACGACGGCCATCGGGAGCGTGGCGGCCCGGAAGGCGGCCCGATAGCCGTGCGGCTCGGATCCCCGGGCCCCGGCAGGAGGCCATGGGGTGTGACGCTCCGTGACCGATGGTCCTGTGGCGTGTGGGGGTCCGACCGCCGTGGACCTGGGTCCTTCGGAGGTTCCGCTCACCGTTAGCTCCCGCCGTGCAGTTCTTTCCTGAACAGGTGTGGCCGCACTGGCCCGCCGCACGGAGCGCCGCTCGTGAAAGGCGGAAACCACGCGGGAAAGCCTGGTGAAGCATAGAGGCTGGCACGTCGGCCGTTCCAGCGCCCCACCCCTCCGCGCTCCGCGTTCGCCCCGCATGGGCCAGTCGCACACCGATCTCGTTCGCCCCCGGGTGATCGCTTCTGAGCGGTTCCGTTCTCTCGCGGCACCCCTGTGATTGATTGTGACTGTCCGTAAGAGTGAATGCCTCGGACGGCTGCTGACTCGACTGGGGCAGCCCAACAGGACGAAAGCCTCGAAATCATCACAGGGTGAGTGGGTTACCGCAGCTCGCACCCGGAGGTCGATGTGCCGCGTCAGCACGGAGCCGGGGGGGTCGAGAGGCCGAGCCTGCGCGGTGTGGCCGCGGCGGCGACCTCTCTGATGGCGCTCGTGGCCACCTCCCTCGTCGCCGGACCGGCCGTGGCCGCCACCGGTGAAGCGGGTCCGTGCGCGCTGCCCCGTACCGAGGTCCATCACTCGCTCGGTGTGGGGGAGTGGAACGACACCTACCCCCGGCCCGTCCACTCCCTCGACGCGGTCATGATCTTCGTCTCCTTCCCGGACCACCGCCCCACCGTCACCCCCGGGGAGCTCGCCGCCGACTACTTCCCCGCCACCAGCCGGTTCTTCCAGCGCGCCTCGTACGGGAAGTTCACCCTGCGCCCGCACCCGCTGCGGCAGTGGATCCAGATGCCCAGGGCGTCCCACTGGTACGGCATGCGGCGCGACTGGAACAACGAACGGCGCAGCGCCTATCTGCGCGATGCCATCGCCGTGGCCGATCCGAAGGTCGATTTCTCCCGGTTCGGCATCGTCTACCTGGTCGCCGATCCGGACGCCCCGGGGGTCGACTCCGATGCCACCAAGGTTGTCAACTTCGACCGGCCGCTGCACGCCGACGGTGCGGCGATCCGGCGCGTCGTCACCGTCTTCGAACAGCACCCGCCGGATCACAATGTGCTGGCCCACGAGACCGGGCACGTCTTCGACCTGCCGGACCTCTACCACCGGCCCTCCGACGGCAAGGGCGACTGGGACACCTACGTCGGCGACTGGGACGTGATGGGCAGCCAGTTCGGTCTCGCGCCGGACTTCTTCGGCTGGCACAAATGGAAGCTGGGCTGGCTGGACCGCAGGCAGGTGATCTGTGTCCAGCGCAGCCGGGACGTCACCCTGGAGCCGATGGCCGCCGTGCCCGCGCCCGGCGCCTCCCTCGGCACCCGGCTCGCGGTGATCCGGACCGGTGAGGGCAGCGCCGTGGCCGTCGAGGCCCGCGGCGCCACCGGCAACGACCGGACGACCTGCACCGAGGGCGTCCTGCTCTACCGGGTGCGCAATGGAATCCCGTCCGGGGGCGGCCCGGTCGAGGTCGTCGACACCCACCCCCGCTCCGAGGCCTGCTGGGACCGGTCCGTCTACGCGCCGCTCGCGGACGCCCCGCTGCAGGTCGGCGAGGCATACAGCATCCCCGGCGCGCACGCCAGGGTCGAGGTCGCCGACCGGACGCCGTCGGGCGCCTGGACGGTCCGGATCATCACGGGAACGTAAGGGCTGTCGCGCAATCCGAGGCGGGCGCGAGCACGAAAAAGCCCCCTCGCTTCCGCGAGAGGGCTTCTTCCGTCTGTGCGCCGCCAGGGACTCGAACCCCGGACCCGCTGATTAAGAGTCAGCTGCTCTAACCAACTGAGCTAGCGGCGCCTGCTGACGTCGTAGACATTAGCATCCTGATCGGCGGGAGGAAAAATCGGATTCCGGGCCGCCGGTGAGGGCGTCGCCCTGGTCACCCGTACACAGGCCCAGAGCAGTACGTCCGGGCCCGGCAGCCAGGGGCTGCGGGTGTCGGGGGCCACCACCCAGCGGGGGCCGGGGGTGGTCGGAGTGCAGGTCAGCGGCGGCACGGTCACCGCGTCCCCGGTGCCGTGGCAGAGCAGCGGCGGAACCCTGCTGTCGCCGTCCTCCCGCTCCCGCGGTTCGAGGCCGCCGCCCCACTCCTCCCAGTCGAGCAGCGACGGCAGCCGCTGGGCGGTGCCGGGGGAGGCGAAGAGCAGCATCCGCCCGCGGTGCGTGGCGACGGGGCCGGAGCCGGGTCCGTCGGCCCACAGGTGCTCCAGCATCCGGCGGCCGAAAAGAGCGGGCACGTTCACGACATCGAAGGCCGAACCGCACGGCAGCACCCCGGGTGAGGAGGGGTGGGACTCCCACTGTGCCAGCGTGCTGCGCGGATAGGCCGCGGCGCCGGCGAGCCAGGCGGCGCCGGCCGCCGTGACCTGAGCCGTCTGATGCGCGGCCCGGTCCCGCAGGAGGGCGAAGAGATCGGCGCCGTGGTGGGGGCCGTCGCCGTGGTGCAGGGTCGTTTCGTCTGGCAGCCATGCGGTCATGCGCCCATGTCTACCGGGAGTGATCAAGTGGATTCCGAGAGTTGCCGGAAACCGGGACAGGCGGGGGTGCGGGGGAGTATCTTGCCCGCGGGCATATGCCACTGGTGGTACCTGGAGGATGAGGCGAGGCGGGGCGGGCGGTCCGGCCGATGCGCGATCCGGTGCGGTGACCGGGCCGGCGGGCCGGTACCGGGCGTCACCGCACGGCCGTCAGGGCGTGGAGCCGCCCAGCAGGCTCCGGCCGAACTCGACCATCTTCAGGGCGTAGTCCTCGGTCCACTCCGCGCGCTCCGCGATGTCCGCGGTCGTCAGCCGGTCGAACCGACGCGGATCGGCGAGCTGGGCGGCCGCGATGGCCTGGAACTCGACCGCACGGTCGGTCGCGGCACGGAACGCCAGGGTCAGCTCGGTGGCGCGGGTCAGCAGCTCCCTCGGATCGTCCATCGACTCCAGGTCGAAGAAGTGCTCGGGATCGGCGACTGCCGCCGACGGCTCGAAGAGCAGGGGCGCGGGGCGCAGCCGCTGCCGCTCGTTCCGCTCGGGTTGTGCCATGTGGTGTTTCCTCCTTCGGTGGGCCCGACGGCCACCCTCCATTGTCCAACCTCCCGCAAGGGGGCCGTCGGACGCCCCGGGCCCGGCCGCCCTCACGCCTCCCACCGCACCCGGTGCTCGGCCAGATGCGCCAGGGGGCCACCTCCCCGAAGGGGAAGCGGCAGCCCCTCAGCCTGGCGGACAAGGTGCGGACCCGGATTGAACTGCGTGGCGGTCGGGCCGCGTCCTCTCAGGTGCTCCCGTACGTGGGTGCCACTGCCGCAGAGGTCAAGGCGCTACCCGGAATCGCCGGCGTCGTGGAACGGTCGGGTAAGACCGGCCGACCTGCCACCATTTTCACGTTCCGCGGTGACCGTTCCGGTGACTCTGTGCCGCGGCCGGCCAGCACGGACAGCAACGAGAAGCGGGACACTTCCCGTCACGCTGAGCCGCAGCCGGCCAGCGCGGAGCGTGAACAGAACCGAGCAACGGTCGCCCAACTCGGCGCTTACCGCCAGGCTCCGAATCAGGCCCCGGAAGCAGAGCGGTCGGAGCCGCTAGTGTCTCGTGATCCTGATTGTGTTACTTCAAGTTGTTATTGACGAATTTCTTCACGCTGGCCTGGACGAGTCGGACCTTGGCGAGGATCTCGTCGGCGGTCGCGGTCCAGGTGAAGGGTTCGCGTTCCCGTTCCAGGAGTTGACGTAGTCGCGGATCTGTTTGACCAGGACGTTGACGCTGGAGAACGTGCCGCGACGGATGGACTGCCGGGTGATGAACCCGAACCAGATCTCGATCTGGTTCAGCCACGAGGACCCGACGGGGTGAAATGGAAGTGGACGTGCGGGTTTTTCGCCAGCCACGCCTTCACGTCCGGGGTGGTGTGCGTGGAGAGGTTGTCCAGGACGACATGGATCTCCTTCCCCGCATGCGGCTTGACGGCCTTCTTCAGAAATGCCAGGAAGTTCGCGCCGTTCCGGCTTGCACTCGCCGAGCACTTCGCCGGTCGTGACGTTCAGCGCGGCGAACAGGTTCGTGGTGCCGTGCCGGACGTAGTCGTGGGTGCGCTTCTCGGTGGCCGCGAAGGTGACCGGCAGCACTGGCTGGGTCCGGTCCAGGGCCTGCACCTGCGTCTTCTCGTCGATCGACAGCACCACGGCGCCACCGGGCGGGCAGGTACAAACCGACGATATTGGCGACCTTCCCCGCGAACGCCGGGTCTTTCGAGATCTTGAAGGTGCCCGAACGGTGTGGTTTCAGATTCTCCTCACGCCAGATGCGGGCAACGTAATGCCAGGACACCGAAATGCCCTCGCGCCGCTTCAAGTGGTCGGCCAGTGTTCGCGTCGACCAGTGCGAGAGTCCGGAATCCGCCGGCGGGGACATCTTTGTCAAGGCGGTCACCCGGGCCCGCACCCGGGGCGGCACCTGAGTCCGCGGCCCGCCCCGGCGTTTGTCTTCCAGTCCGGCAACCCCCGCTCGGCATAGCGGGACTTGCAGCGGTCCACCGTCAGCGGTGCCACACCGGCGAGCTCGGCGATGTCCTTTCACCGCCGCCCCTCGGCCGACCACAACACGATCCGTGCGCGAAGCGCCACGACAGCCTACACATCCCGCGAACCAGCCAACTCCCGCAGCTCAGCCATCTGTTCAGAGGAGAGATCCATACCAAACTGTAGGTTCGCAGTCTGCTTGGCCCATCGCACCCTTCTTGTCTGTGGTGATGGGCGATGTCTCATCCCGGGTCAGCAGCCGTCCGTCTCACGATCTTGACCCAGGCCACCGGGGTGGACGATACCGCTGTAAACCTGCCTGAGAAGAATCCGGCCTGCTCTGGTTCGGCTTGTACCTGGCAGCACCGCTCGTATCCTGGGCTCTGGCATACCGAGTCAACGGGGGTGGGCATTGGAACGCGGGGAGTTGATCGCGGGCCGGTATGAGCTGATCAAGCGGCTCGGTCGCGGGGGTATGGGCGAGGTGTGGGCCGGAAGAGACCTCAGCCTGCACCGCGATGTCGCGGTCAAGCTGCTCGTCCTGGAGGATGCGCCCCACCCGGAGCTTGCCCTGCGGTTCGAACGCGAGGCGGTGGCTGCTGCGCAGATCAACCATCCCAACGCCGTCGCGCTCTACGACCGCGGCGTTCACGAGGACGCACTGTTCCTGATCATGGAGAAGGCCGAGGGCACCACGCTGGCGGAGCACATCCGTGACGAGAGTCCGATGGCCCCTACCCGTGCGCTGGAGTTTGCCCACGGGATCTGTGCGGCACTCGTTGCCGCGCATCAGGCCGGTGTCATCCACTACGACATCAAGCCGCACAACGTGATGATCACCTCCGAGGGGCGCGTGAAAGTCGTCGACTTCGGCATCGCGGGGTTCATCCAGACCATGTTCACCGTGGCAGGTTCCTCCCAGCTGACTCCTGCCGGCACCCCTGAGTACGGCGCACCCGAGCAGTTCCTCACCGAACGCGGCGATGAACGTTCGGACCTGTACGCGTTCGGGGGTGTGCTGTTCGCCATGCTCACCGGCGGGCCGCCCTTCGCCGGGCACAACGCTTTGGCGCTCGTACGCCGCAAACTTGACGAAGAGGCACCCCAACTCGCCCTTATTCGACCGGACTTGCCGTCAGGGATAACTGGGCTGGTCGCAGAACTCCTCGCTCGTGACCCCCGGCGACGCCCCGCGTCGGCGCGGCAGGTCCTCGAATGCCTCGACCGCCTCCGGACCACCTTCGACGCCGATGACCGGAGCTCCGACGATGCCCGCGAGGTGCTGCTGGCCAGGGCCGCCGGGGCGATGAAGGCGGTGCTTGCCAGGGCGGCAACAATCACCCAGGGCAAGCTCAGACAGAACGACCTCAGGTCACCGCAGCCGCACGCTGACACGGCAGTTGAAAGGCGGCGCCCGCACAGCTCCGCCGGATCATTCGACGCGACCTGGAACGGCGAGGAGCGGCTGTCCACGTACGCCCGCAAACCGGATGCCTTCCGTTACTGGGCCTGGGCGGTGGGCTTGTCGTTGGCGGGGGCGGGAGCCATCTACTTTCCGTTCGGTACAGAACTCATCCAGGTGGGGCCTGGGGGCAGTGACACCCCTTGGCTTATCGTCCCGGTGATTGGGGTCGTTCTCGCCTTCGCCGGGCTCATCGGGTTCATCTGGGCACTTAGGGAAACGTTCGACCTGCTGCGACATGCGAGCCTGCTCAAGAAGAAGGTCGGCTGGGCACTGCACGTCGGCCCGCGGGGCATCGTGACCCACGGTGCCGCCGGAACACACAAGTTCGCCTGGGACAGCATCCAGCGCGTGACCATCGAGGAGATCCAGGGCTCACCGCCGTATCGGTACACCGGAGTTCACATCGACCTCGCGCCCGGTGTTTCCCGACCGACAGTGCTACGACCAGCAGGGTGGATTTATCCGCAGCCGGACACGGTCAAGTTTCGTGGGAGCGGGAGGATTCCAGTCTGCGTCCTTGGTCCGATGACGGAGCGACAGCGGACAGACCTGATGGAAGCTCTCGCCGGATACGGCGGCCAGCGGTGGGTGCCGTCGCCTTCCTTCGTGTCACTGCCCGTTGATCTCTGATCAGAGATCAACGGGCAGTGAACCCCAGTGGGATCAATGACAGCAGGAGGATACGGGCGAACAGGCCGTCTCGCTTCCCTGCCCGAGGGCCGGGCAAGGGCCGTCGTCACCGAGATGGGGACAACGGGCATACGAACCTACACAAACTCAACGATCGCAGACGCCTCAGGTTCCACAAACAGAATCACAAGACACTAGGGAATTCCAACCCCTTCCTTGCACTGCTCTGACCAAGCGAGGCGATGCCCCGGCCCAAGAACGGGCCGGGGCATCGTTGTCTTGCTTGGTTGTACTTCAGGACGCCGCCGCACGGGCGATCAAAGTACCGATGTGATCGTGCTCCGGAGCTTCCAGAACTTGCACATCTGCTTCCTTGAAACCGGCCCTCAGCAAGAGGCTTTCCCATTTCCGGGGCGTGTAGCTGTACCGGTACGTGTACATGGCTTTGCCCGCGAAGCCGCCCTTGTACATGCCCTGTGGGCCGTACGCGCCCGGGATGGCAGGGGGCTGCGAGAACGCAAGCACGCCACCGGGATTCAACCGCTTAGCAATCAAAGGAAGTAGCTTCGCCGGATCGGTGAACCACACCGCCCCGAAAATCGAGTACACAGCGTCGTACGTTTCTGTCTCGGTGCTCAGGTGCTCCAGTACTTCGGCGCAGACGAATCGCGCGTCCAACGGACCCCACCGCTCAGTGATGTTCGCGACCATGACGGGCGAGAGATCCACGCCCTTTGCCTTCACGCCTTGCTGCGCGAGATACGCGAGCGCCCGCCCTGTGCCGCATCCGAGTTCCAGCGCGCTTGCCGGATTGCCCAGCAGTTCGGGACCGGGCCCGTGTCCGGCGTACTGCGTCCAGCAGAAAACAGGGGCGGAGCCGAACACCTTGTCTTTGGTGCTTTCCGCGAAGGTGTCCCAGAGTTCGCGTTCGCTGTCGATGTTGTGTCGTGCGGGCAACGGGGGGCTTCCTCTGTGTCGATGTGGGCTGGCGGGTGCCCCGCCCCTCGTGCGGAGCCGGGGGCGGGGCAGGGGTGTGCCAGTCCCGTGTCAGTGGCTGTCGGGGACCTTGTTGTCACACGGTGAGCAGTCGGACGCGTCCACCTCCCACAGCTCGTCATCCACAGCGAAGCCGTTGCGGCGCAGCAGTTCGGCCGTGCGCGTCACGGTGCCGTCCCGGCGACGCTCGATCAGCGGGGCGTGGTGCTTGTACCGCCCGCCGTTGTACTCCTCGCACAGGGCGAAGTACAGCGGCGTGTCGAGGATGAGCTGATGGACACCGATGTCCACGGTGTACCCCACGCCCATGTCCACGCCGGGCTTCTCCATGGCGGTGATCAGGTACGCGATGCCCTGGCCGAGGATGCGTTCGGCCAGGCTGCGGACGGCCACGCTGTCCCGCAGCAGAAGTGCCACCTCACGCTCCCACAGGTCGGTGACGCCCACGTCCGCGACCAGATGCGGGACACGTTCTTGTACCGCGTTGAGGATGATGCGCGGATCGCGGGTCCGCGTCTGGACTGCTGTGCTCATGCTGCGTCTCCTCCTGCTGCTGTGGAGTGGTGCACTGCACTTGCTGACCCGGCCGGCCGACTCCGCTTCACGGGGCGCGACCGGCGGGACTTGGCCCGCTCCCCGCTGGGGAGCCTCACCAACCAGCGGGGAGCGGGAACTCACGTGCGCGCTGGGACAAGCCATAGGGCTTACAGCCCGCCCTTGCTGCTGCGCTCGTTGATCTCGGCGACCCTGCTGCTCAGTCGCTCGGCCAACGATTGAGCCGGTGGTTCGTAGTCGGGACACCTGGGGTTACCGCACTCGCATTTCGGCCAGCGCAGGGCCGAACCAGGGGTGAGGTCGGCATCCTCCGGCCCCGGTTCGCCCTTCGGCGCCGGGATCACGCCGCCGGTACGGAACGCAGAAGTCAGACGAGAGAGGAAGTGGCGCGCTTCGCTGCTGCCCATGCGGTCAGTCGCTTCGGTGTCCTGCGCCCTGCTCTCGCCCATCACTCGGCGCCCTCCCGATCGATTCCGCGTCGATGTGACGAACGTAGAAAGTGGCGAGTTTCGGGCTCCACAAACTTGCACATACTTGCACGCCATTAGGCGGGGCCGGTTGGGCTATTGACGCTGTATCTCCAGTTCAACGAAGCTTGTGCAAGCCCGAGCAAGGTACCTGGACCAGGGAGCCAGCCATGGCCGTAGAGTTCATCGGCATCGACCCCAACACCGATCGGGACCACTGCCCTACGGTGTGGGCGGACGCGGAAGCCCAAGAGATCTTGTTGCAGGGGTGGAAGCCGAGCCCCGAAACTCAGGCGGACTGCGAGGGAAGCAGCCCCGCGAACGGTTCGGTGCCCGACACCGAAGCCATCGTCAGGATTCCGGCTCGGATGATTCCGGTGATCAGGGAGGCGTGTGATGCCGTCGAGCGAGCCCAGCTTCGCTGAGCTGCTTGGCCAGTGCGAGCGGTCCGCCGTCCATCTGGAGCTGCGGGACTCCTACGCCCCCACGGACCGGTTCGAGGCATGGAAGCGGGGCGAGCGGATCAATTGGGAGGACCGCGAATCCTGGTGGCACCCCTACGACCAGTTGATCACGGACACCGTGGCCCGGGGCGTGGCGATCTGTCGGGCACGGGTGGTCTGCGAGCCTGTGTCGGACTACATCCGTTGGGAGCACTACGTCACCCGCGCCAACGTCACGGCGGGTGAGGAAGTGCGGTGGTTGCCACGGCGACGGGCTACGAGTATGGCCCTGCCGGGCAATGACTTCTGGCTCTTCGACGGCGCCCTGCTCCGGGTGCATCACTTCTCAGGTGACGGAGTGGTGGTGGAAGACGAGATATCGGCGGACCCGGAGGCCGTGAAGCTGTGCTCTGCCGCCTTCGAAGCGGTCTGGGCGCGAGCGATCCCGCACCACCTGTATGAGATCTGACGAAAGCCAACTCCATGCCCCTGCACCCCTTCTCACGCGTTCAGCAGGCCCGCGAGGAGCTGGCCGGTCGGCTGCGCGAGATCCGGAAGGACGCGGGGATCAGCGGGCGGGAGCTGGCCGTCAGGTGCGGTTGGTCGGAGTCGAAGTCATCCCGTATCGAGAATGCCAAGACCCCTCCCTCCGACGCGGATATCAAAGCGTGGTGCCGGGCCTGCACCGCTGATGACCAGGCCCCCGACCTGATCGCTGCCAACAGGCAGTCCGCAGACGCTCATGTGCAGTGGAGGCGACTCCAGCGAAGCGGTCTCCGCCGTTTGCAGGAGTCGACTGGGGATCTGTACCAACAAACAAAGATATTCAGGGTCTACGTCTCCGACGTGATCCCCGGATTCCTCCAGACACCCGGATACGCCGCTGCCCTGCTGTCATCGATCGCAGACTTCCGGGGAACCCCGGACGACGTGAGTGATGCTGTCGCGGCCCGCATGAGGCGTAACGAGGTGCTGAGCAATGGCGCACGCCGGTTCTCGTTCGTACTGGAGGAGTCGGTGCTGCGGTACCGGCTGTGCAGCGCGGACACCATGGCGGCACAGCTTGGCCACCTGCTCGGGGTCATGGATCTCCACAACGTAGCCGTGGGGCTCATCCCGTTCTCAGCGCAACGGGCCGTGTGGCCGATGCCCACTTTCACGATCTTCGACGACACCAGGGTGCACGCGGACACCCTGGACGCTGCTGCCACCCTCACACAGCCCAGCCAGGTCGAGCTGTACACCCGTGCCTTTGAACGGCTGGCACAGGGGGCCGTGAGGGGAGCGGCGGCACGTTCTCTCATAGCGGGTGCGTTGGCGTCCCTGGACTGACTGCCTGCGCGTCACCGCAGCTCACGGCCGCCAGGACACGCGATGCTCCAGGAGGTGAAGGTATGTGGTAAACATCGCATCCCAGCCGTCCGGGAACTTCACCGTGACCCCCAGCTGCACCGGCTCCGTCGACGGGTGCTCGTCCAGCAGTTCCGTGACGCCCGCCCGGCACACCACGATGCAGGCATGCCGGTGGCGCGAGGCCAGGACGCACAGCCGGCCCGTCTCCAGATGGAACGCCGTGGCGTCCGGACGGCCGGAGAGCGGGTGCAGAACCACCGTCACATCGAACTCGCGGCCCTGGAGCCGGTTCGCCGTGTCCACCGCGACGCCTGTCACGCCCAGCTCCGCGAGCGCCGCCCGCACCGCCGCCGCCTGGTCGCGATGGGCGGTGCCGACCGCGACCCGGTCCGCCGTGACCGGGACGGGGCCGGGAGAGCGCTCGCTCGTTGCCGCGCCGCCCCGGTCGAGGAGTCGGCGGACGACCAGGGCCACCGCCCGTACCGCCTCCGGATCGGTGCGCGGGGTGTGCCGGGCCGGGAGTTCGAGCAGGCCCCAGCCGGACTCCGCGGCCTCGTCCAGCACCCGGTCGGGTGCCGAGCCGTCGGACGCGACGCCGAACGACAGCCGGCGGTCCCCGTGGTCCGTACCGCTGCGGAACCGGGTGTACGGATAGAACGCGTCCGAGACGAGCGGCGCGGCGGACGCGGGCAGCCGCCACGACACCGGCAGCCGGTGCTGCGGCAGCCCGGGATTGTGCGCGAGCAGGGTGGAGACCGCGCTCGCGGACGGGTCGTACGACAGCCCCGCCCACTGGTCCGCGCCGACGATCGAGAACGGGTCCAACTGGCCCGGGTCACCGACGAACAACGCCCGCTCGAAGAGACCCGCGACGGCCAACAGCGCGTCCGAACGCATCTGGTACGCCTCGTCGACGATCGCGTGGCCCCAGGGCTCGACGTTCTTCACGTGCGCCCACTTGGCGGCCGTCGAGATGACCACGTCGAGCCCGGCGAGATCCGCCGCCTTGGCCGACTTCCGTACGTTGGCCAGGCCGTCCAGCACCCTGTCGTACGGGTCGGAGTCGTTGCTGTGCAGTCTTCCGACCGGCAGCCCCGGGTCCTTCTCGGCCAGCCGCACCACCAGGTCGTCGACCTGGGCGTTGGTCTGCGCGACCACCATCAACGGGTGCCCGGCGGAAGCCAGTTCGAGCGCGGCGCGCACCACGAGCGTCGACTTGCCCGCGCCCGGCGGGGAGTCCACGACGATGCCGCGCGACGTACCGTTCAGGGTGTCGGCGAGGATCGCGTCGGTCGCCCGCGCGGCCTGGGCGCCCGGGTCGAATACGGCAGTCAAAGGAGGTCCTCCGCGGTCACGGGATCGGGGCTCTCGGCCTGCCCGGCAGTGGCGCCCGGCGGGCCGCCATGGGTCCAGGGCGTCCCCTCCGGGTCCGGCAGCTTCGGGCCGCCGCGCTGATCGTGCTCGAACAGCGTCCAGGAGATCCGGTCGCCCGGCTCCGGCACCGAACCCGGGGCCGGCTCCTTGCTCCGGCCCATCCGGTCGGTGATCCGCAGCACCAGCGCGGACGTGCCCCCGTCCGCCGGCTCCTCGGCGTACGACACGAACTCGGCGGTCTGCGGCCTGCCGTCCAGCGAGCGGTACACCTTGGTGCGCTCGCCGAGATGCGGGCGCTCGTCCGTGCGGACGGTGACCAGCGGGCGCGGGGACGGGCGCTTCGACTCGCTGTACGCCATCACCACCTCCGTCACCTCGCCGACGAACGCCTCACCGGCCAGCCGCCGCCCGGCCAGCACCAGCGGATCGTCCAGCGCCTCCTGCGCGTCCAGCTGTGCCTGCGCCGTCTCCCGCGAGGCCAGCTTCTGCGCCGCCGTCACCGCGTCGTCCCGGCGCGGCTGCGGCGGCTCGCCGGACCGCACCCGGTCCCGGTGGCCGGTGAACGACCAGCGGTCCCTGGTCCAGCGGTCCTCGGCCCGAGCACCCCCGGGCAGCTCCTTCAGCAGATCGAGCCCCCGCCACACCGCGTCCCACGTCGGCCGCATCACCCCGGCCAGAAGTGCCCTGATCTCCCGCTCGGCACCGGTCAGTTCGGCGAGCCGGGCATCGGCCGCCAGACCGTCCTCGGCTGCGGCGAGCGAGGCGCGCGCCCGGTCGTACTTCTCGATGGCGGGTGCGAGCAGCCGGTTGTCGAAGGCCGGGTCCGTGGCCGGACCGGCCGGCGGGCACAGCAGCTGGCCCGCGCCGTCCCGGTCCCGCTCCGCACGGAGCGCCGCTGACGCCCCCGACTCGCCCGCCGGAGCGTCGATCCAGGCCAGCAGCGCGCCCAGATGCTGATCCTCCAGACTGCTCTGCCCGGTCGCCCAGTGCCGGTTCAGCAGATCCGTCGCGGCGAGCAGCAGCGAAGAGCCCGGCACCCTGGCCCGCTCCCCGTAGTGCGTCAGCCAGCGGCCCAGCAGCGGCACCCGGGCCGGGGCGGGGTAGGGGGTGTCGGGGTCGTCCTCCGCGGTGCGCCGGAACCGCATGGAGCGGCCGAGCAGCCGGACGAACTCGATGCCCGCCCGGCTCGGCACGACCAACTGCGCTGCGTCCGCGCACAGCTCGACCTCGACCTTGGCCTTCTTCCCGGTCTCCGGATCCGTCTCGTTGCGTTCGGCGGGTTCGACGACATCCTCGTACGCCTCGATGTGCGGCAGCACCGCCTCTGCCAGCTCGGCGAGGAACGCGAACCGCAGGTCCCGGTCGCGCGGCTGCGACACCGTCAGCAGCCGGGGTGCCTCCCGGTCGGTCCCGACGAGCGCCCCCAGCGGGGCGCCCGCCTCACCCGCGGTGGTCAGCGGCACCAGGACCAGCGGCCGGTCGGTGAGATGGCGGTGCCGGACCGTCGTCATCGGCTGCGCCCGGCCGCTCTCCACCGCCTCCAGCCGGGCCAGCGTGCTGATCAGCGACATGCCGCCCCGCCCTCCAGCGCCTCCGCGCGCAGCGCCGCCGCCCGCCGCAGGGCCGCGACCGTCGGATCCGCCGGGTCGCCCTCCTTGCCCGCGGCGGCGGCCAGCACCGCACCCACCGTCGTCAGCCCGCCGAGCTCACCGCGCACGCTCCGCCCCAGTGCCTCCACCGCACCCGCCGCACGCGCCTTCGCCCGGCAGTGGAAGGCCAGCTCGCACGCGGCCAGGCACTCCGGGGCGTACGCGGCGCCGACCGACTCGACCGCGGCGTCGAGCTGTTCCCGGGGGCACTCCGGATCGAAGGTGGTGCCCCCGGGCAGGGCCGCCGCGATGTCCTCGACCCGGACCAGCCTGGTCAGCTGACGCCGGGTGACCGCACGCTGCTTGCGTACGTCCACGACCGAGGCGGTGGGCAGATTGGAGAAGTCCTTCGGGCAGACCAGCAGCACCCGGTGCGCGACCCGGGCGCCCCCGGTCAGCTCCGCGATCCGCTCCAGCGCCAGTACGTAGACGGCGGACTGCCGGGCCGCCGCACCGACCTTCGCCGCGTCGGCCGAGCCGTCGATCATGGGGAAGGACTTGATCTCGACGACCGTCCAGGTGCCGTCGGGATGCACCGCCACCGCGTCCGGCTCCAGATAGGCCGGGGAGCCCGCCACTTCCAGGGCCAGCATCGGGTGGTCCAGCAGCGCCCAGCCGCCCGCCTCGGTCGCCTCCCGCAGGGCGAGCGCGGTACGCGCCGCGCGGCCCTCGGGTCCGGCAGCGGTCAGGTCCGGCACCAGGACCTCGCCCGGCGCCGCGGCACCGCCGCCGAGATGCTCGTACAGCAGCCGCATCAGCTCCGTACCGCCGTCGGCCTTGACCTTGGCCTCGAAGGCGTTGCCCCGGACGAGAGCGAACTGCGACTGGCCGAAGGGGGCCGGTGAGCCGAGCGCCTCGGCCAGCGCCGCCTTGTCCACCCCGGCGCCGTCCAGCAGGGCGCGGCGCCGGCAGCCGGGGTTGGCGGCGAGGGCGGCCAGCGCGCGGGCGTCCAGCGGGCGCGGTGCGACGGCCGGGCCCCGCAGCTCAGCGAGCCGTTGCCGGAGCGTCGTCCCCTGCTGCTCGCGCGCCTGCGGGGGCGGCGGGTTCGGCCCGGGGTGTGCGACCGGCCGAGGCGTCTGCGTCGGCCGATGCCGCGGCATCGGTGGAGTCTGCGGAGGTGGTCCGCTGGCCAGGGATTCGCTCACCCGCCGAAGTCTCGCATCCGGTACTGACAACCAGGGACTCCGCGGCCGGGGCGAGCCGCGGGAAGCGGGCCCCGAGCCGGGTCCTGACCCGGTCGCCGAGACGCATCACCGGTCCGGTCAGCAGGGCTCCGACGCCCATCACCGCGACGCCCGCGACCGCGTCGAGGAAGTAGTGGTTGGCCGTGCCCATCACCACGAACGTGGTGAGCAGCGGGTACGCGATGCCCGCGGCCCGGACCAGCGGGTGCCGGCCGTGACGCCACAGCAGGATTCCGCACCAGAGCGCCCAGCCGACGTGCAGGCTCGGCATCGCCGCGTACTGGTTCGTCATTGCGCTCATGCCGCGCGGGGCACTCGCCCCGGTGCCCCACCAGCCGTAGGAGCTGTACTGCGCCATGGTGTCGACGAAGCCGTGCGTGGCGTCGAGCAGCCGGGGCGGGCAGGTCGGCAGCAGCGTGAAGCCGATCAGGCCCAGCAGCGTCGAGGTCATCAGCCAGGTGCGGGCCCTGCGGTACAGGGCCTCGCGGCGGCGGAAGAGCCAGACCAGGACGGCCGGGGTGACCAGATAGTGCAGGGACGCGTACACGAAGTCGGCGGGTATGCCGATCGAGGGGTGCGCGGTGAACAGCCGGTTGAGCGGATGCTCGAAGTTGATGTGGAGCGTCTTCTCCAGGTCCAGGATGCTCAGGCCGTGGTCGACGGCCGTGGACACGTCGCCGCGCACCACCAGCCGGCCCGCGGAGTAGGCTCCGTACACCAGGGCCAGCAGCGGCAGCTCGGTCCACCAACGGGGCCGCGGGCGCGCCACGGGCGCGGTGCTGGCAGGCTGCATCCGGAAGCTCTCCATCATGTGTTCATGCGACCGACGGCGGGCGTTCAACCGTACGGTGCGGGTCGGACCCGATTCCCCCGGGGGTCCTTGTCGGCTACCCGGTGTGTGTACGGATTTCCCCGTGCAGATTTCTCCGTGCAGAGAGGGACGCCGCTGCTGCCCCGCAGGTTGCCTCCCGGACCCGTGCGCGATGATGGGAGAACCGGATGATCCGTTCTGTCTCGATCTCCGGCCTCAGATCTCAGTTCAGGGAGAGCCGTCATGGCACCGCGTATCCTGCTCGCCCGGCACGGCCAGACGGAATGGTCCGTCAAGGGCAATCACACCGGCAGGACGGACATCCCGCTGCTCGACACCGGCCGGGCGGGCGCCAAGCTCCTCGGCGAGCGGCTGCACCGTGGGCCGTGGGCGGACCTGCCGGGCCTCGAAGTCCGCACCAGTCCGCTGCTGCGGGCCAAGGAGACCTGCGACATCGCCGGATTCGCGGACCGGGCCGAGCCGTGGGACGCGCTGCTGGAGTGGGACTACGGGGCGTACGAGGGGATGACCCCGGCCGAGATCAAGGCGATCCGCCCCGACTGGTTCATCTGGCGCGACGGGGTGCCGGAGGGAGAGACCCTGGCCGAACTGTCCGCCCGCGCCGACGAGATCGTCGACTGGGCCCGCTCGGCCGACCGCGACGTCCTGGTCTTCGCCCACGGCCACATCCTGCGGGCACTGGGGGCGCGGTGGCTGGGCGAGGACGTGTCCTTCGCGGCGCGCATCCGGCTCGACCCGACGTCACTTTCGGTGCTGGGATGGGCGTACGGGGCGCCCGCGGTGGAACGCTGGAACGACACGGGCCACTTGGAGCGGTAGGCCCGGCCGTCCCGGCGGCGGAGGAGGTCCCGGCCACCGGACGGGCCCGGCACGATCCAAACGAGAGGCCCTACGCCTCCGCCTCCGCCCCCGCGACCTCCCCGTACCGCTCCAGGAACCCGCGTACCGCCGCGCCCCCGTGCGGCGCCAGCACCCCCGCCGCGCCCGCCAGCATCGCCCGGATGCGGGACGACTGGACCCGGTCCAGCAGGTCCAGCACCTGGTGGCCCGCCGACGCCGCCTCCGGGGCCCGGCCCGCCCTGGCGAGGTCCGTGGTCAGCTCGGCCCGGTAGAGCGCCAGGTTCCGGGTGAAGTGCGGGTCCTGGAGGCGCGTCGCCCGCAGCGCGTGGCGGGCCGCCCGCGACCAGTCGCCCAGCGCCGACCAGCACTGCGCCTCCAGCATCTCCAGCTCCGCCTCCCGGAAGAATGTCATCCACTCCGGATCGGCGTCGGACGGACCGCGTCCGAACGCGGTGTGCGCCCGGCCGATCGCCCGTTCGCAGCCCCTACGGTCCCCGAGCCCAGCCCGGCCCCCCGCCTCCCGCAGCGCGAGCAGCGCCAGCAGCCGCGGCGAGCCCAGCGACCGTGCCACCCGCTGTCCGGCCTCGGCCGCCCGTACGGACTCGCGGGGCCGCCCCGCGTCCCTGGCCAGGAACGACGCGTTGCAGAACGCGTGCGCCTCCAGCGCCGCGTCACCCGCCACGCGCGCCGTGGCGAGCGCCTCCGCGTAGTGCGAGCGGGCGTCCTCGAACCGGCCCGAGTCATGGGCCAGCCAGCCCACCGAGATGGCCAGTTCGCCCGCTCCGGCGTGCAGCCGGTCGGCGGTGGAGCGCCTGGTGGCGGCCCCGGCGTCGAGCAGCGCGTACGCCGCCCGCAGCGGCCGGGACGCCTTGCGGTACAGGCCGTCACCACCGTGCCGGTCGTCGAGCAGCCGGATCTGCCGCACCGCCTTCTCGACGGCGCTCACCTCGGCCTCGCCGACCCGGCGCGGCTCGGGCAGGGGCGCGGCGGCGGACGTGCCGCCGAGGCCGAGCCCCAGGGTCGCGGCCGCCATCGTGGTGGTGCCGCTCGTCATGAATACGCGACGCAGCACGTCGCTCTCCTCGTCGGTTTCGCTGGGGAACGCAGGGGGCGGTGGAGGTCCGGCGGTGGCCCGCGCCCCCCGGCCGCGTACGGATTCACGCGGCGAGAAGCCCAGGTCCGCCAGGGTCGTTCCGGGGAACATGTGCAGGAAGACCCGCTCGTACGCGTAGTTGGGGCAGCGGATCTCGCCGGACTCCACGCGCCCGATGTACCGGGCGTCGCACGCGACCTGCTCGCCGATCTCGCGGGCGGACCTGCGTACCGCGGCAGCGAACTCCCCGGCGGAGCGCCGGCCGCGCAGCCGCCGGAAGGTGAGGTTGGGAACTGCCCCTGTCGACACCATGGGCGAGGACCTCTCTTCTGCAGCCGGGGTTCCTGCTTCCGGTGCCCCGGCGGAGCAAGAACGTACCGGCTGTGGCCGGGCACACACGCTGCGTTTGCTAATAAAAGGGGCATCTCGCCCGCGATCCGCCATGAACTGCCACCCTTTGCGGCGGCGTGGCACCGTAGCCCTTGACGCGGTCGGCGCGTTGGTCCCCGTGGAGACGGAACCCGGCTCCGCCCGGCGATGAGAGGAGAGGTTCCTTGTTGCATCTCGGCACGGAGACCGGCTCGCGGACGACTGCGACGACCCCGGCCGCAACGGGTGCCACGGCGCCCGCCGCGCCCCCGGTGGACCACGGCGCCGAACCCTGCGACCTGGTGACCGTCCCCGCCCGTCAGGGACTGGAGGCCGTGGACATCCTGCGCCGCGGCACCGATCAGGAGGCCGTCGGACCGGTCCTGCACGACGGCGCCTGCGACACCCTCGGCTTCCTGGTGCCGCCGGGAACCGCGGCGGCGTGGGACGTACCGGGCAGCGCCTGTACGCAGACCGCGGGCCGCGGGTTACGCATCCCCGCCGAACCGCCCGGCACCGGCAGCGACTGGCTGCTGCCGCCCGAGGACGACGCCCCGGTCACCGACCCGACCGCGCTGCGAGCCGCTCTCGACCAGGCGGCCCGGCTGATCGAGGCGGCCGACAACTGCCGCTGACCGCCGGGGCCTGCCCGCGTGCTCATAATGGGCCGGTGGCCGGGACCTTCCGGCGCGGCCGGTTCCGTACCGGCCCGGAGCGATGAGCAGTGAGCGGGCACGAACAGCAGTGGCACGTCGAGGAGCGTCGGGCGCGGGCGCCCGCAAGCGGTCCGACCGCAAGGCCGACAGCAGGGCCGAGCGCGGAGCCGGACGCGGGACCGGACGCGGGGCCGGGCGCCGGGCGGAGCCCGTTGCCGTACCGGTGGACGGCGGTCTCGCCGAGCTGGTGCCCGACCGGGAGCGCCCGCACGCCTGGACGCTGACGCTCGACGGCGCCCCTCAGTCCCATGTGGATCTGGACGACCCCACGTATCTGTCCTTCGAGTACCAGCGCAGGATCGGCCACATCGCCGACCTCGTCGCACCCGCCGGGCAGCCCCTGCACGTGGTGCACCTGGGCGGCGGCGCGTTCACCCTCGCCCGCTACATCGCCGCGACCCGGCCCCGCTCCACCCAGCAGATCGTCGAGGTGGACGCCGCGCTCGTCCAACTGGTCCGCCGTGAGCTGCCGCTGGACCCGCAGGCCAGGATCCGGGTCCGTGCCACCGACGCCCGTGCCGGGCTCGGGAAGATCCAGGACGGCTGGGCGGACCTCGTCATCGCCGATGTCTTCAGCGGGGCCCGTACCCCCGCGCACCTCACCAGCATCGAGTTCCTCGCCGAGGTCCGCCGGGTCCTCGGACCCGGCGGCAGCTACGTGGCCAACCTCGCGGACGGGCCGCCGCTGACCCATCTCCGCGGCCAGATCGCCACCGCGGCCGCGGTCTTCCCCGAACTGGCACTCGCCGCCGACCCGACCGTGTGGCGTGGCCGCCGTTTCGGCAACGCGGTGCTGCTCGCCTCGGACCTGCCGCCGAAGACCGCGGAGCTGACCCGCCGGGTCGCGACCGACCCGCACCCCGGACGCGTCGAACACGGGCGCGCCCTCGCCGACTTCACCGGCGGCGCGGCGGCGGTGAGCGACGCGGACGCCAGGCCGTCTCCGGCTCCGCCGCCTTCGGCGTTCGGCTGAGGGCCGTCCCGCAAGGCCGAAGGCGTGGGGCGGGACGCGCCCCATCCACGGGGCGACCGGCCCGCTATCCGGCCCGGTTCACCGCCGACAGCACCGCCAGGATCGACGCCGTCAGGACGGACGTGTCCTGGCCGGCCCCCCAGTACAGCTCCCCGCCGACCCGGCACTCCGCGTACGCCATCGCCGGGCTGCCCTGCCCCCTCGCCGTCGCGTGCTCCGTGAAGTCGAGGACGTCCACCTCGATCCCCGCGGCGGCCAGCGTACGGGTGAACGCCGACACCGGGCCGTTGCCCGTGCCTTCGTAGTCACCCTCCCGCTCGTCCACCCGCAGCGTGCAGACGAACCGGTGCTCACCGGCCGGGTTCCGGTCCGTGGACCAGGAGGTCAGGGCCACGTTCCCGTCCCGTCCGGGCATCAGGTACGTCGCCTCGAACAGCTCCCACAGATCCTTCGGGGTGGCCTCCAGACCGCTGTCGTCGGTCGCCGTCTGCACCGTGCGGGAGAAGTCCGCGCGCAGCCGGGCCGGCAGATGCACCCCGTAATTGCTCTGCAGCAGATGGGCGATACCGCCCTTCCCCGACTGGCTGTTGACCCGGATGACCGCCTCGTACGTCCGCCCGACGTCCGCCGGGTCAATCGGCAGATACGGCACCGACCACAGCTCGGAACCACTGCTCGCGCGATGGGCGAAGCCCTTGCTGATGGCGTCCTGGTGGGTGCCGGAGAACGCCGTGTAGACCAGGTCGCCGCCGTACGGGTGGCGGGGCGGCACCGGCAGCCGGTTGCAGTGCTCGACCGTGCGGCGGATCTCGTCGATGTCGGAGAAGTCGATCATCGGGTCGACGCCCTGGGCGTGCAGATTGAGGGCCAGGTTGACCAGGTCGACGTTGCCGGTGCGCTCCCCGTTGCCGAACAGGCAGCCCTCCACGCGCTGCGCGCCCGCCAGGACGGCGAGCTCGGCGCACGCGGTGCCGGTGCCGCGGTCGTTGTGCGGATGGACGGAGAGGATCACCGCGTCGCGCCGGTCCAGGTGGCGGTGCATGTACTCGATCTGATCGGCGTAGACGTTCGGCGTCGCGATCTCCACCGTGGCGGGCAGATTGTGGACGACCGGCCGGTCCGGGGAGGCGTCCCACAGTTCGGTGAGGCTGTTGCAGAGCTCCAGGACGAAGTCCGGCTCGGTGAGGATGAAGACCTCGGGGGAGAACTCGAACCGGATGTCGGCGCCGGGCCGCGCCCGGGCCAGCCGCTCCATCCGCGCCGCCGCGTCCAGCACCAGGTCGTGCACCTCGGCTCGGCCGCGGCCGAGTACGACATCGCGCCAGACGGGGGCGGTCGGGGTGTACAGATGGACGACCGCGCGGTCCATCCCCTCGATGGACTCGAAGGTCCGCTCGATCAGATCCGGTTTGGCCGGGGTGAAGACGACCACGGTGACGTCGTCCGGCACGGCGCCGCTCCCGGCCAGATGCCGGACGAAGTCGAAATCGGTGCGGCTCGCGGACGGATAGCCGACCTCGATCTCCTTGAATCCCATGGCGACGAGCAGATCGAACATCCGGCGCTTGCGCGGCGTGTCCATCGGTTCGGCCAGTGCCTGATTGCCGTCCCGCAGATCCACGGGTACCCAGAGCGGGGCCTTCTCGATACGGGCCTGCGGCCAGCTGCGGCCGGTCAGCGGGACCTCGACGCGGTCGAAGGCGGAACGGTAGCGGTGGGACGGCATGGAACTGGTGCGCTGCGGGTTCCAGCGGGGCGCGTCGGCGGGCACGGGCCCGCGCGGGGTGCAGATCGTGGGGAAGCTGTGCATCGGTGACAGACGGTCGGACATGAAGGCGGACTCATTTCGCATCGCCGGATGCGACCGGCACAGCACGGCGCCCCGCGGCGGGGTGCCGGTCGCTTCAGGCCCCGCCGCGGCAGCCGAGAAGAAGGAGACCGCAGTGCGTCATGCCGGTACAGTAGCCAGAAAGAAAGTCCTCAGACAACCTGACAGGTGAATTCGTGCCCTCGCTCGGTCCGCTCCGCCCCAGCCCCCTGGTCGAACAGGCCACACACCAACTGCGCGAGCAGATCACCGAGGGGCACTGGCCGGTCGGCACGAAGATTCCCGGCGAGACCACCCTGGCCAGGACGCTCGGCGTGGGCCGCTCCACGGTCCGTGAGGCGGTGCGCACCCTGGCCACGCTCGGGCTGCTCCAGTCCCGGCAGGGCGCGGGCGTCTTCGTCATCGCCGACCATGCGACGGAGGACTGGCCGGCCCGGCTGCGCCGGGCCTCGGCCGCCGATGTCTACGAAGTGCGCATGCTGATCGAGGTCCAGGCCGCCCGGCTGGCCGCGCGGCGCCGTACGGGCGAGGACCTGGCCGCCCTCGATGCGGCGCTCACCGCACGGCGGGCGGCGGGGGCCGGGGGAGACGCGGAGTTCGTCGACGCGGATATCGCCCTGCACCGGGCCGTGGTGGCCGCGGCCCACAACCCCGTACTCACCGACCTCTTCGGTGAGTTCGCCCCGGCGCTGCGGCAGGGGCTCGTCGACCTCGTGGAGCTGTTCGGCCTGCGCCGCGAGGACCCGGACCACGGTGACGCGGCCCATGACGTGCTGGTACGGGCCGTGGTGGCCGGTGACGCGGACTCGGCGGGCCGCGCCGCACAGGCCGAACTGGAATCCACCCTGGCCCGTCTGCGGGCGGTGTAGCCCCCGCGGCCCCGGCCCGCCCCGGTGAGGGGGGCTCAGACACGAGAAGGGCCCCGGTCATCGACCGGGGCCCTTCCCTTCAGGGTGAGTAACGGGACTCGAACCCGCGACATCCTGGACCACAACCAGGTGCTCTACCATCTGAGCTATACCCACCACGCCCGGTCTTTTTCTGACCGGCCGAGAAAAAGTGTACAGGGTCCGAGAGGGTGCTCGCGCCCCCGTTGTTCAGCCGCTGACCACAGCCCTCGAAAGGTCTGTGACCAGCGGCTTCGCAGACTGCTACGGAGCGGGCGGCGCGACGTGTGCCGCGATCGCCTTGGCGCGCTCCGAGTCCGGCCCGGGCTGCGGCACGAAGACCGCCTCGCGGTAGTAGCGCAGCTCCGTGATGGAGTCGCGGATGTCCGCGAGTGCCCGGTGGTTGCCGTTCTTGGCCGGACTGTTGAAGTACGCCCTCGGGTACCAGCGGCGCGCCAGCTCCTTGATCGAGGACACATCGACGATCCGGTAGTGGAGGTAACCCTCCAGGGCGGCCATGTCCCGCGCCAGGAAACCGCGGTCGGTGGAGACCGAGTTTCCGCAGAGCGGGGCCTTGCCGGGCTCCTTCACGTGCTCGCGGACATAGGCCAGCACCTGGGCCTCGGCGTCGACCAGGGTGGTGCCCCCGGCCAGCTCGTCGAGGAGGCCCGAGGCGGTGTGCATCTCGCGCACCACCTCGGGCATCGTCTCCAGGGCCGCGTCCGGCGGGCGGATCACGATGTCCACCCCTTCGCCGAGCACGTTCAGCTCCGAGTCGGTGACCAGCGCGGCCACCTCGATGAGTGCGTCTTCCGTCAACGAGAGCCCGGTCATCTCGCAGTCGATCCACACCATGCGGTCGTTCATGGCCCCAGCCTACGGGGCACTCCGTTGACCCGGCAGGGCCGGGCGTCCGGCGGCGTACGCGTCGGGGCCCGGTTTCCCGTGCTCCGGCTGCCCCGCCCCGACCGTCACCGATGTGACGACGGACGGACCCGGCGGGGCGGCCGCGGCCGTGGCCCGCCGGCCCGCCGAGGAGCCCTGGGCGGGCACGACCGGGTCGATCCCCGGGGTGAGGCCCTCCACGCCACCGCTCTGCGGACGACGGGCCCGGTAGGCGGCCCGGTACGCGGCGGGGGAGGAGCCCAGCTGACGCCGGAAGTGTCCGCGCAGCGCGACCGGCGAGCGGAAGCCGCAGCGGCCCGCGACCTCGTCGACCGAGTACTCGGACGTCTCCAGCAGCCGCTGTGCCTGCAGCACCCGCTGGGTGATCAGCCACTGGAGCGGCGCGCTGCCGGTGAGCGAGCGGAACCTGCGGTCGAAGGTCCGCCTGCTCATGTAGGCGCGCGCGGCCAGCGTCTCCACGTCGAACTGCTCGTGGAGATGCTCCAGTGCCCAGGCCACGACCTCGGCGAGCGGGTCGGAGCCGATCTCCTCGGGTAAAGATCTGTCGAGGTAGCGCTCCTGACCGCCACTGCGCCGCGACGGCACGACGAGCCGGCGGGCCAGTGCCCCGGCGGCCTCCGTGCCGTGGTCCGTGCGGACTATGTGCAGGCAGAGATCGATCCCGGCCGCCGTGCCCGCGGAGGTGAGCACGTCGCCGTCGTCGACGAAGAGCTCCCGCGGATCGACGTGGACCGACGGATAGCGCTTGGCCAGCGTCGGTGCGTACATCCAGTGCGTGGTCGCCGGACGGCTGTCCAGCAGACCTGCCGCGGCGAGCACGAACGCCCCGGTGCACAGCCCGACGATGCGGGCCCCTTCCTCATGGGCGCGGCGCAGCGCGTCCAGCGCCTCCGCGGGCGGCGGCGAGGTGATCGAACGCCAGGCGGGCACCACGACGGTGCCGGCCCTGCTGATCGCCTCCAGCCCGTAGGGCGTGGTGAATTCGAGTCCCCCGGTGGTCCGCAGCGGTCCCTCTTCCCCGCCGCAGACGAGGAGTCGGTACCGCGGAACTCCCGCGTCCTGTCGGTCGATTCCGAACACGGAGAGCGGGATCGAGCTCTCGAAGATGGGGCCGCCGCTGAACAGCAGTACGGCGACGACTTCTCGTCGTCGTCGTCCACTGAGCTTCCGTACAGCCTCCGTTGCGGCGGCGGAGTCCTGGCTCATGACGCTAAGCCCCCCTCGGTGTTCGCGTCTCCCTGGTCCTTACGGGCCTGTCGCTCCTGCACTTTTCCCCTCGGTCCTGCACGAGACCCCCGTCTTCGATACCCAAGATCGAATCTACTGTGTCCCGCGATGCCCGCGTGACAAGTTCACCAACCGGCGTTATGTCGACAAGGCAACTTGGCGGGAAGCTTTCGATCACGAAGGGTTTCACTCGGCGGCCGTGCAGGGAAGTGCGCCTCGCCTTGATGGCCCGTCCCCGTCGGGTGGAAGCGTACCGCGCGGTCTCTTCCTGCCTGGTGGCAAGGGGGTTGATCGGCCATTTCGGCAAGGAAGTGACAGGGGTGTGAAGTTGGCTGAAAATAGATGGTTGTGCGTACGTGATTCAGTCAGTGAACCGGCGCACAACCCCGATGAACCGATGCTTCTTTACGCCCCCTTAGCAGGTCGGGCGGCCGATCGTGCGGACCGGTGCGGCGGCGTCGGCGGCAGCCGGATCCCGACCGGTGGGCCGGTATCGGTCCGTCGGCCGGGCGGAGGGTCGTGGACGGGGCGGACGGGCCGGGGCGGATGCGGCGTGACTCCCGGGGAGCGGATCGCCGCGCCGGCGATCGGCGAGAGGGTGGCGGCCGATCCGGAGCGAGGGGTTCCGCGACGGCTCCCCGGGGGGTCCGCGGGGGTTCCGCGACGGTCTGCGGCGGGGCGCGGGCGGCTACGGAGGCGGTCGGTCCGGTTGCGCAGAGGAGTTGCCTCGCCCCTTCGGCGTCGATGTACGGCACAACCGGCATTGCCATACGGGTCCGCCTCGGGCATGCTCCGTGAAACGTCGCGCGCGCTTTGCGCGGGTCTGGGCAGTGGAGGAGTGGCGCCGTACCCTTGGGGGTAAGGGGTTGGGAAGATGATTCCCGGACACCGCAACACCGCCCGCTGACGCAGCTTCCCCACGTCGCTCTCCTCACGAGGACTCTCTTCGCCGAGACACCGATGGCCGGTCACGAAATCCCCGAACCCGCCGACCGCAAGCAGGTAGCCGACCCCATGTCGGGCCCGCAGGCGGCCGAAGAAACGCGTCATTCCTGCGATCCCGCCTTCCGGCATGGTGTCGTCGTCGGCTTCGACGGTTCGACATCCAGTGAGCGTGCCCTCGCGTACGCCATCGGGATGGCCCGAAGATCGGGTTCCGGCCTGATCATCGTCCACGTCGCCAATCGGCTGCCGACCACCGTCTGGGCAGGCTGCGAGCCGCCCGTCTTCGTCGATGTGCCCGACCATCGCACCGAGGTGCTCGGCCTGGAGCTCGCCTGCGCGGACTACCTCTCCGAGATTCCCTGGGTGCTCGTCGAGCGCGGCGGGGACATCTGTCACGAGCTGGAGGAGGTCGGCCGGGAGTACTCGGCCGACGCCATCGTCGTCGGTTCCACGCATGGCATCGTCGGACGCATCTTCGGCTCGGTGGCGGGGCGCCTCGCGCGCCGCGCGCAGCGCCCGGTCGTCGTCATTCCCTGAGCGGCCCCCGTCCCGGCCGTCCCTGCCGTCACCCCTGTCGCCGAGGTGCACCCTCGCGGTCGACGTGGCGTCAACTCGCCTGTGGAAACGGGCAATCCGTTGATGCGCGGAGGGGGAATGTGCGCTTACGAAGGGTGCATAAGGGGCATCAGTGAGCAAGTTCACCGCAGATGAAGGGGGCCGGCCGTGGACGACGACGTCTCCGCGGGAGGTGCCGGTACCTCTGTCCGCGGTCATCTCGCCCCGGG
This sequence comes from Streptomyces sp. NPDC015032, assembly GCF_043080425.1. NCBI lineage: Bacteria > Bacillati > Actinomycetota > Actinomycetes > Kitasatosporales > Streptomycetaceae > Streptomyces > Streptomyces sp. NPDC015032. The sequence continues at coordinate 404,305 of NZ_JBIBVN010000001.1, read as the reverse complement.
AATCGCCCTGTTGGCGTTCGATATCGGTCACGCCGGGGGTGTGGGCGGTGTGACGGCGGCCGACACGGTCCCGCTCGCGCCCCATGCCCGCGGTATTGCCCCGAGGGTCGCCGGACCCCTGGAGTTCCGTGCCGGCGGCGGCTTCACCGGCACGGCGTTCGCCGGACCGCACGCGAGCGGCCCCGCACCCGCGGTGGCGGTGGGTGCGGGGCCGCTCGTGTGGACCGGGCGCCTACTCGACGGTGACGGACTTCGCCAGGTTGCGGGGCTTGTCGATGTCGCGGCCCATGGCCAGGGCCGTGTGATACGCGAAGAGCTGGAGCGGGATGCCCATCAGGATCGGGTCCAGCTCGTTCTCGTTCTTCGGCACGACGATGGTGTGGTCGGCCTTCTCCTGCACCTGGTGGGCGACAGCGAGGATGCGGCCGCTGCGGGCCTTGATCTCCTCCATCGCGGCGCGGTTCTTCTCCAGCAGATCGTCGTCCGGCACGATCGCGACCGTCGGCATCGCGGGCTCGATCAGCGCCAGCGGTCCGTGCTTCAACTCGGAGGCGGGGTACGCCTCCGCGTGGATGTACGAGACCTCCTTGAGCTTCAGCGAGGCCTCCCGGGCGACGGGATAGCCGCGGACCCGGCCGATGAACATCATCGACTTGGCGTCCGCGTACTCCGCGGCCATCTTCTTGATCTCGTCCTCGTTCGCCAGGATCTCGCTGATCTGGGCGGGCAGCCTGCGCAGCCCCTCGATGATCCGCTTGCCGTCGGCGACCGACAGATCCCGGATCCGGCCCAGGTGCAGGGCGAGCAGCGCGAACGCCACCACCGTGTTGGTGAAGCACTTGGTGGAGACGACGCAGACCTCGGGGCCGGCGTGGACGTACGTACCGCCATCAGCCTCGCGGGCGATCGCCGAACCCACCACGTTGACGACACCGAGCACCCGGGCGCCCTTGCGCTTGAGCTCCTGGACGGCGGCCAGCACGTCGTACGTCTCACCGGACTGGGAGACCGCGACATACAGGGTGTCCGGGTCGACGACCGGGTTGCGGTAGCGGAACTCGGAGGCGGGCTCGGCGTCCGCGGGGATACGGGCCAGCTCCTCGATCAGCTGCGCGCCGATCTGGCCCGCGTGGTACGAGGTGCCGCAGCCCAGGATCTTGATCCGGCGGACCCCGCGCGCCTCGCGGGCGTCCAGATTGAGACCGCCCAGGTGCACGGTGGCGAACCGGTCGTCGATCCGGCCGCGCAGCACCCGGTCGACGGCGTCGGCCTGCTCGGAGATCTCCTTGTGCATGTACGTGTCGTGGCCGCCCATGTCGTACGACTCGGCCTCCCACTCCACGGTGGTCGGCGTGGCCGTCGTGGACGAGCCCTCCGTCGTGTACGTACGGAAGTCGTCGGCCTTGAGGGTGGCCATCTCGCCGTCGTCGAGCGTGACGACCTGGCGGGTGTGGGCGACCAGCGCGGCGACGTCGGAGGCGACGAACATCTCCTTCTCGCCGATGCCGAGGACGACCGGGGAGCCGTTGCGGGCGACCACGATGCGGTCGTTGAAGTCGGCGTGCAGGACGGCGATGCCGTACGTGCCCTCGACCGAGCGCAGCGCCTCGCGGACCTTCTCCTCCAGGGCCCCCGCCTGGGCGCGGGCGATCAGGTGGACCAGCACCTCGGTGTCGGTCTCGGAGAGGAATTCGACACCGTCGGCGACGAGCTTCGCACGGAGCTCGGAGGCGTTGTCGATGATGCCGTTGTGGACGACGGCGACCTTGTTCTCGGCGTCCAGATGCGGGTGCGCGTTCTCGTCGCTCGGGGCGCCGTGGGTGGCCCAGCGGGTGTGGGCGATACCGGTGGTGCCGGTGAAACGCTTGGGAACGCGGGCCTCCAGCTCGCGGACCCGGCCCTTCGCCTTGACCATCTTCAGGGCGGCGGGCTTCCCGGCCGACGCCTTGCCGGTGATGACGATGCCGGCGGAGTCGTAACCCCGGTACTCCAGCCGCTGCAGCCCTTCCAGCAGCAGCGGAGCCACATCACGCTTCCCGATATATCCGACGATTCCGCACATAGAGTCTCTGCCCCTCCATCGACGTACCTGTAGTGCCCGTTGCTCAGCCGTAGACGATGCGTCGCAGCTGGCGGAGCGACAGCTCCGGCGGCGCGACCGCCCGGTGCGGCAGCTCGGCCGCGATCCGTTCGAAGATCTCCGCGTTCACCAGGCCGCCGGACTGCAGTTCGCGGTGGCGGCGGCGGACGAAGTCGTCGGTCGTCTCGTCGAAGTACGCCAGCACGTCGAGGATCACCCGGGTGGCTTCACCGCGCTGGAGCGCGGTGCTGCGCACCAGGTGGTCGATGAGGTCGTCATGTGACGGGCGGCGTTCGAGCACTCGTCGATATTGCGGTGAACGGGGCGCTTACGCAACAATTCTGCCCGATATCGGGCAGGCTGGAGTGTGATGACGCTCTCGGTCGGCCCGTCAGCGGCCCACCAGGGATGACGGGGCAGCCCTCAGAGACGCTTCAGGACGGCCTGTTTGGCGGTGGTGAACTCCTCGTCGGTGAGAATCCCCGCCTGCCGCAGCTCGCCCAGCTCCCGCAGCCGACGCAGCAGCACGTCGTGATCATCGGCGGGCGGCGGTGTGATCTCCGCGGGCCGGGCGTCCGCGGCCCCCGTGATGGCTTCAGCCGCAGCCCGCGCCTTCGCTGTGACCGGCAGCCGGACCAGCACCGCCGCCGCCACCAGTACCGCCGTGTACTCCTTCTTGGACAGCCCCCACAGATCCAGCGCGTACGGGTCGAACTCCGGCGCCGGTGCCGGAACCGACGCCCGCCCCTCGCCCCGTACGAAGCGCAGGTGCCCGTTCTCCATGCCGATGGAGGGCAGCCAGTGCACCCCGGTCACCTCCGAGAGCGGGAAGGCGACCGGGCCGCCCGAGCTCTTGGCCTCCTCGGCCGTCCAGTTCCAGGTGAGGCGGATGGTCTCCCCGTCGAACGAGGCCGTGCCGTCCCCGCCGCCCCCGGCGACCGGCACCGCGGGCCCGGGCAGCAGGAAGCCGTCCACCGGACCGGCGGGCACCTGTTCGATCAGCAGGGTGTTGCGCACCTCCTCGGCGAAGTACTCCGCCACGCCACCGCGGTCCTTCTCCACGGCCAGCTGGTACGGATCCGCGGCGTCCTTGAGCCGGCCGTCCGCGGCACGCAGGACCGGGCAGGCGCCGTCGCGCAGCCGCAGTCGCAGCCGGCCGCCCCGGCGGTCCGGTTCGAAGGCGATGCCCGCCAGCGCCCGCAGGGGCACGGCGCGCTCGCCCAGCTCCTGCCGGAGGGGATGGATGCCCTTGCCCCTCCCCGGCACGATCCGCACCGTCTCGCCGTCGAAGGTCCACGTTCCGTCGCGCTGAGTTATTTCCGTCATGAGACAGATTCTCGCAGCCGCAGAACGGGGAAGTGGTCCACGCCTTGACCATGTGTGAGACAGGCGATACGCATGGTGAAGGTTCGGTCAGGAGATCCACAGGTGTGAACCCGTCGAAAGGGACCCGGCTTGTGAGACTGCACAGGACACAGCACACCGCCCTTCCCCGTCTTCTCGGCTCGCTGCTGCTCGTCACGGCGGCCGGTGTCTCCGGTGTCGGCGCGGCGCAGGAAGGCCATGCGGCGAGCCGCAGCCCGGCCGCCGCCCCCTCACCCCGTCCGCTCGGGCAGATACTGCCCGCCCCCGCCGAGACGAAGCCCGGCGGCTCCCCGTACGCCATCACCGCGGACACCAGGATCCGCGTCGAGGGCGACTCCCGCGAGGCCCGGCAGGTCGGCGACTACCTGGCGGGCGTGCTGCGCCCGTCCACCGGGTACGCCCTGCCGGTCACCGGCCGCGGCGGCGACGGCATCCGGCTCCGGCTCGACCCGCACGACAGCGGGCCGGGCACCGAGGGCTACACCCTGAAGTCGGGCCCCGGCTCCGTCACCATCACCGCGCGCGCCCCGGCGGGGCTCTTCCACGGCGTCCAGACACTGCGCCAGCTGCTCCCGGCCCACGTGGAGAGGAACAGCCCCCAGAAGGGCCCCTGGAAAGTCGCGGGCGGCACGGTGAAGGACGCACCCCGCTACGCCTACCGGAGCGCGATGCTGGACGTCTCCCGGCACTTCTTCTCCGTCACGGAGGTCAAGCGCTACATCGACCAGCTCGCCCTCTACAAGATGAACAAGCTCCACCTGCACCTCTCCGACGACCAGGGCTGGCGGATCGCCATCGACTCCTGGCCGCGCCTGGCCACGTACGGCGGGCAGACGGAGGTCGGCGGGGGAGCCGGCGGCTTCTACACGAAGAGCGACTACCAGGAGATCGTCCGGTACGCCTCCTCCCGCTATCTGGAGGTCGTGCCGGAGATCGACCTGCCCGGCCACACCAACGCGGCGCTCGCCTCGTACGCGGAGCTGAACTGCGACGGCGTCGCGCCGCCGCTCTACACCGGCACGAGCGTCGGTTTCAGCTCGCTGTGCGTCCCGAAGGCGATCACCTACGACTTCGTGGACGACGTGGTCCGGGAGCTGGCCGCGCTCACCCCCGGCCGCTATCTCCACATCGGCGGCGACGAGGCGCACTCCACCAGCCACGACGACTACGTGACCTTCATGAACAAGGCGCAGGCCGTCGTCGGCACGTACGGCAAGACCGTGATCGGCTGGCACCAGCTGACCGGGGCCACGCCGGTGAAGGGCGCGGTCGCCCAGTACTGGGGTTACGACCGGACGGGTGCGGCCGAGCGCAAGCAGGTGGCGGACGCCGCCGTGAACGGCACGAAGCTGGTGCTGTCCCCGGCCGACCGGAGCTACCTCGACATGAAGTACGACAAGGACACGAAGCTGGGGCTGGCCTGGGCCGGCTACGTCTCCGTCCAGCGCTCCTACGACTGGGACCCGGCGACCTACCTGGACGGCGCCCCGGAGGGCTCGGTCCTCGGCGTCGAGGCGCCGCTCTGGTCGGAGACGCTGACCGACAGCGACGAGATCGAGCAGATGGCCTTCCCGAGGCTGCCGGGGGTGGCGGAGCTGGGCTGGTCCCCCGCGTCCACGCACGACTGGGACACGTACAAGGTGCGGCTCGGTGCGCAGGGGCCGAGGCTCTCCGCGCTCGGCATCAACTACTACCGCGCGCCGCAGGTCCCCTGGGCCGCGGAGTGAGGTGAGCGGGCCCGCCCGGCGGCCGTCGTACGTGCCGTCGGCCGCCGGACGGGTTCTACGGGGTACCTCCGGGCCGCTCACCGGACGAGGACCCCGCCGCCTCTCGGCTCGGGCCGGCAGACCTCGGCCCCGGCCATGTCGCTGCCGTCCTCGGGGCCGTCGAGGATGCGCGGCGTCCCGTCCTCCTCGTACACGGACACACGCACCGGAAGCGTCATGCCCCGAACTCTCCCCGGCAGCCGTCGAGCCCCTCGACCGTCACCTCGACGTCCCGGTACTCCTCCCAGCGGGCCCGGTCCAGCCGCAGCCGCTGCAGAGTGACGGGGGCACCCCGTACCGCGGCAACCTCCAGCCCGTCCGGCAGGTATCCGAGCCGCCGCGAAACACCCAGCGAGCGCGGGTTGTCGGTCATCGCGGCCGAGACCGCGGTCCGCGCCCCGAGTCCGGCGAAGGCGAGATGCAGGGCGGCGGCCCGCATCTCGGTGCCGATGCCCCGCCCCTGATGGGCGAGGCCCAGCCACGAGCCGGTGCTCACCTCGCCTGTGATGGCGAACTCCTTGCCCATCACGTCCTGCCGCCCGACCACCTCGCCCTCGTGCAGCACGACGAGGCTCAGCGTCCAGTCCCGCACGGACCAGTCGGCGACGGTGGCCAGCACATGCTGGAACACGGCCCTGCCGCGCCCGGCGGGCGGCACGTCGGTCCAGGGGACCGCGAACGGCATGCTGTCCGGCGCGTGCACCCCGCCGGCGGCCACCGAGGCGAGACCGTCCAGCAACTCCAGGTCGGGCAGGCGCAGTTCCAGTCGGGGCGTGCGGAGGCGGAGCCCGTACAGGGGCCAGTGGTGCGGCTTCATGTACGGACTCTGCCTCGCGGGTCCCTGCGCCGTCGAACGAATTGGGCGGCACCGACGGATACGGGCAACGGGCCCCGCCGGGCCCCGGCGGAGCCCCGTCCGTACGTGTCAGGCCGGCAGGCCCAACTCCCGTGCGATCAGCATCCGCTGGACCTCGCTCGTGCCCTCGCCGATCTCCAGGATCTTGGAGTCGCGCCACATCCTGGCCACCGGGTACTCGTTCATGAAGCCGTAGCCGCCGTGGATCTGGGTCGCCTCGCGGGCGTTGTCGACCGCGACCGTCGAGGAATACAGCTTGGCGATCGCCGCCTCCTTCTTGAAGGGTTCGCCCGCCACCAGGCGCGACGCCGCGTCGCGCCAGCCGGTACGGGCCATGTGGGCGCGCATCTCCATGTCCGCGAGCTTGAACTGGATGGCCTGGTTCGCACCGATCGGCCTGCCGAAGGCGTGGCGCTCCTTGGCGTACTTCACCGACTCGTCGACGCAGCCCTGCGCCAGGCCCGTGGCCAGGGCGGCGATGGCGATCCGGCCCTCGTCGAGGATGCGCAGGAACTGGGCGTAGCCGCGGCCCTCCTCGCCCAGCAGGTTCCCCAGCGGGACACGGACGTCGGTGAAGGACAGCTCGCGGGTGTCCGAGGCGTTCCAGCCGACCTTGGAGTACGGGGCGGCGGCCGTGAAGCCGGGGGTGCCGGACGGCACGATGATGCAGGAGATCAGCGGGGCGCCGTTCGCCTTGCGGCCGGTCACCGCCGTGACCGTGACCAGTTCGGTGATGTCCGTACCGGAGTTGGTGATGAAGCACTTGGAGCCGTTGATCACCCACTCGCCCGTCGCCTCGTCGCGCACCGCCGTCGTGCGGGTGCCGCCCGCGTCCGAACCGGCGTCCGGCTCGGTCAGCCCGAACGCGCCGAGCGCCTCGCCCGAGCAGAGCCTCGGCAGCCACTGCCGCTTCTGCTCCTCCGTGCCGTAGTGGTACACGGGCATCGCCCCCAGCGAGACCCCGGCCTCCAGGGTGATCGCCACGGACGAGTCGACCCGGGCCAGCTCCTCCAGGGCGATCCCGAGGGCGAGGTAGTCGCCGCCCATGCCGCCGTACTCCTCGGGGAACGGCAGCCCGAACAGGCCCATCCGTCCCATCTCCCGCACGATCTCGTACGGAAACTCATGGCGCTCGTAGAAGTCGCCGATCTTCGGGGCGATCACATCGTGCGCGAACTCCTCGACGGTGCGACGCAGTTCCTCGTGCTCGGCGGTCAGCCGGTGGTCCAGGGACATGGCAGGTGTCACTCCTTGTGGGACGGTGTCTATCGCACCGAGAGCGCGCGGACGGTACGGGACGGGCTGGGGCGGCCCAGTTGTTCGGCGAGCCACACGCTGGTGGCGGTGAGCGCGTCGAGGTCGACCCCGGTTTCGATGCCGAGGCCGTCGAGCATCCACACGAGGTCTTCGGTGGCGAGGTTTCCGGTCGCGCTCTTCGCGTACGGGCAGCCGCCGAGGCCGCCCGCCGAGGCGTCCACGGTGGTCACCCCGTGCTGGAGCGCGGCGAGGGTGTTGGACAGGGCCTGGCCGTAGGTGTCGTGGAAGTGCACGCCGATGGTGTCGGTGCGCACGCCCTCCTCGTTCAGCTCGGAGAGCAGGTCCTGCACATGGCCGGGGGTGGCGACGCCGATGGTGTCGCCGAGGGAGAGCTCGTCGCAGCCGAGGTCCATCAGCGCCTTGGCCACCCGAACGACCTGGTGGACGGGGACCGGCCCCTCCCACGGGTCGCCGAAGCACATCGACAGATAGCCCCGGACGTGCACCTTGCCGGCCTTCGCCCGGGCGACGACCGGCTCGAACATGGCGAGCGACTCGTCGACGGTGCGGTTGAGATTGCGGGCGGCGAACGTCTCGGTCGCCGAGCCGAACACGGCGATGCGCCGCGCACCGAGCGCCAGGGCCCGGTCCAGGCCGCGTTCGTTCGGTACGAGCACGGGCAGGGCGACCTCCCCGATGTCGGCGAGCCGGGGGAACAGGTCCTCCGCGTCGGCGAGTTGGGGCACCCACTTGGGGTGCACGAAACTGGTCGCCTCGATGGTGGACAGACCCGAGGCGGCCAGGCGGTGGATGAACTCCGCCTTCACCTCGGTCGGTACGACGGCCTTCTCGTTCTGCAGCCCGTCGCGGGCGCCGACCTCGTGGATGCGCACCCGCGGGGGCAGATCCTGGGCCGGTACGGTCATGGGCAGGGTACGGGGTGTCACGCGTCCTCCCCGGGGGCGTCGACGGGGGCCACCATGGCCAGGATCTGGTCCATGGCGACCGTGGCGCCGGCGGTGACGTCCAGCGAGGTCACGGTCCCGGCGTGCGGGGCGGAGATGACGTGTTCCATCTTCATCGCCTCGACGACGAGCAGGCTCTGCCCGGCCACGACCTCGTCCCCGACCGCCACCTTCACGACGGTGACGGTGCCGGGCATGGGCGCGGCGAGGGTGTCCGCCCCGGACCGGGCGGCGCCGGCCAGCGACGCCTCCACGGGGTCGTGATCCTGTACGTGCCAGGCGTCGCCGTCACGGCCCAGCCAGGTCCCTTCCGGGGACGCCGCATGGGTGAACGTGTGCGTGACACCGGCCAGTTCGAGGGTGAGGCGGTGCGCGGACAGCTCGACCGGTCCGGCCGTCTCCCTGCCGCCGGGCATCGGGGCCAGCGGGCCGCAGGGGCCCGTCGCGGGCTCCGGCGGCCGTGCGCTCTCCCCGACATGGCCGAACGTCAGCTCGGTGCCCGTCGGGCAGGAGCGCAGCGATACCTCCACGGGGTCATGGCCCGGCAGCCGGAAGTGACGCACCGTACGGGCCGGGGTGCCGCCCAGGCGCCAGCCGCTCGCCACCGAGAACGGGTCTGTCCAGCCGGAGCCGTCCACGGGGGAGGCGCTCGCCGGGGACGACTGCCGCAGCAGCGCCGCCGCCGCGTACACCTCCTCCGGCACTCCCTCCGGCACCAGCCCGGCCACCTCGCGCTCCACCAGGCCGGTGTCCAGATCGCCCGCGACCACCGCCGGGTGGGCGAGCAGCCGGCGCAGGAAGCCGGCGTTCGTCGGGACGCCGAGGATGACCGTGTCCGCGAGCGCCGCGCGCAGCCCGCGCAGGGCGGCGGCGCGGTCGGGGCCGTACGCGATGACCTTCGACAGCATCGGGTCGTACAGGCTGCCGACCTCGCCGCCCGCGGCGAGCCCGGAGTCCGTCCGTACGCCGTTGCCCTGCGGTTCGTGCAGCGCGAGCACCGTGCCTCCGGACGGCAGGAAGCCGCGGGACGGGTCCTCGGCGCAGATCCGGGCCTCGATCGCATGGCCGGTGAGCCGGATGTCCCGCTGTCCGTACGGGAGCCGCTCGCCCGCCGCGACCCTCAGCTGCCACTCCACCAGGTCCAGGCCGGTGATCAGCTCGGTGACCGGGTGCTCGACCTGGAGGCGGGTGTTCATCTCCATGAAGTAGTACGAGGCGGGGTCGTTGCCCGGGACGATGAACTCCACCGTGCCCGCGCCCACGTAGCCGCAGGAGCGGGCCGCCTGGACGGCCGCCTCGCCCATCGCCGCCCGGGTCTCCTCGTCGAGCAGGACGGACGGCGCCTCCTCGATGATCTTCTGGTGGCGGCGCTGGAGCGAGCACTCGCGCTCACCGAGGTGGACCACGTTGCCGTGGGTGTCCGCGAGCACCTGGATCTCGATGTGCCGGGGCCGGTCGATCCACCGCTCCACCAGCAGCGTGTCATCGCCGAACGAGGCTCTCGCCTCGCGCCGGGCGGCCGCGATCTCGTCCGCGAGCAGCGTCTCGTCGCGCACCAGCCGCATGCCCTTGCCGCCGCCGCCCGCCGAGGGCTTCAGCAGCACCGGCGTCCCGATCTCCCGGGCCGCGTCGTCCAGTTGGGCATCGGTGAGCCCGCTGCCCGAGGAGCCGGGAACCACCGGGACCCCGGCTGCCGCGACCGTCTCCTTGGCCCGGATCTTGTCGCCCATCAGCGAGATGGCGTCGGCGGAGGGGCCGATGAAGACCAGCCCCGCCTCCGCGCACGCCCGCGCGAAACCCGCGTTCTCGGCGAGGAACCCGTACCCGGGGTGGACGGCCTGCGCGCCGGTGCGACGGGCCGCGTCCAGCAGGGCGGGCACGCTCAGATAACTCATCGAGGCGGGCGCGGGCCCGATCCGTACGGCCGTGTCGGCCTCCCGGACATGCCGGGCGTCCGCGTCCGCGTCGCTGAACACGGCGACCGAGCGGACGCCGAGCTCGCGCAGTGTACGGATGACACGTACCGCGATCTCGCCGCGGTTGGCGACAAGAACGGTGTCGAACATCGTCATCTGTTCCTCACATCCGGAAGACGCCGAAGCCGGGCGCCGCGTAGTCCTTCTGGGGCAGCGGGGCGTTGGCACACGCGGTCAGTGCGAGTCCCAGCACCTGCCGGGTCTCCATCGGGTCGATCACACCGTCGTCCCACAGCCGGGCCGTGGCGTAGTAGGCGTTGCCCTGGGTCTCGTACTGCTCGCGGATCGGGGCCCTGAAGGCCTCCTCGTCCGCCGCGCTCCAGTCGTCGCCCAGCTGGTCGCGCTTGACCGTCGCGAGGACGGACGCGGCCTGCTCGCCGCCCATGACGGAGATCTTGGCGTTGGGCCACATCCACAGGAAGCGGGGGGAGTAGGCACGCCCGCACATCGAGTAGTTGCCGGCCCCGTACGACCCGCCGACCACCACCGTCAGCTTCGGTACGCGGGTGCAGGCGACCGCCGTCACCATCTTGGCGCCGTGCTTGGCGATGCCGCCGGCCTCGTAGTCCCGCCCCACCATGAAGCCCGAGATGTTCTGCAGGAAGACCAGCGGGATGCCGCGCTGGTCGCACAGCTCGATGAAGTGGGCGCCCTTCTGGGCGGACTCGGAGAACAGGATGCCGTTGTTGGCGACGATCCCGACCGGGTGGCCGTGGATCCGGGCGAAGCCGGTGATCAGCGTCGTGCCGTACTCCGCCTTGAACTCCGCGAACCGCGAGCCGTCCACCACCCGGGCGATCACCTCGCGCACGTCGTACGGCGTCCGGGAGTCGACCGGGACGGCCCCGTACAGCCCGGCGGGATCGACCTTCGGCTCCTCGGCCGGCCGCACGGACCACGGGAGCGCCCCACGGTCCGGCAGTGTGGCGACGATGTTCCGCACGATCCGCAGCGCGTGCGCGTCGTCCTCGGCGAGATGGTCGGTCACCCCCGACGTACGGGAGTGCACCTCGCCGCCGCCGAGCTCCTCGGCCGTCACGACCTCGCCGGTGGCGGCCTTCACCAGCGGCGGACCGCCCAGGAAGATCGTGCCCTGGTTCCGTACGATCACGGCCTCGTCGCTCATCGCGGGGACGTACGCCCCGCCCGCCGTGCACGACCCCAGCACGGCCGCGATCTGCGGGATGCCGGCCCCCGACATCCGCGCCTGGTTGTAGAAGATCCGCCCGAAGTGCTCCCGGTCCGGGAAGACCTCGTCCTGCATCGGCAGGAACGCGCCGCCCGAGTCGACGAGATACAGGCAGGGAAGCCGGTTCTCCAGCGCCACTTCCTGGGCGCGGAGGTGCTTCTTCACGGTCATCGGGTAGTACGTGCCGCCCTTGACGGTCGCGTCATTGGCGACGATCACGCACTCCCGGCCGCTGACCCGGCCGATTCCGGCGATCACCCCGGCCGCCGGGGCGGCGCCCCCGTACAGCCCCTCGGCCGCCAGCGGGGCCAGCTCCAGGAACGGGGAACCCGGATCGAGCAGGGTGTCCACCCGGTCCCTGGGCAGCAGCTTGCCGCGCGCCACATGCCGGGCGCGCGCCTTCTCACCCCCGCCGAGCCTGGCCGTGGCGAGCCGCGTGCGCAGCTCGTCGGCGAGCGCGTGATGCGCCGCCTCGTTGGCCTGCCAGGCCTCGGAGGCGGGATCGGCCGCGCTCGCCAGCACCGGTGCCTGCTGCATCCTGTCGAGCCCCCTTGCCCGTACCGCAGTGGTTAATGACCGTTAACGTCTGCCTCAAGGTTAACGACCGCTAACAGGCTTGTCCAGGGCGCTCTGCCGGTACCCGCAGTGGTTCCGGCAGGTATCGGTCATATACGTCCGCGGAGGGCGGGGCGCGCGGTGGGCCCGGAATAATGACCCGCGCCGCTCCCCGACCCGGAGCGGCACCGGTCGCGGGTCCGACGAGGGCCGTGACCGAGCGAGTTGCCTGGCGCGTGTGGGGGGCTCCGGTCGTCATGGCCGGGGGCTTGTAACGGCCGACGGCCGATCGGGTGGGGGAATCAGCGGATGACGCAGCAGTCGAAGCCGGTGCGAGGGGCGGGCCGGGGGACGGCCGAGGGGGAGATGGAGAGGCCGCGCATCCTCGAAGTGGACGCCCTGCGCGGATTCGCGCTCGCCGGGATCCTGGTCGTGAACGTGCTGACGACGGCCGGGCCTCCGGGCGTCAGGGGCGGGCTCGCGCAGGTGCACGCGGCGGACGGGGCCGTGGAATGGCTGGTCGTTCTCCTCGCGCAGTCGAAGTTCTACCTGCTCTTCTCCTTCCTCTTCGGCTACAGCTTCACCCTTCAGATGGACTCGGCCACCCGCGCCGGGGCACGCTTCGTCCCCCGGATGTCGCGGCGGCTGGCCGGACTGTTCGTGCTCGGACTCACGCACGCGGTGCTGCTCTACACCGGCGACATCCTCATGATGTATGCCCTGTGTGGACTGGTCCTGCTGGCCGCCCGGAACGCCGGGCCCGCGAAGGTCTGGCGGGCGGCGCTCTGGGTGTACGGCGTCGCCGGAGGGTTCCTGCTGCTCGTCGGTCTGGGCGCCGCGCTGTTCGATCCCGGTGACCTGAGCGAATCCGCCGCGGTGAAGGCCGAGCTGACCGCCGCCTACACGGGTGGCTTCACCGAGGTCGTCAGCGCCAACATCAGGGCTCTGCCCGACAGCGTGGCAGCCCTTGCGCTGATGGGCGGTTATGTCGTCGCCGCCTTCCTCGTGGGGTTCGTAGCCGGCCGGCGGCAGTGGCTCGGAGCAGCCGCGCTCACCGACCGGGCGCGGCTGCTCCGCATCTTTCTGACAGGTCTCGCCATCGGAGTCCCCGGGGCGGTCTGCTCCGCGGCTGCGATGGCGGGGCCGCTGCCGGAGCGCTGGGAACTGTTCGGCCTGGCAGTCGGCCTGGCCGCGGCCCCGGCGCTCTCGGCCGCGTACGCCACGGGGCTGCTGCTGTGGTTCGCCACGCCGAGCGGCGCCGCGACGGCGCGGGCCCTCGCGCCTGCCGGGCGGATGGCGCTGACCAACTACCTGACCCAGTCCCTCGTCATGGCCCTCGTCTTCTCCGGGTACGGCCTGGGGCTGTACGGCCGTACGGGCGCGGCGGCGGCGGTCGGCGGGGCGCTCGTGCTCTACGCCTGCCAGCTCGCGCTCAGCGGGTGGCTGATGCGGCGTCACCGGCTCGGGCCCGTGGAGTGGGTGTTGCGCGCGGTGACACTGTGGGCGTGGCCCCCGAGGGCGGCGGGAGGCCGCTGAACGGGGGCATCGCACGGGGGTCGGCCGCTCGCCCGGTGTTCGCCCGCGACTGTGGTGGGGGTCGTGCTCGGGGGTGTCGCCGGGCATCCCGGGCGCCGGGTCGGAATTCATCGGCAGCCCTCGGCCCTCGGTCCTCCGCCCTCGGCTCTCGGCCCTCGGCTTCGAGCGGCCGGGGCCGCTGCCGGCTGCCGGGGCTTGCCCGAGGGGACGACGTCCGCCCGCCCGGTCGACGGGTGTCCGGCCGGCGCGGAGAATGGGTGGGGCCGGAAGCGGGCGGGGTGGCCGCCATCGCGGACACCCGTCCCACACTCACCGACCGGGCGCTCGCGGAGTTCGGGGAGGGCATCGAGCAGCATGCGCGCCTGTGACGCCGCGTGCGGCCCTCGCCCGCCCGCGCTTGGGTTAACGCTCGCTAACCCGACTGTCTAGAATCGAATCCATGACCACCAGGACGGACGCCCCCACCCGCCGCGAGCAGATCCTCAAGGAGGCCGCCCGGCTCTTCGCCGAGCGAGGCTTCCACGGCGTCGGCGTCGACGAGATAGGTGCCGCCGTCGGTATCAGCGGCCCCGGTCTCTACCGGCACTTCCCGGGCAAGGACGCGATGCTCGCCGAGCTGCTGGTCGGCATCAGTGAGCGGCTGCTGGCGGGCGGGCAGCTGTGCGTGTCGGAGGACGCGGCCCGTGGGGACGGTTCGCCGCAGGCGCTGCTCGACGCGCTCATTGCGGGCCACATCGACTTCGCCCTCGACGACCGCCCGCTGATCACCCTTCACGACCGCGAGCTGGACCGTCTCCGGGACGCCGACCGCAAGCGGGTCCGCCAGCTCCAGCGGCAGTACGTCGAGGTGTGGGTGGAGGTCGTCCGCGAGCTGTATCCGGAGCTGCCCGAGCACGAGGCCCGCGCGGCCGTCCACGCCGTCTTCGGGCTGCTGAACTCGACCCCGCACCTGGGCCGTCCGGGCGCACAGCCGGACCGCGTCGGCACGGCGGCGCTGCTGCACCGGCTGGCACGCGGGGCGTTCGAGGCGGCGGCCCGTCCATAGGGCGTGCCGGCGGGCGCCCGGCGGGTGCGTCCGCCGATTTCCGCCCGGCCTTGAATATATGAATTGATGCGGGAGGAGTGAGGAGCTCCCGCATATTCCCTTTCCTTTTCCTCGACGAGCTCCGTCGGTCGCGGTGTCGCGTGTCCCTCAGGCATATGGTTTGATCTGTCTCACCCACGCCTGATGGGGAATTTAAATGAAAACATGTCAGGTTTCGATCGTTGTCCCCTGTTTCAATGAGGACGAGGTCATCGAGGTATTCCACCGTGCGTTGATCTCCGCCCTCGAACCGACTCGGCGGACCTTCGAGATCTGTTATGTCGACGACGGCAGCAGCGACCGGACCAGGCTCCGGATCGGTTCGCTCGCCACCGCGGACCGACGGGTCCGCTACACCTCCTTCAGCCGAAATTTCGGCAAGGAGGCCGCCATGCTCGCGGGACTGCGCATGTCCCGCGGCGACGCCGTCGTCCTCATGGACGCCGACCTCCAGCACCCGCCCGAACTGCTGCCCCGCATGCTGGAGCTGCGGCAGCGCGGCTACGACCAGGTCGTCGCGCGGCGCGACCGTGCGGGGGAAGGGGTCCTGCGCACCCTTCTCAGCGCCTTCTACTACCGGGCCATGGGCCGGTGCATGGACGTCGAGGTGGTCGACGGCGAGGGCGACTTCAGGCTGCTGTCGCGCACCGCCGTGGACGCCGTGCTCGCACTGCCCGAGACCAACCGGTTCTCCAAGGGGATCTTCTCCTGGATCGGCTTCGACACCGTCGGCTTCACCTACCGGAACATCCAGCGCGCGGCGGGACGTTCGAAGTGGGGCGGCAGACGCCTGTTCAACTACGGAATCGACGGGCTGATCTCCTTCAACAGCCGCCCGCTGCGCCTGGCCATCCACATCGGCCTCGCGCTCGCGCTGGCGGCACTGGGATACGCCCTGTGGACCATCGCCGGCGTCGTGCTCCACGGCGTCGCCGTACCCGGCTACACCACCCTGCTGACCGCCGTCGTGGCAATCGGCGGAATCCAGCTCGCCACGCTCGGCGTCATCGGCGAATACGTGGGACGCATCTACTACGAAGTGAAACGCCGCCCGCACTATGTGGTGCGCGAGACGAGCGAATCCCCGAAAGCGGCACCGTTCGATATTCCGGCAGGGGGCCATTCGGGCCTGTCCGCCCCCGCGGCCGGGAGACCCAGGGCGGGACGCGCCGGGTCGACCGCGATCGGAGCGTCCAGGTTCCGCACCGTACGCCAGTTCCTCGTTTTCGGGATGATCGGTGTCATCAATACGGCGGTATATCTCGGGGTGTACGTCTCGCTGAATACCTGGATTCCCTATCTGGCCGCGCATGTCATCGGATACGTGGTCAGCATCGTGGGGTCGTTCCTGCTCAACTCCTACATCACCTGCCGGACGAAGCCGACCTGGCACGCCTTCGTCCGGTATCCGCTGTCGAGCGTCGTCAACCTCGTACTCACCGGCGTCCTGCTCTACCTCGGCGTGAGCAGGCTGGGCATGGACAAGAACGTCGCCGCCGTGGCCGCGGGGATCCTCGCCACCCCCTTCTCGTTCCTGCTCGCCCGCTGGGCCATCGACTCCGGTGCCGCCCTGGCCCGGCAGAGCGCCGGCCCGGCCGAGAGCAGCGCCGGACACACCACACCGTGAACCCACACCGCCTGAACCTCTTGGCGCGCCACGCGCGAGCAACGTACGAAGGGCACCAGCGCACATGACCACGGACACGTCGAAATCCACCGGCACACAGGCGGCGGGAGGGGAATCCCCCCGGCCCGGAGCCCGCCCGCGCCCCGCGCGCCGGTGGGTGACGACCGGGACGGCGGGCCTCGCCCTGCTGCCGCTCGCTCTGCTCGGCGCGGCCTTCTGGATCGGCCGGCTGGTCCGCCCCGGAGGGGACGACTGGTGCTTCCTCCCGGTCGTCCGGGACGAGGGTGCCGCCGGGATGATCGGGAAGTTCTTCCTCCACGACAACGGACGCATCGCCAACGCGCTGCTCGTCATCGCGTACGGGGCCTTCGGCGTCCCCGGCCACCAATGGT
This sequence comes from Streptomyces sp. NPDC015032, assembly GCF_043080425.1. Lineage (NCBI taxonomy): Bacteria > Bacillati > Actinomycetota > Actinomycetes > Kitasatosporales > Streptomycetaceae > Streptomyces > Streptomyces sp. NPDC015032. Next base: position 387,657 of record NZ_JBIBVN010000001.1, on the reverse strand, counting down.
TCGCCCTGGTCAGCGGGGTGCTCATGCTGGGCATCCTCTGGGCGCTGATCGCCTCCGCACTCAAGAAGGCCGGGCTGACCGCCCCACGCGGGCTGGCGCTGCTGGTGGCCGCGACGACGGCGGCGCTCTTCTTCCTCGCGACGCCCAACCCGTACAAGACGTTCTACTGGCCCGCCTCCTCCGTCTCGCACACCGTCGCACCGGTACTGGCCTGCGCCGCCGTGATCCCCCTGCTGCGCGCACGGACGCGGTGGGGACGCGCCTTCGCGCTGGGCGCCGCGTACCTGGTGGGGATCTTCATCGGCACCCTGTCGGAGGAGACGGCGGTCGTCGCGTTCGTCGCGCTCGCCGCCGTCCTGCTGCTCAGCCGGTGGGCCCTTCCCGGGGCCGGCCGGACCCGTACCCGCGTCTGGTGCGTGGTCGCCTTCGCCGGGGTCGCCGTCGGGACGGCCATCCTGTACCTGTCGCCCGGCGCACGCCATCGGCGTGAACGGTTCGGCGCCGACAGCTCCTCCATGTTCGGTCCGGAGGCGCTGGCCACGGCGCTGCGGGCGTTCGGGCACATCCTGGGGACGATCTTCACGACCTGGCAGTACCTGGGAGCGGTCGCCGTCGGCGTGCTGCTGGGCCTGCTGGTGCGCGGGGGCGAGCGAGGAGCGGACGGGCCGGAGGGGTCCCTGCGCCGCAGGCCCTTCCTCCTGGTCCTGGTCGGATTCCTCGCCTTCCTGGTCTCCGGCTACCTCTGCATCGTCGTCGCCTACCCCGCCTTCGGGGCGAGTGTGGTGACCGCGTCGCGCATCTGGGGCGACTTCCTCCTGCTGTACGTGCTGTTCCTGGTCGGCGTCGGGGCCCTGCTGGGACGGGCGTTGCGGGCCCGCCGGTGGGGGATCCGCGCGGGGACGGCGGTGGCCGCCGGAACCGTGTGCGTCGCGGCCTGCGTCGGCCTCGCCGTCCCGCTGCTCCAGCTGGAACAGCGGATGGACGTGCGCGCCCAGCGCTGGGACCGGCAGGACCGGTGGCTGAGGGAACAGGTGGCGCACGGCGCCCAGGTGCTTCCGTACACACCGGTGTCGGTCAGCTCGATGGGGGAGCCGTTCGGCGACCACGGCAAGAGGCTGTGGCCCGGGCAGTGCGTCGCCCAGTACTACCACCTCAAGAAGATCACGTACTCGACCCAGCTTCCCTGAGCGGGCGATGAGCAGGCGACGAGCGGGCGGCCGGACCGGCCGTGGTGCAAGACACCCGGCACACTGCGCACACCTGACGGCACAATGGGTTCATGCCGATACCCAGCCGTGCCGCCCTCGTCGAGCACCTCGTCCGTACGCGCATCGCCGGAGACGTCGCCACACCCCGCGACAACAACCTCTCCCACTACCGCAAGCTCGCCAACGGCGACCGTCACTACTGGCTGGGCCTGGAGCTCGGGGACCGGTGGTCCGACGAGCAGGACGTGCTGGCCGTGATGGCCGAGCGCTGCGGGGTCAGCGACGACCCGGAGCACCGGTTCGGCCAGGACACCATCGACCCGGAGCTGACGGTCGACGCCCTGGACCGGATGGCGGCGCGGCTGCGGAAGGCGGCGGAGGGCGCGCAGCGCGTGCTCTTCGCGACCGGCCACCCGGGCGGGCTCCTCGATGTGCACCGTCAGACCGCACAGGCACTGCGGGCCGCCGGGTGCGAGATCGTCCGGATCCCCTCGGGGCTGGTGGCCGACGAGGGCATGGTGTTCCAGTTCGCGGACGTCGCGGTGCAGGAGCGTGGCGCGACGCTCTGGCACACGCACTCGCCCGCCCCGATGGCCGCGATCCTGGACGGTCTGGAGCGGGAGGGCCGGCCGCTGCCGGACCTGGTGGTCGCCGACCACGGCTGGGCGGGGTGCGCGGCGCAGCGCGGGCTGGACGCGGTGGGGTACGCGGACTGCAACGACCCGGCGCTCTTCCTCGGTGAGGCGGAGGGGACGCTCCAGGTGGCCGTGCCGCTGGACGACCATGTGCTGGACCCGCGGTACTACGACCCGCTGACGGACTATCTGCTGGACGCGGCGGGGCTGATCTGACGTCACCGGGGCGGCGCGCTGCGGGTGCGGCTCCGGCCGCTCACCCGCCGGGCGGCCGCGGGACCGGGGCCCGGCGCCGCTGGCCCCGCCCCGGCGCCGGGGCGGGACGGACCCGGCGGACGGACGGACCTGGCGGACGGACGGCTCCGGCGGACGGACGGGTACCGCTCTCCGGTCAGTCCCGGGGGACGCGGACCACGCCCTCCTGGATGACGCTGATCGCCAGCCGGCCGTCCTGCGTGTAGATACGGGCCTGGCCGAGCCCGCGCCCGCCGGACGCGGACGGCGACTCCTGGTCGTACAGCAGCCATTCGTCGGCCCGGAACGGCCGGTGGAACCACATCGCGTGGTCCAGGCTCGCCCCGACCACGTCGCCGACCGCCCAGCCTCCGCGCCCATGGGCGAGGAGCACCGAGTCGAGCAGCGTCATGTCGGAGACGTACGTCGCCATGCAGACGTGCAGCAGCGGATCGTCCGCGAGCTTGCCGTTCGTGCGGAACCACACCTGGGAACGGGGCTCGCGCGGTTCGCCGACCGTGCCGAAGGGCGGGTCGTCCACATAGCGCAGGTCGACCGCGGCCCGCGCCTCGATCAGCCGGTCCACGACCTGCGGATCGCTGAAGCGGTCCGCGTACCGGGGCAGCATCTGGGCGGCCGTGGGCAGCGTCTCCGGGTCCGGGGCGGGCGGCATGGCCGCCTGGTGCTCCAGGCCCTCCTCGTACGTCTGGAAGGACGCCGACAGATGGAAGATCGGCTGGCCGTGCTGGACGGCGACGACCCGGCGGGTGGTGAAGGACCGGCCATCCCGGATGCGGTCGACGCTGTAGACGATCGGCACGCCCGGGTCGCCCATCCGCAGGAAGTACGAGTGCAGGGAGTGGGCCGTGCGATCGGCGGGGACGGTGCGGCCCGCGGCGACCAGGGCCTGGGCCGCGACCTGGCCGCCGAAGACACGGGGAACGACCGCCGAACGGCTCGTGCCCCGGAAGATGTCCCGCTCGATCTGCTCCAGGTCGAGCAGATCGAGCAGGGAGTCAAGTGCTGAGCTCATGGAGGGAACGTAACCGTTCTACAGGCCCATGGACTTGGCGATGATCGACTTCATGACCTCGCTGGTACCGCCGTAGATGCGGTTGACCCGGTTGTCGGCGTAGAGGCGGGCGACCGGGTACTCGTTCATGTAGCCGTAGCCGCCGTGCAGCTGGAGGCAGCGGTCGATGACGCGGTGTGCGACCTCGGTGCAGAACAGCTTCGCGGAGGCGGCCTCGGCGGGGGTCAGCTCCCCGGCGTCGAGGGCCTCGATGGCGCGGTCGCAGACGGCCTCGGCGGCGTCCACCTCGGCCTGGCAGGCGGCCAGCTCGAACTTGGTGTTCTGGAACGACGCGACGGTCTTCCCGAAGACGGTGCGCTCCTGCACGTACTGCTGGGCGAACCGGACGGCGGCCTTGGCCTGCGCGTACGCGCCGACGGCGATGCCGAGGCGCTCCTGCGGCAGGTTCTGGCCGAGGTAGGAGAAGCCCTTGTTCTCCTCACCGAGGAGGTCCTCGACCGGCACCTTCACGTCGACGAATGCCAGCTCGGCGGTGTCGGAGGTGCGCAGCCCCAGCTTGTCGAGCTTGCGTCCGACCGAGTAGCCCGCGGCCTTGGTGTCGACGACGAGCAGGGAGATGCCGTGCCGGCGGTCGTCCGCCTTGGGCGCGTCCGTACGGGCGCAGACGATGACCCGGTCGGCGTGGACGCCGCCGGTGATGAACGTCTTCGCGCCGTTGAGGACGTAGTGCGTGCCGTCCTCGGAGAGCTTGGCGGTGGTCTTCATGCCCGCCAGGTCGGAGCCGGTGCCCGGCTCGGTCATGGCGATGGCGTACATCGTCCTGCCGCTGACGAAGTCCGGCAGCCAGCGCTTCTTCTGTTCCTCGGTGGCGTACGCCTTGATGTACGGCAGGCAGAGCAGGACGTGCACGCCGGAGCCGCCGAAGTTGACGGCCGCGCGGGCGCACTCCTCGGAGATGATCGCCTCGAACTTGAACGACTCGATCCCGGCGCCGCCGTACTCCTCCGGCACCTCGATGCCGAATATGCCCAGCTCGGCGAGCTTGTAGTAGAAGTCGCGGGGCACCTGGCCCGCCGCGAACCACTCGTCGTAGACGGGGGCGACCTCGGCCTCGATGAAGGCGCGGATGGTCTCCCGGAACGCCTCGTGGTCCTCGTTGAATACCGTACGGCGCACGGGGGTGCCTCCTTGGTCAGCTGCGATCGGCTTCGGGCGAGCTTCGGGCGAGCTTCGGCCAGGTTGGCTAAGCGCTTGCTCAGTCCTGAATCAAAAGTTACCCGGCAGTCATTGGCGCTGTCCAGGGTGATACTCAGCACGCTCGCCCTGATGGATCGGCCGGCGTTCCGGCCGGCCTTCCGGTCGGTGTTCCGGTTGGTGTTCCGGCCGCGGACGCGCCGGAGCCCTTCCCGGCCGGTGGCCGGGAAGGGCTCCTCACGCCTTCTCCGCTGCTGCCTACTGAGGCTTGAACGAGCGGATCTGGTAGTTCCCCTGGAGGTTGCCGCCCTTTCCGGCGGGGGTGGAGCCGACCCGGGCGTTGTAGTTGGTCTGGGTGTAGTACTGCACGCGATGTCCGGTCGCGTTCCACACGGAGCGGACGTTCTGGCCCCGCTGGATGAAGGAACAGTTGTCGGCGGTATTCGCCCGCTGCTTGTCCGACCACTGGCAGCGGGTACCACCTCCGTTCCAGTCGCTGTAGATACAGAAGTAACCGGGACTGCAACTGTAGGAAGCGCGGGCGCTCTCGACGGTGGCGTTCGCGACGGTGCTCTTCACGGCGGTGCTCTTCACGGCGGTGTTCTGTGCGGCGGTGTTCTCGGCGGCCCCGGCGGCGGCGGGCCCGGTGCCGAGCCCCAGGGCCAAGGCGATCGAGGTGACGGCGAGCGCGGTGATGCGGTTCATGACGGAGACCTCTTCTCCTGACGGCGATCAGAGTTCTGTCCCTGATCACCGGCAGCCTGGCACGGCTGTGACCTGCGCAGACAGGCGCGGAAAGGGGCGCTCGAAGCCCGCTCGGGGAGGTGGGGCACTCCTGCGCGCACCGGCGTGAACGTGCGCCCGGCGTGATCGCATGAGGCGGAGGCATGGCTGCCTCCTTCATTGCCTGACCACGCACCAAACCGACAGCAGCCCACGCCCCTTGAGGGCCCGGCCCGCACCCGCTGGTTCGTCACACCTCGACATGCCGCGATTCACGACGAATTCACCCTACGTAGCGTCAAGGGCCTCGTCATGCCTGCGCGTTCCGTCTATCTTCAGGACCGTTCCGGAAGCTTGTGCTCCACAAGGGGCGCCCGGAGTTCCACGTACGCACGAAAGGACAGTGCTTCATCATGAATAAGTTCCGGAGAAGACGGGACCACCGTCCGGCCACCGCCGCCGGCGTCGCCGTGATCTCGGCCGGGCTGCTCCTCCCGCTCCTGGGAAGTCCCGCGGCGATAGCCGACTCCACCGCGGCGGCCCCGGTTTCGCACCCCGTTCAGTACGTGGACCCGCTCATCGGCACCAGCAACGGCGGCAACACCTACCCCGGCGCCAATGTGCCGTTCGGGATGATCGCCTGGTCGCCCACCAGCACCGCGGGCGACCAGACCAACACCGCCGCCGCCAACGGGTACTCCTACAACACCACCCGACTGCGGGGCTTCTCCCTCACTCACGTCAACGGCGCGGGGTGTCACCCCGGAGCAGCTGGTGACGTGCCGATCATGCCGTTCGCCGGCAGCGTGGACTCCTCACCCACCGCCGACACCAAGGACGCGAAGTACGCGGCGAACTTCTCGCACACCGACGAGACGGCCGAGCCGGGCCGCTACCGAGTGGGGCTCGACTCGGGTGTCACCACCGACCTGGCGGTCAGCGAGCGCGCCGGCGTGGCCGACTTCACCTTCCCCGCGGACAAGCCCGCCAGCCTGCTGTTCCGGGTCTCCAACTCCCTGAACGGCAGCGAGGACGCCCACGTCGACATCGACACCGCGCGCAACAAGGTCACCGGCTGGGTGGAGACCGGCGCGTTCTGCGGCCGGCGCGCCAACGGCGGCACCCCCAACAACAACCGCAAGAGCTACTACCGCCTGTACTTCACCGCCGCCTTCGACCGCAGCTTTTCCAGCGTGGGTACCTGGCACGACGACCAGCTCTCCCCCGGGTCCACCAGCGCCGACGGCGGCGAGGGCTACCTGACCGGCTCCGCCCGGGCCGGGCGGGGTTCCGGCGGTTACGTCTCCTTCGACACGGCGACTGACAACGATGTCAACATGAGTGTCGGGATCTCCTACGTCTCCCCGGCCGGTGCGGAGGCGAACCTGCGCGGTGAGATCGCCCCGAACGCGAGCGTCGGGGACGTGGCGAAGGCCGGGAAGGGTGCCTGGGACCGGGCGCTGAAGTCCGTCAAGATCAGCGGTGGCGACGAGGACCGCCGTACCGCCTTCTACACCGCCCTCTACCACGCCCTGCAGCAGCCCAACCTGATCAGCGACCGCAACGGCACCTATGTGGGCATGGACCGCAAGGTCCACGCCCTCGCACGAGGCCAGAAGGCGCAGTACAGCAACTTCTCCGGCTGGGACCAGTACCGGGCCCAGGTGCAGCTGCTCGCCCTGCTCAAGCCGCGTGTCGCGGGCGACTTCGCCCAGTCGCTGTACAACTTCGCGCAGCAGAACGACGGGATCTGGGACCGCTGGGTGCACATCAGCGGCGCCACCCACGTGATGACCGGCGACCCCTCGGCGGCCACCCTGGCGACGTTCTACGCGATGGGCGTGCGCAACTTCGACGCCCAGGGCGCCTTCGACTCCCTGTACCGCCAGGCCACCGTGCCGCACCCGTCCGGGCTGTCCGATGCGGGCTGCCCCGGCCAGTGCGAGGGCAATCGTCCCAACCTCGCCCAGTACATGAAGTCCGGATACGCCGCCCAGGATCAGTGCCACTGCTGGGGCGGCGCCGCCGAGACGCTCGAGGACTCCGTCGCCGACGCGGCTCTCGCACAGTGGGCCAAGCAACTCGGCCGTGACGAGGAGTACAAGACGCTGAGTGAGCGCGGCGGTTACTGGCGGAACGTGTTCAACCCCGCGGCCACCCCGACCGCCGGCTACATCCAGGCACGCAATGCCGATGGTTCCTGGGTGACTCCGTTCAACCCCGCCTCCGACCTCGGCTTCGCCCAGGGCAGCGCCGCCACCTATGTGTGGATGGTGCCGCAGGACATCCAGGGACTCGCCACCGCCATGGGCGGACGCGACAAGGCAGCGGCCCGTCTGGACGACTTCTTCCACAAGCCCGACGGCTCCTGGTCGGTCCGGGGCGGCGACGCGCTGCGCTACGACCCCACCAACGAGCCGGGCATCCACGCTCCGTGGATGTACAACGCACTGGGCAAGCCGTGGAAGACCCAGGAGACCGTCCGCCAGATCGTCGACACCGTGTACGGGACGGGTCCGGCCGGTCTCCCCGGCAACGACGACCTCGGCACCATGTCGGCGTGGTACGTCTTCGCGGCGCTCGGCATCTACCCGAAGGCGCCGGGCTCGGCCGACCTGCTGCTGGGTGCTCCGGTCTTCCCGCATGCCGTCATCGCGGGCGCCGGCGACCGGGCGCGCATCACGATCGACGCTCCCCGGACATCCCGCACCCACCTGTACGTGGACTCGGTGACCCTCGACGACAGGAAGCACGACTCCTCCTGGGTGGACGGCTCGCTCGTGCGCCGGGGCGGCTCCCTGTCGTTCGAGCTGAGCGACCGCGCCGACACCGGCTGGGCGACCAACCCGGGCACCCTGCCTCGCTGATCCGCTGATCCGCTGATCCGCTGATCCGCTGATCCACTGATCCACTGATCCACTGATCCACTGATTCCGGCCGGTCAGTGACGGCCATACGGCCATACGGCCATACGGCCATACGGCCATACGGCCATACGGCCATACGGCCATCGAGCGGAGGCCCGGCCATCGGTCGACGTCACGATCACACTGTGGCGTCGACCGATACGGACTCGGGCGGAAGAATCGGCAGCAGTCGGATCCGGAGGGCACCCGGGCCTTCGGCCGGAAGGGCCGGGATCCGGCGGCCCAAGGCGGTTTCGAACTTACGGCTGCGATGGCTTCGGCAACGTGAGGATTTCGGCTCCGTCCTCGGTGATGGCGATCGTGTGCTCACTGTGTGCCGTCCGGCAGCCCGTTGCGCTCCGGAGCGTCCACCCGTCGGCGTCGGTGACGAGTTCGGCGGTGTCCGCCATGACCCACGGCTCCAGCGCCAGCAGCAGCCCGGGGCGCAGTTTGTATCCACGGCCGGGACGTCCGGTGTTCGCAACGTGCGGGTCCTGGTGCATCGTTGATCCGATGCCATGTCCTCCGAACTCGGTGTTGATCGCGTAACCGGCCTGGCTGAGGACGGTGCCGATGGCATGGGAGATGTTGCCGATGCGAACCCCGGGGCCGGCGGCGGCGATCCCTGCGGCCAGTGCGCGTTCGGTTGCACTGATCATCGCGACGCTCTCCGGGGGCTGCGCGTCGCCCACGATGAAGCTGATGGCGGCGTCTGCGGCGACTCCGCGTTTGGAGACGGCAAGGTCGAGCGTGAGCAGATCGCCGTCGGCGAGCGTGTAGTCGTAGGGCAGTCCATGGAGCACGGCGTCGTTGACGGCCGTGCAGATGTAGTGGCCGAACCGGCCGCGTCCGAAGGACGGCGCGTAGTCGACGTAGCAGGACAGCGCTCCCGCCTCGGCAATCATGGTCTTGGCCCACCGGTCGATGTCCAGGAGGTTCGTGCCGATCGTGCTACGGCCCTTCAGTGTCTGCAGGATGTCTGCGACCAGGGCGCCTGTGTCTTTTGCTCGGGTCAGCAGGGTGGGGTTCAGGATCTCGATCATGCGCCGCTTTCCTCACGGAACCAATAACTATACCGGCCATACTATACCGGTATGAGAATTGGGGTTCGTGGTCGGACTGCCGCTCACCCCCACAGAGGCTGTACGTGGACAGCGCCTCGGCGCCCTCCTGCGTCGGGCCCGGGGAGAACGCTCGATGTTCGAGATCGCGCTCGACGCACGTGTCTCACCGAAGACACTCGGGGAGATCGAGCCGGGACGAGGAGACGGCCCTTGGCTTCGCGCCGGGTCGCATCAGAGGTGACCGTGGCCACTCGTCCGTGCGACGGCGCGGACGGCTGCGCGTTTTCCTCAAGGCCGCGCCAAGCGCACACCCGTCCATGATGTGACTAATTGCTCTATCTCTTTCAGCTGGTGCGAAAGCGGGAAATGAGCTGAATGAAGGCCCGGGAGGGCGCCTGTGCCAGAGGGCGGGGTGGTTCCCGCCCGGCTCGGTGCATCCGATCGACCGACAGGCGCTGCGGGCACCTCGCGCGTCCCGTGATTCCGCAGGCGACACAGAGCGAACCAAGGGCTCCTCCCGATATCCGAACGATTCCGCGGCAGCACTCCGCGGTCCGCGGGACGCCCTGCCATGAGCCAGCAAGCCAGCAAGCCAGCAAGTCAGCAAGCCAGCAAGCCAGCAAGCCAGCAAGTCAGCAAGTCAGCCAGGCAGTCAGACAGCCGGGCGCACACCACACACGGAGGTCCCATGCTGAGGGTGGAGCACCCGGAGGCGAGCTGGGTACAGGTGAACCTGGCCCCGCGGTCGAGTGCGTGGCCGGGCCTGTACGCCTGGATCGCCGACACCGCGCGCGACCTCCTCGACGCGCACACCGCACGTGCCTTCTTCTTCATGCACAAGCCGCCGGGCCTGCGCATGCGCTTCCAGGCGTCCGGGGCGGACGACGCCGTAGGGCTGCGGGTCGAACTCCTCGGCCGGCTGACGGAGTTCGGCGGGCTCACCGCACCGCCGGTGTGCGCGGTGTACGAGCCGGAGTCCTACCTCTTCGGCGGCCCCGCCTCCATGCCGTGGGTGCACGGGGTTTTCACGGCGGACTCGCTGGCCTGGCTCGACCACCACGCCCGGAGCGGGGGAGGCGGCGAACAGGCCCCGGCCGACTGGCGGTTCTCGCTGGCCCTGCTGCGCGAGATGTTCGATGGTCTGCACATCGTCGGCTGGGAACACCGCGGTGTCTGGGAGGCGGTGCGCACGGACACCGGACGCGGCCTCGCCGATGGCCTTCGGGACGCCGGGCTCCGCCGGGCGGCCCAGGACATCCGTGACTACTGGGAACGGCCTCGCGCGCGGCTGCTCGACAATGTGCCCGAGGAGCGGCGCGCGGCGCAGGAGCTCCATGGCGAGGCGGTGCGCAGGGCCGCGGACCGCTGGCGCACGGGCTACTTCGAGTCCGGCGACGCGGTGAGCGGCCCGCGCCGGGCCGCCGCCCACGCCGTGATCTTCCACTGGAACCGGGGACGGCTCTCGCATGCGCGGCAGAGCCTGGTCACCGAGGCCCTGGCCGGGTACGGGGCGGTGGACTGACATGACCAGGGCCCGGAACGGCACCGGTCCCGTCGAACCGGGCGCCGGTCCCCGTACCCCTGCCCGTCGCGATGTGCCCGGCGGCCGCGACGCCCTGTACGGGGGCGCCGGTGGCCGCCGAGGCCATGCCCAGGCTGCCCTTCGACCGTACCGCCGAGGAACTGGCGGCAGCCGCTGCCGTCGCGCTCACCCAAGACGTCCCCGGAAACACCCGCACCCCGTGCGGGCGTTGCCGGGGCGGTCAACCGCGCCCAGGTGGATGTGAAACGTCCACCGCCGAGTTGAACGGAGCCACCCGGACCGGCCCGGGTGGCTCCCCGCCCCGGAGGCCGCCTCGGACCCTTTCCCGGGTGGCCTCCCGCCCCGGACGCCGCCTCGGGCCCTTTCCCGGGTGGCTTCCCGATCCGGAGGTCCGATGACCCCGCACGGCCACGACCCGAACCATCCGGCTCTCGACATGTCCCGCCAACTCCTCGACGGCTTCCCGGATACCGGGGGCGCGACGCCCGACCCGGGCATTCCGGTACTGGCCTCCGTAGTCGCGGACACGGACGACCCGGCGGCGGTGGCGAGCGCCGCACGCGCGGCGGCGGCGTGGGCCCGGACCGTCGGCCGCGGTGCGTGTCATTCCGGGCTGTACGACGGCGGGCTGGCCGGAACCCTCGTCGGCCTGCGGCTCGGCGCCCGGATCCACCCGCCCCTGCACCGTGCCGCCGACCGGTTGCGCGACCATCTCCTGGACAAGGCGTGGACGCGTCCCTGGCGGACGGTCGACGTCGGCCTGCCCGACTACGACCTCGTCAGCGGGCCCTCCGGCACGCTGCTGGCGCTCTGCGCCGGGACCTCGCAGCCGAGGCGGGGCCAGCTCATCCCCTTCACCGTTCACCTGACGGAGCTGTGCGACAGCGGCGACCTGCGCCGACTGCGCATCGGCCGGTACTCCAACCATCCGCGTCTGGGCTGGTTGCACGGCCGGGTGAACACCGGAATGGGCCATGGCGTGGCCGGGCTCGTCGCCGGGCTCACCGCCGCGGTCCGCCGCGTCGGCCCGTGGCCGGAGCTGCTGGACGCCCTGCGCGGCGCGACCCGCTGGCTGGTCCGGCAGTCCTTCGACGACGCCCGGTCCATCCGGAGCTGGGACGGCGCCGGGCTCGACGGAAGCCCGCCGCCCGCCGGGGCACGGGTCCGCCAGGCATGGTGCTACGGCACCCCCGGCGTCGCCTGGGCGCTGTGGGACGCGTCCGACGCGCTGGGCGACCAGTCGACGGCCGACTGGGCGGCGGCCGCGTTCTGTACCCTCGCCGAGCGGTACGACGAGGACTTCCACCTCTTCGGCGACCCCCTGACCGACCGGCTCGGACTGTGCCACGGAGCCGCGGGCGTGCTGGCCGTGGCGGACGCCTTCCACCGGTGGGCCCGCCTGCCGGCCGCCACGACGCTCCGCGACCGCCTGACCGAGCACCTGAGCAGCAGGCTGCCGGAAGCCCTCGCCCCGGGCGCACCCCGGTGCGTCCGGACCTCTCTGCTCGACGGAGCCCCGGGCGCCCTGAGCGCCCTGCTCACCGCCACCCACGACACCTCGCGCGACTGGCTGCCCTGCCTCGGCCTGCGGTAGCGGGGCGACATCACCGCCCCGCGGGCCGCCACCGCGCCGCGCCACCGCCGCGCCGCACGGTTCGGCTGCCGCCGCCTACAGCTTTGCCCAGGGCTACCTGCGTGACTGGGCCCCGCTGAGCCGGGCAGACGGCCTCTCTGCTGCCAACCGTGCACGCACGTGCGGTTCTCAGAGCAGCGACCCGTTCGTACCCATGCCCGACTACGTTCCGAACGACTCGTGCGATGAGTTCCCCTTCGCCGGCTCGTTCGAGGGGGGAACCGACGGTGCCCAGTGCGCAGACATCCTCCCCCTGTACGAGAACGGCCAGTGGATGATCTACGAGGCCCGCACCGACAAACCGGTCACCTACAACGAGCCGTGCGTGCGCGGCCACGTCGCCCTGGACTCCAACGAGTCCGCCGGCGGCAAGTACGGTGCGTTCGTGAAGAGCCAGCGCGTCCTCGACACCGAAAAGTACAACGTCAACATCGTCGCCTGACGCACATCACAGCACCACGGCGGGGCCCTGAGGACGATCCCCGGGGCCCCGGCCCGTAGCAGCCAAAGGAGATACACGTGCAAGACTCCACGACCAGGCCGTGGGCATGGGCCGGAGATCCGCGCGCCGTGATGTGGTGCGTGACGTTTACGCGCGGCATCACACCGGAAGACGTACTCGCCCGGTACGGGGCTGATGCACGAGCCGCTCAGTTCCTCACCCGACAACAAGCCGACCATCTGAATGACAGCAGCTTGCCAGAGGGCTCGGTGCTGCGTGCTGGGGCGCTGGGTGCCTGGTCGTTCTGCTCTGAGGACTACGGGGTGATGGGCGCGATGCCAGGCCCTCTGTCCGCTCTGTCTCACGGCAGGGAAACCTTCAGCGTCCTGCGAGGAGGGGACGGCACGAACGGCTTCGCTCACTGGCGTGACGGACAGTGCACCGAGCGGTTCGAGCCCGGCTTCACCCACACCAAACCAAAGCCTCCGCACCCCTGGTGGGATGCGGTCCAGGAACGGCTCGACGCAACAGGTGAGGAGTACCCCGGCCTGGTTCCCTTGCTGGAAGCGGTAGCCCACCACACCGGAGCCGTACTCGACACGGGCACCCTCAGCGGCCCCCTGCTCACCCTGCGACTCGAAGACAGTAGCCGGACCCCGGACCCGCCACCACCCCCTCACCCCCGGCCGCCAGGGCGCATCCTGGGCCGGCCTGCCCTGCCTGGATCGCCTCCGCAGCCTGCCATCCGGCGCACGCCCAATGCTCCCATCACCCCTCACACGCACGGTGCTGAGACCGAGAAGTAGAGAGGACCATCCCTATGCCGGCTCGGACTCGGCCCCTGGTGCTCACCGCACGGAAGTGATGATCTGGCTCACACGTCCGCACGCTCCGCAGCCCGCTCGCCCGAGGGCCGCCCTCCCCCCGGGGGGCAGCGCCGGGGGCCGACCATTAGCGTTGTCTTTTCCGGAGAACTACTGGGACCCCCAGCTGTGGCGGCGGTCCGACCCGCGCCAGACCTGTCGGGGATGCCGCCCGGAGGTCAGGCGGGGATGTCCCCGGCCTTGACAGCTGCCGTGAACGATGACCAGCAAGCTGCGGAGAAGACTGCCGCGGGCCCGTGAGGGTTCTTGGAGTCGCGGACCGGGATGCCTGACGGGTAGTTGTCCAACACCTCGACGCAGCTGCCGGATTCGGGTCCGCTGTAGGAGGACTTGCGCCAGCCTGCCAGCACTGACGCGTTCGGGAGGGTGTGGTCAGTCATGATGTCCGTAGTCCTTAGCTGTCGTTCGCAGCATGGCGAGTGACTCTTTCAGCGGCAGTGCGTCGCTCAGTGCGAGATCGTAGATGCCCTGCAGTCGTGCGACAACGGCCGGGGAGTCGTGGACCTTGCCGATAGACAGGCCCTCGCTGTAGGCGGCCGGTGGCTGGTCTTCAAACGACATGAGCGACACCATGCCTTGGCTGATCGGGTGGATGCCGACGCTGAGGGGCAGGACATGCACACGCACCCGCCCGCTCTCAACCAGGCGGATGATGTGCTTGATCTGTTCGACCATGATCTCCGGGGTACCGACCAGACGCCGTAATACCACCTCGTCCAACAGCGCCCACACTACGGGCGTTACCGGATCGGCGAGGATCTTCCCGCGCTCAAGCCGCGTGACGACGTGCCTGTCACGTTCTTCGTCGCTCCTGGGAGGGAACGTCGAGCCGAGAACCGCACGCGCGTATCCCTCTGTCTGGAGGATGCCTGGCACGAAGTTCAGGCCGAACTCCCTGATCATCGTCGCCTGTTGTTCGAGCTGGCGTGCGGGTTCGAAGTAGTCGGCAATCGTGCGTCATCCCTGCCGGGCAGGAAGCTGCTCAGCACGTTCCCCGTATTCAGGGCCTTGTCCAGGCGCTGCGCGTCCTCCGGGGACGGGATGCGGCGCCCCGCCTCGATGTGCGAGATGTGCGACCGCGTCATGATCGCCGCGTCGGCCAGCTGCTGCTGTGTCAGGCCTGCCGCCTCGCGCTGCGCCTTCAACCAATCGCCGTAGGTATTACTCATGGCCAACTCCCGTGCGACAACGGTTCCGTCACCCGAAACCCCCTGGCGAGCCTAGCCCGGCCCGTCTCACTCTGTGAGTGGATCGCTACACAGAGGTGGATCGTCCAGGCATCGACCGCTGTCATCGCGATGGGACCGGCCCCTGGAGGCCGGCCGCGAACGCGTAAGACCCCCGCGACCGCTGTGCACGGTCCGGGGGCATGGCCTTCAACCTCAACGGAGTTGACGACGTGCTGCACCGTATCCGCCGTATCTTCGAGCCGCTGCTACGGCTCCTCCGGCCCGCCCAGGGGCGTCACCGCCCCACGGAGCCGTACCCCACCGCGCCTCCGCCAGACGTATGCCCCACGCTCGACCGGCGCCCCGATCCCATGCTGCGGGGCGAGGACAGCCCTCTCGTACGCCCGTACCTGGTCGCCCACGAACGGTGCGAGGAGGTGCGTCTCCGGCGGGCGCGACGGAGGACGTTGTGGCTTGCCGTGCATGGCATCGACATCGGGCCACGTCCGATCCACGGCATCGAGGTGCGCGCGTGATCTCCCGGCCCCCCGACGCCTCGGCACGACTGCTTCCGTGGGCCGGCCCGGAGGGCAAGCCCTGCTACGTCATCGGTGACGGGACCGGATACGTTTCCCGCGTAGCCGACAACATCGAGAGCGTGCAGCTCGGCATGGCTCTCGAACTGCTCGGCCACGCCGACGACATGCTCGACGACCGCCAGGTCACTTCGGCGCAGCTCCGCTATGTCGTGGCCCGCATGGCCGAGGCCCTGCGCGATGTGCACCGGATCGCCCGGAGTCGTGGCGACCGGCTCGCTGCCGCAGCCTGTGACGGGAGCAACTCGCCCCGGTCGCGGGACTGAACCGAGCACGGGGGCACCGACCGCCGCCCGGCGCACCCGACCGCCCGGCGCGCCCCTCACCTCCCCCGCAGCGCGAACCACAGCTCCGTCCGTACGTCCATGTCGTCCAGGTCCGCGTCCAGCAGCGCCGCGCACCGGGCGATGCGCTGGCGGACCGTGTTGCGGTGGACCCGGAGGGCGGTGGCCGTGCGGTCCCAGCTGCCGTGCAGGCTCAGCCAGCAGCGGAGGGTCTCGGTCAGCGGCTCGGTGAGCGGCGCGAGGAGGGCACGGGCATGGGCCTCGGCCTGGTCGGGCGGGATCAGGGCGGTCAGGCCGAGACCGGGGCCGGTGCGGTGGTGGGCCAGCGGGGTGCGGGTGGCCATCGCGCGGCCCAGGGCGCGGGACGCCTGGCCGTCGGCGAGGTCGAGCGCGGTGATGGGCGCGGGGGCGGAGGCGCCGAGCGTCCAGCCGGGCTGCGGGGTGATCCGGTCGCCGCCGGGGACCAGCACCCTGACGGCGTCGCCGCCCCGGCCCGCGTCGACCAGGGCCGAGCCCAGGGCGGCGCCCAGCGCGCCGTCGGCCAGCGGGTCCACCGGGCCGCCGTCGCTGCGGCGCGCGTGCACCACCGTCCACCGCTCGGCGCCGCCGAGCAGCGGGGCGACGTCCTGCGGGTCCGCGCCCAGCAGCAGCCGTACGAGGGCGGCCGACCGGCCCGCCGCGTCGGTGCCCTGGTGCGGGGCGACCAGCAGGGAGAGCAGGACGACCGCGACCCCGGCGATGGTGTGGTCGCCCGCCTCGCGCCGGTCCGTCGCCAGTGCCAGCACGAGACCTTGGCCGCCGCCCAGCGCGTACGCGGACAGGTGCGCGTCCCGCACCGTGTCGGTGGCGGACGCCGGCGCGGGGCGCGTCACGGCGCAGACCACCCGGGTGAGCCGGGCCAGCGCCGCGCCGACATCGGGGGCCGGGCGGTGGCCCGCCGCGTGCAGCTCCTCGCCGTCCGCGGCGAGCAGCACCGCCCGGCCGCCCAGCCGGCCCGCCAGCTGGTGCAGCACCGCGGGGACCGGGTCGGGCCGGGCCGCCGCCGTGGCCAGGGCCTGCTGCGCCCGGGTCACCCGCCGCAGCTCGCGGTGCCGGGCCTCGGCCATCAGCCGCCACACCGCCCGCGCGATCGCCGCGAACGGGGTCTCGGGCTCCACCTCCAGCAGCGGCAGACCGTGCCGGTCGCACGCCTCGGTCAGTGCCTCCGGCACCGTGTCGAACACCGGCGTCACCCCGAAGCCGAGCGCCGCCGCTCCCGCCTCCACCAGCCGGGCCACATAGGCGTCCGGGTCCCTGAGCAGTACTCCGGCGCTCAGCAGCAGCTCACCGCCGAGCAGATACGGGTACGGGTCGGCCATCTCCGAGGCGTGCACCCACAGCAGGTCCGCCTCGGCCGGACCCGCGATCCGGCGCAGCCCGAGCTCCTCATGGGCGAGCAGCTCGGTCAGCCGGATCGGGGGCGTGAGGGGAGCGGAGGGAGTGGGGGGAGTGGGAGGGGTGAGCCCGGTCAAGGCTTCCGGCATGGACGGTCCATCCATCGGTGACTGCGATTGTGGATGAAACGTACACTTCAGTGCCGCCTGCGGGTCGCTTACCGTCTTCACCACGTATGACGTGCGCGCATGTGACACAGGGCGCGCACCGCCTCGGTGTCACCACGCATCGCAGCAAGAAGCGTCACCGCGCATCTCAACGAGAAGCGTCACCACGCATCGCAACAAGAAAGGCACCCTTCATGAGCAGCAACGAAACGCCGCGCGGCCCCGTCGACTCCTCCCGCATCCCGCGGTACGCCGGACCCGCGACGTTCGCCCGGCTGCCCCGCCTCGACGAGGTCCCCGCCGCCGATGTCGCCGTCGTCGGTGTGCCTTTCGACACAGGTGTCTCCTATCGCCCCGGTGCCCGTTTCGGCGGCAACGCGATCCGTGAGGCGTCGCGTCTGCTGCGCCCGTACAACCCGGCGCAGGACGCCTCGCCGTTCGCCCTCGCGCAGGTCGCCGACGCCGGTGACATCGCCGCGAACCCGTTCAACATCGACGAGGCCGTCGAGACGATCGAGGCCGCCGCGGACGACCTCCTCTCCACCGGCGCCCGGCTGATGACGCTGGGCGGCGACCACACCATCGCGCTGCCGCTGCTGCGTTCCGTCGCGAAGAAGCACGGCCCGGTCGCCCTGCTCCACTTCGACGCCCACCTCGACACCTGGGACACCTACTTCGGTGCCGAGTACACCCACGGCACCCCGTTCCGCCGCGCCGTCGAGGAGGGCATCCTCGACACCTCCGCGCTCTCCCACGTCGGCACCCGCGGCCCGCTCTACGGCAAGCAGGACCTGGACGACGACGCCAAGATGGGCTTCGGCATCGTCACCTCCGCGGACGTCATGCGGCGCGGTGTCGACGAGGTCGCCGACCAGCTGCGCCAGCGCATCGGTGACCGGCCGCTCTACATCTCCATCGACATCGACGTCCTGGACCCGGCGCACGCGCCCGGCACCGGCACCCCGGAGGCCGGCGGCCTGACCTCCCGCGAGCTGCTCGAAATCGTCCGCGGGCTGTCCTCCTGCAACCTGGTCTCCGCCGACCTGGTCGAGGTCGCCCCCGCCTACGACCACGCTGAGATCACCTCCGTCGCCGCCTCCCACACGGCGTACGAGCTGACGACGGTCATGTCCCGCCAGATCGCGGAGGCCCGTTCGCAGTGAGCCACGACCACCACGACGAGCGGCCGCAGCTCACCCCCGAGCAGATCGCGGCCGCCCTGAACCCCCCGGCCGGACGCAACGGCGGCGATCTCGTCGTCGAGACCCTCCAGGGCCTCGGCGCGACCACCGTCTTCGGCCTGCCCGGTCAGCACGCGCTGGGCATGTTCGACGCGCTGCGCCGCTCCTCGCTGACGTACCTCGGCCTGCGGGTCGAGAACAACGCGGGCTTCGCCGCCGACGCGTACGGCCGGATCACCGGCGAGGTCGCGCCGCTGCTGCTCTCCACCGGGCCGGGGGCCCTCACCTCCCTCGCCGCCCTCCAGGAAGCGGCCTCCGCCTCCGCCCCCGTCCTGGCCATCTCCAGCCAGATCCCGACCGCGGGCCTGGGCGGCGGCCGCCACGGCTACCTGCACGAACTGCGGGACCAGAAGGCGTCGTTCCGCGATGTCGTGAAGTCGGTCCACACCGTCCGCACGGCCTCCCAGATCCCGTCGGCGATCGTCGACGCCTGGGAGTCCGCGCTGACCGCCCCGCACGGACCGGTCTGGATCGAGATCCCGCAGGACGTACTCCTCGCCGAGACCACGCTGCCCGTCGTCACGGCGATGGACGCCACCCCGCGCGCCCTGCACGCCCGCCCCGAACTGACCGCCGTGGCAGCCGGTCTGCTGTCGGGGGCCGAGCGTCCGGCGATCATCGCGGGCGGCGGAGTCGTACGGTCCGACGCCTCCGGCAAGCTGCTCGCGCTCGCGGAGAAGATCGACGCACCCGTCGTCACCACCTTCGGCGGCAAGGGCGCCTTCCCATGGGAGCACCCGCTCTCGCTCCAGTCCTGGCTGGAGGACCGGCATACGACGGACTTCCTGGAGTCCGCCGACGTGCTGCTGGTCGTCGGCTCCGGACTCGGCGAACTCTCCTCGAACTACCACACGTTCGCCCCGCGCGGCCGGGTGATCCAGATCGAGGCCGACGCCGGCAAGCTGGAGTCCAACCACCCCGCACTCGGCATCCACGCCGATGCCCGCAACGCCCTGGCCGACCTCCTCGACGCGGTCGGCCGCCGCGCGGACCCGTCGGCACCGGACCGGGTCCGCGCGGTCCTCGCAGCGGTACGCGACCGGATCGCCGGCCAGGAACTCGCCCTGGAACAGCGGCTCGTCGCCGCGGTCCGCCAGGCGCTGCCCGACACGTCCCCCAGCTTCTGGGACATGACGATCCTCGCCTACTGGGCCTGGTCCGCCTTCGACGCCCGCCGCCCGAACACGATGCACTCGGCCCAGGGCGCGGGCGGCCTCGGCTACGGCTTCCCGGCCGCCCTCGGCGCGGCGGCGGCCGACCGTACGAAGCCGGTCCTGGCGGTCTCCGGCGACGGCGGCGCGATGTACTCGATCGCGGAACTGGCCACGGCCCGCCAGTACGACCTCCCGGTCACCTGGCTGATCGTCGACGACGGCGGCTACGGCATCCTGCGCGAGTACCTGACGGACGCCTTCGGCGAGACCACGGCGACGGAACTCGCCCGCCCCGACTTCGTCGCCCTCGCCGAGTCCTTCGGCGTCCCGGCGGTCCGTACGACCCCCGAGGCGCTCGCCGACGACCTGGCGAAGTCCCTCGCGGAGCCGGGCCCCTCGGTGGTGGTGCTCCCGGCCCTGCTGAGGATGTTCGGGCCGACGCATCTATGAACACGAACCGTCCGCGGGCAACTTCCCGCCCCGTGCCCCCGGTTGCCGGGGGCACGGGATGGCTCAGAGCCTGTCGGGTGACCTCTGATCGGGCGGCCACGCCCTGGCACGCACGCTTCCCGCGTTGCCGAAATGCCCAAGTAGCTCCATCCCCAAGCTCTCAGCTTCGTTCGAGCAGGGGAGACCCCATCCAAGGACATCCCGGCGCCTTGGAATCGCACGCACCAGACCGCGTCCGCTACCCGATCGAAGGTCACCCGACAGGCTCTCAGCGGCCTGCGGTCTCCGCCCCGGTCTTCGCGATGGCGTCCAGCTGCGCCCGCCGGCCCCGGAGGAACTCCTCCTGCTGCGCGGGGCTCAGCGCGGCCGGCAGGTCCCTGGCCGAGGGCATCAGGTCCGGGATCGACCTGAAGACGGCTCCCGCCGCGGCGCCGCGGCCACGCAGCCGGGCCCAGTACAGGGACTTGCCGACCGTGTGCAGAGGCACGGTCATCTCCGTACGCGGTCTCTTCGCGGCCTTCTGCCTCGACTCCTCGCGCCCCAGCGCGCGGAACCCGATGTCGCCGAGCTGCTGCAGCACCTCCAGGGCGGCGTACAGCTGCCCGCAGAGATGGGCGTCGGTCGGCCGGTCGTCCGGCATGGTCCCTCCTCGTTCCGCCCCGTTCCGATGGCGGAGGCCATGCCTACCCGGCCCGCGCGGCCGGGGAACACCGGCTTACGCCGTACAACCTTTCCGCCCGTCGGAAGTCATCAGTGTCGGGTGCGCCGGGGGGGCGCACCACGCGAATCCAACCAGGGGGAAAAGCCCTATGAAACAGACCGGTACATCCCGAATATCCGGCCGCGCGCGGGGCGCGCTGTCCCTCGCCCTCGCCGCAGGCGTACTGGCACCCGTCGTGCTCGGCGCCGCGCCCGCCGTCGCCGCGACGCCGACGGTGAGCTGCACCTCCGGCAAGGCGGGGCTGGCGGCCAAGCTGTCGAAGGACATCACCGCCGCGCTCAAGGGACGGAAGTCCACGACCGCCGTCGCGCTCTACGACCGGACCACCCAGACGAACTGCTCCCTGCGGGCGACGACGACGTACGACTCCGCCAGCGTCGTGAAGGCGACCGTGCTGGCGACGCTCCTCTGGGACAACAAGAAGCACAACCGCTATCTCACCCAGCGCGAGATCGACCTCACCACCGCCATGATCACCAAGTCCGACAACAACGCGACCACCAGCCTGTGGAAGCAGCTCGGGGCGGCCAAGGTCAAGGCGTTCCTGAAGGCCGCCGGGATGACGCACACCGTGCCCGGCTCCGGTGGCTACTGGGGGCTGACCCAGATCACCGCCCAGGACGAGCAGCGGCTGCTGACCCTGCTGACCGCCAAGAACTCCGTGCTGAGCGACAGCGCGCGGACGTACGAGCTGGACCTGATGCGCAAGGTCGTCTCCTCCCAGCGCTGGGGCACGCCCGCCGGCGCGCCGTCCGGAGTGACCGCCCAGCTCAAGAACGGCTGGCTGCCCCGCGCCACGCATGGCTGGCGGGTGCACAGCACCGGCGCGTTCACCGGCAAGGGGCACGACTACGCGATCACCGTGCTCACCCATGACAACAAGACGATGAACGACGGCATCGACACCATTCAGGCCGTCGCCCGCGCCGTCCACAAGGACCTCAGTCCGGTGGCCGCCGCGAACGCGACCATCGCCCCGCCCGCCGCCCCGCAGGAAGCGGTGCCCGCGGTGCCGGAGGCTCCGGCGGTACGGATGCTCACCGCGACGCCGCAGCCGTAGCGGACGCGTCCGCGGCCGTCCCCGGCCGCCCGGACGCGGCACCGCCCGTCCGGGGCCGGGGAAGGCCCCGGACGGGGAAGGCCCCGGACGGGGGAGGCCGGGGAGGCCGTCCCGGTCCGGACGGGGAGAGGCCGGGGAGACCGCCCCGGTCCGGACGGGTGGGCACGTCCCGCCGGTTCGGCGCAGCCGGGCGTAGGCCGGCCGGCGGACCGTACTACGCCGAAGGACCCGTCTTTGTGACGGCGGGATGAAATCCGCTGCCCACCGCGTTGGTGCCATCCGGTAGACCAGGTCGAACGGGAGGCACCGGTGACGGAAGCAGAGGGCGCGGAACGCACGGTGCGGGCACCGGGCTGGGCCCGGCGGCTGAGCGGTTACGCGTGGCGCTACCGGCGCAATGTGCTGCTGGCGCTCGGTTCGTCGCTCGCCGGCATGGCGGTGCTGGCCCTCGTCCCGCTGATCACCAAGGTGATCATCGACGACGTCGTCGGCGACCACACGCGGTCCCTCGCCGCCTGGACCGGGCTCCTCATAGCCGCCGCCGTGCTGGTGTACGTGGCCACGTACATCCGCCGCTACTACGGCGGCCGGCTCGCCCTCGACGTACAGCACGACCTCCGTACCGAGATGTACGGGACGATCACCCGCCTCGACGGGAGGCGCCAGGACGAACTGTCCACCGGGCAGGTCGTCGGGCGGGCCACCAGCGACCTCCAGCTGATCCAGGGGCTCCTGTTCATGCTCCCGATGACCATCGGGAACGTGCTGCTCTTCCTCGTCTCGCTGGTGATCATGGCGTGGCTCTCGCCCCTGCTCACCCTGGTCGCGGTCGCCGTCGCCCCCGCCCTCTGGTACATCGCCCGCCGCTCCCGCGCCCGTCTCTTCCCCGCCACCTGGTACGCCCAGGGGCAGGCCGCCGCCGTCGCCGGGGTCGTCGACGGGGCCGTCTCCGGGGTCCGGGTCGTCAAGGGGTTCGGACAGGAGGAGCAGGAGACCGGCAAGCTGCGCGAGGTCGGGCGGAAGCTGTTCGCCGGGCGGCTGCGGACGATCCGGCTGAATTCCCGCTACACCCCCGCCCTCCAGGCCGTCCCCGCGCTCGGCCAGGTCGCGATGCTGGCCCTCGGCGGCTGGCTCGCCACCCGCGGTGAGATCACCCTCGGCACGTTCGTCGCGTTCTCCAGCTACCTCGCCCAGCTCGTCGGCCCGGTCCGGATGCTCGCCATGGTCCTCACCGTCGGACAGCAGGCCCGGGCCGGCGTCGAACGCGTACTGGAGCTGATCGACACCGAGCCGACCATGAAGGACGGCACCAAGGAACTCCCGGCCGACGCCCCCGCGAGCGTCGAATTCGACGACGTACGGTTCGGCTACGCCCGCAACGAGGACCCCGGAGACGGAGCCTCGGACCGTCCCGTCCTTGACGGGTTCTCGCTGACCATCGAGCCCGGTGAGACCGTCGCCGTCGTCGGAGCCTCCGGCAGCGGCAAATCCACCGTCTCGCTGCTGCTGCCCCGCTTCTACGATGTGACGCACGGCGCCGTCCTGGTCGGCGGCCACGACGTCCGCGAGCTGACCCAGCAGTCCCTGCGCGCCGCCATCGGCCTCGTACCGGAGGACAGCTTCCTGTTCTCCGACACCGTCCGCGCCAACATCGCCTACGGGTTCCCGGACGCCACGCAGGAACAGATCGAGCAGGCGGCCCGCGCCGCCCAGGCCGACCGGTTCATCGCGGACCTGCCCGAGGGCTACGACACCAAGGTCGGCGAACACGGACTCACCCTCTCCGGCGGACAGCGCCAGCGCGTGGCGCTCGCCCGCGCCATCCTCACCGACCCCCGGCTGCTCCTCCTCGACGACGCCACCTCCGCCGTCGACGCCCGCGTCGAGCACGAGATCCACGAGGCGCTCCGCCAGGTGATGGCCGGGCGGACGACCCTCCTGATCGCCCACCGCCGCTCCACCCTCGGCCTCGCCGACCGGATCGCCGTCCTGGAGCACGGCAGGCTCGCCGACATCGGCACGCACGAGGAGCTGGAGCGCCGCTCCGCGCTCTACCGGCGGCTGCTCACCGACCCGGACGAGCTGGGCGGCACCTCGCCCGGACACCAGCCGTCGGCCGTCGCCGATCCGGCCCCCGAGGACGACCGGGCGCTCCAGGAGGAACTGGACGCCGAGTTCGACGCCGAGCGCGGCATCAGCCCGCACCTGTGGGTCCGCAAGGACGAGCCGCACGACACCGGGGCGGCCGGCATGCCCGCCACCCCCGAGCTGCTCGCCCAGGTCGAGGCGCTGCCGCCGGCCACCGACACACCCGGCATCGACGAGGCACGGGCCGTCCGCGCCGAGCAGTCCTACGGACTGCGCAGACTGCTGCGCGGCTTCGGGCTGCCGCTGCTGGTGAGCCTGGCGCTGGTGGCCGTGGACGCGGGCGGCGGGCTCCTGCTGCCCGTACTGATCCGGCACGGCATCGACCAGGGTGTCTCGCAGCTCGCCCTCGGTGCCGTCTGGGCGGCGTCCGCGCTGGCCCTGGTGGTCGTGTTCGTGCAGTGGGCGGCCCAGATCGGCGAGACCCGGATGACGGGCCGCACCGGCGAGCGGGTGCTGTACTCGCTGCGGCTGAAGATCTTCGCGCAGCTCCAGCGGCTCGGCCTGGACTACTACGAGCGCGAGCTGACCGGCCGCATCATGACCCGGATGACGACGGACGTGGACGCGTTGTCGACGTTCCTGCAGACCGGTCTGGTCACGGCCTTCGTCTCCGTCGTCACCTTCTTCGGCATCATGGTCGCGCTGCTCGTCCTGGACGTGCAGCTGGCCCTCGTCGTCTTCGCGACGCTGCCGGTGCTGGTCATCGGTACGTTCTTCTTCCGCCGCAAGAGCGTCCAGGCGTACGAACTGGCCCGGGAGCGGATCAGCGCCGTCAACGCCGACCTCCAGGAGTCCGTCTCCGGGCTGCGGATCGTGCAGGCGTTCCGCCGCGAGCGCGACGGCGCGGACCGGTTCGCGGGGCGCAGCGACCACTACCGCGAGGCCAGGGTCCGCGGTCAGTGGCTGATCTCGGTCTACTTCCCGTTCGTGCAGCTGCTGTCGTCGGTGGCCGCGGCCGCCGTTCTGATCGTCGGCGCGGGCCGGATCGACAACGGCACGCTCACCACCGGTGCGCTGGTCGCGTACCTCCTCTACATCGACCTGTTCTTCGCCCCGGTGCAGCAGCTCTCCCAGGTCTTCGACGGCTACCAGCAGGCCACCGTCTCCCTCGGCCGCATCCAGGAACTCCTGCGGGAGCCGACCTCCACCGAAGCCCCGGACGAACCGCTGGACGTGCTGTCGCTGCGCGGCGAGATCGCCTTCGAGGACGTGTCCTTCGCGTACGGCTCCGGCGACGACGCGGAGGACGCCCTCACCGCCGTCGACCTGCGCATACCGGCCGGTCAGACGGTCGCCTTCGTGGGCGAGACGGGCGCCGGGAAGTCCACCCTCGTCAAGCTCGTCGCCCGGTTCTACGACCCGACGGGCGGCCGGGTCACGGTGGACGGCACCGATCTGCGCCGCCTCGACCTCACCGCGTACCGGCACCGGCTCGGAGTCGTACCGCAGGAGGCGTACCTCTTCGCCGGTACGGTCCGCGACGCCATCGCCTACGGGCGGCCCGAGGCCACCGACGCCGAGGTGGAGGCGGCGGCGCGGGCGGTCGGCGCCCACGACATGATCGCCACCCTGGACGGCGGGTATCTGCACGGGGTCGCCGAGCGGGGCCGCAACCTCTCGGCCGGACAGCGTCAGCTGATCGCGCTGGCCCGCGCCGAACTCGTCGACCCGGACGTCCTGCTGCTCGATGAGGCGACCGCCTCCCTGGACCTGGCCTCCGAGGCCCTGGTCAACCAGGCGACCGACCGCCTCACCGGCCGCCGCACCACTCTGGTCGTCGCCCACCGGCTCACCACCGCGGCCCGCGCCGACCGGGTCGTGGTGATGGACCACGGCCGGGTCGTCGAGGACGGCGCGCACGACGAACTCCTCGCCCGTGACGGGTACTACGCCGCGTTGTGGCGCACGTTCATCGGGGAGGACGAGCCCGCGGGGGTGTGAGAGACGGGCCCGTCCACCGGTTCACCCGCCGATGACGCAGATCTGGCCGGTCCGCAGTTGATTCATGCGGTGGCGATTCGGTGGCCCGGGAGGCGGGGCGCGCCGGGTGCAACCTCCGGATGGCCTCCTGCGTCGTACACATGTATGTGCATGTGCCGAATAAGGGCACATGCGTTCGATCGGATGATGGGGCGGCTGGTGACCAGAGAGACCGGAAGAGCCGGCGGGAGCGAACGCGGCGGGCCACGCGGGACGCTTGTACGGCTGTTCGTCCCGCCGCTGGTGGCCGTCGGTCTGGTGCTGACCGGTGCTGCGGTGAGCAGCGCCGACGCCGCGACGGCCTGCACCGGACGACCCGTGAAGACGGTCTCGTTCAAGACCGGTGAGCTGCGCGTCTTCAAGACCCGCTCCTATGCCTGCGCCGTCGCGGTCGCCAAGAAGCCGGGGTCGCGCCGCCCGATGTCCGTGACGCTCCAGCCGCGCGGCGGCAACCCCGTCGTCGACAGCGGCCGGTTCACGAAACAGGCCGGCCCGGTGACGGTGCACGCGCTGAACCGGTGCGTCCGGGCATCGGCCACGATTTCCGGAAAGTCCGGCTCCACGGGCTGGATTCTCTGCTGACGCACCCGCCCCGTTTTTTTCCCCGTACCAATCCCCGTACCAACAGGGTCTGGCGGCACAGGTGTTGCGCCGCTAGGTTCACGACGAATGTTGTGAATCATGGGGAGGGTGCATGCGCAAGGCGCTCAGAGGGTTCCTGTCGCTCGCGGTGCTCATCGGCACGGTGAGTGCGACGGGCGCCTCGGCCGGGGCGGCCACCGCCGCCGAACCGACCGCGTTCCGGAATGCGGCCGGCAGTGACAGCGGCACGAGCACGGACATCAAGGACCGCATCCTGGCCATCCCGGGAATGAGTCTCGTCGAGGAGAAGCCGTACGACGGCTACCGCTACTTCGTCCTCGAATACACCCAGCCGATCGATCACCGGCACCCGTCCAAGGGCACCTTCCAGCAGCGCATCACCCTGCTGCACAAGGACACCTCCCGCCCGACGGTCTTCTACACCAGCGGCTACAACGTCTCCACGAACCCCAGCCGTTCCGAGCCGACCCGGATCGTCGACGGCAACCAGGTCTCTCTGGAGTATCGGTTCTTCACCCCGTCCCGCCCGGCACCCGCCGACTGGTCCAAGCTCGACATCTGGCAGGCCGCCAGCGACCAGCACCGCGTCTTCACCGCGCTGAAGCAGATCTACAGCAAGAACTGGCTGACCACCGGCGGCTCCAAGGGCGGCATGACCGCCACCTACTTCGAGCGCTTCTACCCCGAGGACATGGACGGCGTCGTCGCGTACGTCGCGCCCAACGACGTGGTCGACAAGGAGGATTCGGCGTACGACCGGTTCTTCGAGAATGTCGGCACCAAGGAGTGCCGCGACAGGCTGAACGGGGTGCAGCGCGAGGCACTGGTCCGCCGCGAGCCGCTGGAGAAGAAGTTCCGGGAGTACGCCGCCGCGAACAGCTACACCTTCAAGACGGTCGGCTCGCTCGACCGGGCGTACGAGGCCGTCGTCATGGACTACGTCTGGGCGTACTGGCAGTACAGCCTGCTGTCCGGCTGCGACACCATCCCCGCCGACGCCGAGAACGCCCCCGACCAGGCGATCTGGGACTCGATCGACTCGATCTCCGGATTCTCCGCCTACACCGACCAGGGCCTGGAGAAGTACACCCCGTACTACTACCAGGCGGGCACCCAGCTCGGTTCGCCGGACATCAAGCAGCCGTGGCTCGGCAAGCTGAGCCGGTACGGGTACCAGCCGCCGCGCAACTACGTGCCCCGCTCCATCCCGATGAAGTTCCAGCCGTCGGTGATGCGCGACGTCGACAACTGGGTGAAGCACCACGCCCACCGCATGCTGTACGTGTACGGGCAGAACGACCCGTGGGGCGCGGAGCGCTTCCGGCTCGGGGCGGGCGCCCGTGACAGCTACGTCATGACCGTGGCGGGCGGCAACCACGGCTCCAACGTGGCCGGGCTCGCCGACGACGACAAGGCGAAGGCCACCGCGGCCATCCTGCGCTGGGCGGGCGTCGCCCCGGCCGCGGTGCAGGAGGACCCGGCGAAGGCGAAGCCGCTCGCGAAGTTCGACGCGCGGCTCGACAAGCGGGACGTGATGAACGAACGCGGGCTGCGGCCGTAACCGCTCCCCGCTCCACCGGGTCGTGCCGGGGAAGGGGCTGCGCGGGTGCGCAGCCCCTTCCCCGGGCCTTCTCCGGTGCCGCGATCGCAGGGGCGTTAATACGTCAGCCCGTAGCCGACCGGGTACAGCACCCGCGCCGGATCGTCCGCGCGCTGCACCGGCACCGGCAGGGTGCCCTCGGGTTCGGCGTGGCCCGCGATCACCCGGGCGGCGGCCCGCAGTTCGACATCGGTCCAGGAGTACGTGGCCAGGTTCGCCGCGAACCCGGTCCCGGCCAGCTGGGCGATGTCGTACGGATTGCGGATCGCGACCGTGATCACCGGGACGCCGGTCGCGGCCAGCGCGCTCACCAGGGTGCGCTGCGAGCCGGCCGCCGAGACGTTGTACGTCCCCACGATCACCGCGTCCTTGCCCTGGGCGGCCGCCACCGCTTCGTCGATCTTCGCCCCGGTGGGGGCGGTGCCGGTGGACAGCGCGGTGGCCGTGTGGCCCAGTTCGCCGAAGGCGGTGGCCAGGGTGGTGGTCGGCGGTCCGGTGGTGCCGGACGGGGAGGCCGGGTCGGCGCCGACCACCAGCAGGTTCTTGTGGGAGCGGCGGGAGAGCGGCAGCACCGCGCCGTCGTTGGCGAGCAGCGTGGTGGTCCGCTCGGCGATCCGGTCGGCGGCGGCGAGATGGGCCCGCGTCCCGACGGTACGGTCCACGCCCTTGTGGCCGACGAACGGGTCGTCGAACAGTCCGAGCTTCGTCTTCAGCCGCAGGATGCGCAGGATCGATTCCTCGATCCTGGCCTCACTGATCTCACCGCTCTTCACGGCCTCCAGAACGGCGTTCCAGGAGAGGTCCAGGTCCGGCGGGTTGAGCAGCTGGTCGACACCGGCCTTCAGCGCGAGTACCGGAACGCGCTCGTCGCCGTACTTCGTCCGCACGCCCTCCATGCCGAGCGAGTCGGTCACCACGACGCCCTCGTAGCCGAGCTCCTCGCGCAGGATGCCGGTGAGGATCGGGTGGGACAGGGTCGCCGGGTCCTCCGCCGGGTCCAGGGCCGGGACGACGATGTGCGCGGTCATGATCGAGTCGATGCCCGCGGCGATCGCGGCCCGGAACGGCGGCTCGTCCAGCTCCGCCCACTGCTCCCGGGTGTGGCGGATGACGGGCAGGCCGGTGTGGCTGTCGGTGTTGGTGTCGCCGTGGCCCGGGAAGTGCTTGGCCGTCGAGGCGATGCCGCTGCTCTGATACCCCTTCACCTGGGCGGCGACCATCCCCGCCACGGACTGCGGGTCGGAGCCGAAGGAGCGTACGCCGATCACCGGGTTGGCCGGGTTGACGTTGACGTCGGCGTCCGGGGCGTAGTTCTGGTTGATGCCGACCGCGGCGAGTTCGGCGCCCGCGATCTGCCCGGCCCGGCGGGCGTCGGAGCGCGAACCGCCCGCGCCCAGGGCCATCGCGCCCGGCATCAGGGTGGCGGGCGCGCCGACGCGGCAGACGATGCCGTGCTCCTGGTCGGTGGAGACGAGGAGCGGCAGGGGAGTGGGGCCGGCGAGACCGGCGCGCTGGATGCCGTTGGAGAGGTCGGCGATCTGGTGCGGGTCGCGGGTGTTGTGCGCCCAGGCGAAGTAGATGATCCCGCCGACGTGGTACTTGGCGATCAGCTCGGCGGCGGTACGGACCCCGATCTCGGCCATGTTGGCGTCGATGTCGGTCTGGTCGGGCTCGGTGGCGGAGTGCCCGTACACCCGCATCACGAAGAGCTGCCCGACCTTCTCCTCCAGACTCATCCGGGAGATGAGCCGCTTGAGGCGACGGGTGGTGGCGGCTGAGGTGTGGTGCCCGGCACCGGGCCCGCTGCTCGCGGACCTCTCGGCGGCGACGGCGCCGGGGGCGAGGACCCCGCCCGTGACGGCGACTGCGGCGGCCGCGGCGGTGGCGGTGAGGAGGGTGCGTCTGGAGGTGCGGTGGTGCACGTGAGCTCCTTCGGCCGTACTCGGGGGACGAGAGGGGGGTGGTGAAAGAAACTTCCAAGGAGCACGGATATACAGAAAATAACTTCCGGTCAAGGGTCTGGACCGTTTCCGGCCTGTCCGCTGCTTGCGGGGGCGCGGGCGATCCGGTCCCGTCCGGCGATCGGGGCCCGGTGCCAGGGCCCCCGCCGGCCCCCTACCTCAGCCCCACCGCTGCCCCGTGCGCCTGGAGCGCCGACACCGCCGCCGTGATCGCGGGCCGCCGGGCCGCCTCTGTGCGCCACAGCGCGTACAGCCTGCGTACCGGTACCGGATCGAGCGGCACCGCCACCACGCCCGCGGGCAGCGGCCCCCGCCCCAGCCGGGGGATCATCGCGACCCCGAGACCGGCGGCGAGCAGGGCCAGTTGGGTGTGGTTCTCCTCCGCCTGATGCCGGATGTCGGGCTCGTACCCCGCCGCGCGCAGCGTCCGTACGAGCCAGTCGTGGCAGACCGTCCCCGGCGGCTGGCAGATCCACCGCTCCTTCGCGAGTTCCTCGCGCCGCACCGAGTCCCGCCCGGCGAGCCGATGGCCCTCGGGCACCAGCAGATCGCACCGGTCGTCCCCGACCACCGCCTGCGCGACGCCCTCCGGGGCGGGCAGCGGGGCGATGTCCCAGTCGTGCGCGACCGCCAGATCGATCACGCCTTTGGCCACCAGGTCGACCGAGAGGTGCGGATCGACCTCGGTCATCCGGACATCCAGGGCGGGGTGGTCCCGGTCCAGCCCGGCCAGCACCCCGGGCAGCAGTCCGCGCGCCGCGGACGCGAACGCGCCGATCGACAGCCGCCCGGTCGGCAGCCCCCTGCGCTCCTCCAGCGTGGTCTCCGCGCGTTCCACGATCGCCAGCAACTGCTGGGCCGTCGCGGCGAGATGGAGCGCCTCCTCGGTCAGCGCGACACCACGCCCGCGGCGTTCGAGAAGTGTCGTACGGGTCTCCCGTTCCAGCTTGGTGATCTGCTGCGAGACCGCCGACGGGGTGTAACCGAGCGCCGTGGCGGCGCCCGCGACGGAGCCATGGACGGAGATGGCGTGCAGTGCGCGCAGCCGGGACAGATCGAGCACCGGAACCTCCCGGACGTAGGATCTCGCGATTCATTAGCAACACTCAATTCCACCATGAAGAAATCCGTGCTGGTGCTACATGGTCGGTGCGGGTGATCCTCGCTGCATGCGTCCCCTCCACATCGCCCTGGCCGCGCTGGTCGCCGCCGTCTGGGGTGTCAATTTCGTCGTCATCGAGATCGGCCTCGGGCACTTCCCGCCGCTCCTCTTCTCCGCCCTGCGCTTCCTGGTCGCCGCGCTGCCCGCGGTCTTCTTCGTCGGCCGGCCCAAGGTCGCCTGGAAATGGATCGTCGGCGTCGGGCTGGCCCTCGGGGTGGCGAAGTTCGGGCTGCTCTTCATCGGCATGGACCGCGGCATGCCCGCCGGCCTCTCCTCCCTCGTGCTCCAGGTCCAGGCGGTCTTCACGGCCCTCTTCGCGGCGCTCGCTCTCGGTGAACGGCCGGGCAGAATACGGGTGCTGGGGATGGGAGTGGCTCTCGCGGGCATCGGGGTGGCGGCGGTCGACGAGGGCGCGGGCGGACCAGTACTCGCCTTCGTCCTGGTGATCGCGGCGGCGGCCTGCTGGGGCGTCTCCAACGTACTGACCCGCAAGGCCGCCCCGCCCGACTCCCTCAACTTCATGGTCTGGGTCTCGACCGTCCCCGTGCTCCCGCTGCTCGGCCTCTCCCTCCTCTTCGAGGGCTGGGACCGCGACGCCGACGCGCTCGCCGCGCTCGACTGGAGCGGCGTCGGCATCATCGTCTACGTCGCCTGGATCACCACCGTCTTCGGCTTCGGCGCCTGGGGCTTCCTGCTGCGCCACCACCCGGCCTCGTCGGTGGCCCCGTTCACCCTGCTCGTCCCGGTCTTCGGAATGTCCTCGGCCGCGCTGTTCCTCGGCGAGTCGGTGAGCCCGCTGCGGTGGTGCGCGGCGGTGCTGCTGGTGGGCGGGGTGGCCCTGACGTCGCTGGCGGGGGGACGGCGGGGCCGGGCGGCGGTGACACCCGCGGCGGACCTGGTCGGCTCCGAACCGGTCGCGGCCGGGCGGTAGCCGCCGCGGGTTTCGTAGGCTCGTCCGGGTGAAGACGATCGTGTTCGACATCGGCGAGACCCTCGTGCGCGACGATCGGTACTGGGCTTCCTGGGCCGACTGGTTGGGTGTCCCTCGGCACACCCTGTCCGCGCTCGTCGGCGCTGTCACCGCGCAGGGCCTCGACAACGCCGAAGCCCTCCGCCTCCTGAAGCCCGGCATCGATATCGCGGCCGAGTACGCCGCACGCGAGGCCGCCGGGCACGGCGAGCACCTCGACGAAACCGACCTGTACAACGATGTACGTCCCGCGCTCGGCGAGCTGCGGGACCTCGGCGTGCGGGTCGTCGTCGCGGGCAACCAGACAGTGAAGGCCGGGCAACTGCTGCGAGCGCTGGATCTGCCGGCCGACCTCGTCGCCACCTCCGGGGAATGGGGCTGTGCCAAGCCGAACCCTGAGTTCTTCACTCGTGTGCTCGATGTCTCCGGGGCCCTGGCCCGGGAAACCCTTTATGTGGGCGACCATCCCATGAACGATGTCTTCCCTGCCCGTGCGGCCGGTCTCCGCGCGGCACATCTGCGCCGCGGGCCGTGGGGGCACCTGTGGGCCGACGATCCGCGGGTGCATGAGGCCGCGGACTGGGTGATCGACTCGCTCATGGATCTGACCGCAATCGTCAGCGAGTAGGCACCAACCCCATTCCCGCCCCCGTTCAGTGACTGCCCGGATACGGTCAGGTCATGTCCGTCGACTCCTTGCGAGAAGTCGGTGAGCGGATCGCCGCCCGCAGACGGGCGCGCCGCCTCACCCAAACCGGCCTCGCCACCGCCTCGCACGTCTCCTACGCCACCGTTCGAGCTGTCGAGCGCGGGGCCCGACGCCCCAGCGACGAGGTGCTCGAAGCGCTCGCCGCTGCCCTCGCGGTGGACGCCACGCAGCTGCGTACGGGATACGTCGGAACCGAGCGCCGCGTGCATCAGGCCCTGCCCGCACTGTCCGCGGTGATCGCCGGGTATGACATCCCGCAGGGTCCTCCGACCCGTGGCCACGCCGAACTGGCCGTGGCGGTCGACGAGGTGGTCGACTGGCGGCTCGGAGCACAGTACGGCCGGATCGCCACGGAGGTCCCCGCCCTGCTGTGCGACGTCATCAGGTACGTCCACACCGCACGGGCCGCCGAGCAACAGACGGCGGCCCGGATGCTGGTCGCCACCGCACGCGCGGGCGACGCGATCGCCTTCAAGTACCGGGAGCACGACCTCTCCGCCCGGCTGATCGACCTGATGCGGTGGGCCGCCGACCGTGCCGCCGACCCCCTCGTCCAAGCCGCCGCTGCGTACGTCCGAACCGAAATCTTCTTTGCCGCTCGGGCCCATGCCGTTGGTCTCGCCGCGCTGGAGCAGGCTATCCACGCGGCTCCGGCACCGTCGTCCCGCTCGGCCGCTGCTGCTCGCGGCGCCCTTCACATGCGGGCAGCCGTGATCGCCGGACGGGGTGGAGATGCGAACGGAGCCGACACCCACCTGACGCATGCCCGGCAGCTCGGTGACCAAGTCGCGCGCGAGGGCGTCTACCTGGGCACTACCTTCGGCCCGGACTCGGTCCGCATCCACGAGATGTCCGTCGCCGTCAGCCTCGGGTCGAACCACGTCGATCGTGCGTTGCGCGTGGCCACCGAGTGGATGCCGCCCGCCAGTCTCCCGGCCGAGCGCCGGAGCGGTTTCTACATTGAACTGGCCCGCGCGCAGGAGTGGGCCAACCTCCCGGGTGACGCGTTCGAGAGTCTGAAGGCCGCCCGCGCGGCCGCCCCTCAGCACACCCGCGAACACCCGTGGGCGCGCGAAGTCACCAGCAGCCTCAGGCGGTTCCACCGCGCCGATGCCGAGTCCCTGTCGCACTTCGCACATTGGATCGGTGCCGTCTGAGAACTGCTACACCTTGTAGCAGTTACCTCCCTTCCCTGGGGCCACGCTCTACCTGTCCACACCACACAGGTAGAGGAGGGGCCATGACCGCACTTGGGCTCGTGGCCGGGCGAGTGAGTGTCGCCCGGCTCAGCAGCGCAGACTGCTGGCACTGCGCTGCCGTGGCTCGGCGGCTTGCGTCGGCCGAGGCAGCAGTCCTGAAGGGCTTGGAACGTGTCTGGCCGGCCGTCTCGTGCGGATGCCCGCTCCGGTGGCCGGCATGTCGATGACGATCAAGGTGTACGAGGTCAACCGGCACGGTTTCACGACGCGCGTCGTGAAGCCCAAGACCGAGGTCGCCCCGGCCGATTTCATCCCCCTCTGCCACGTGTTCCCGGCGTGCTGGTGCAAGCGGTGCACCGGCACGACCGGCTGGTGCGACTGGCACAAGGGTCCGTCCGGTACCGCCGTCCCGATCGATGTCATCAGCGAGGGGTCGGGCACCGCGACTCCCCGGTACGCGTGCGCGCCGTGCCGGGAGCAGCGGGGCCTTCGCCTGGCGTCTGAGCAGCGGTGACCGCGCCGGTCCGTAGAGCCCTCGCGCCCGCGTGCCGCGTAGGGATTCATGCGGAATGCCCAGGGCCGGTCACCGTGAGGGTCCGCGACGTGGTTGTCGAGCGCCTCCGCTGTGCCTGTCCCTGCCACACCTGCACCAGCCCACCACGCGAGGAGCGATCTTGAGCAACATAACGCCCACCGAGCCCACTCCTCGCAGGGACGAGGCAGCCCGCCGGAAGGGAGATGCGGAGGACGAGCAGAAGGCGAAGAACAACCCGGTTCTGGCAGACCTGCTCTGGCTGCAGCAGACCCGGGCGGTCCGCCTGGCCGAGATGCGTGACCAGGGGTGAGATCCGCCCGCTCGCGGGGCGTCACGGCGGTCACCCGCGAGCGGGTACGCCGCCGGGTCGGGCAGCGGCTACCGTCCCGCCCGCAGCAGGTGCTCCCGCCCGGCGGCCAGCAGCCCCGGCACTTCCGCCGCGCCCGGGTGCCACCGCTTCTC
The DNA here is from genome assembly GCF_043080425.1 of Streptomyces sp. NPDC015032. Lineage (NCBI taxonomy): Bacteria > Bacillati > Actinomycetota > Actinomycetes > Kitasatosporales > Streptomycetaceae > Streptomyces > Streptomyces sp. NPDC015032. The sequence goes on along the minus strand of NZ_JBIBVN010000001.1, from coordinate 352,613 downwards.
GTACTCCCAGCAGACCCAGCTGTCCGCGTCCAGGGTGTCCAGACAGGCCCTCAGCGGGAGCACCCCGGCCCCCAGCGCCAACGGCTCGGTCTCCTCCGCCGACGCGATGTCCTTCACCTGTACGTAGCCCAGATGCGGGGCCAGCACCGCATGGCTCGCGGCCGGGTCCTCGCCCGCCAGCCAGGTGTGCATGATGTCCCACAGCGCACCGACCGACCCGTGCCCGACCGCGCCGACGACCCGGGCCACGTCGACCCCGGCCCGGTGCGAGTCATGGGTTTCCAGCAGGATGCGTACGCCCTTGTCGGCGGCGTGCGGGGCGGCGGCGGCCAGTCGGCGGGCGGCGGCCGCGTCGGCCGCGGCGGGGTCCTGGCCGCCGCCGCCCGGGAACACCCGGACGTTCCGCGCGCCCAGGTCGTGGGCCAGTTCCACCAGCCCGGCGAGCTCGGCCAGCACGGGCTCGTCGTCGCCCTCGGCGGCGGCCCGGACGTACCCGGCGACGGTCAGGATCTCGACGCCACCGTTCTCGAACTCCTCCACGACACGGGCCCGTTCGGGCGCCGAAAGGCCCGGGTGCACCGGCTCCTCGGGGTGGGCGCGCAGCTCCACCCCCTGATAGCCGTGCCCGGCGGCGAGCCGGACGACGTCGGCGATCGGCATGCCCGGCACCCCGAGGGTCGAGAAAGCGAGCTTCACGTGCGTGTTCCTTCCATCGGATCCACCGGCCGCCGCTGGTCGGGCCGGGGTCGGCAGGGCTCCCGGAGCAGCTGCTCCAGGTTACCCAGCAGCCTCAGCGCGTCCGCCCGCTGCCGCGGTCCCAGCCGCTCGCCCGGCTCCGGCCGGACCGCGTCGGCCGGAGCGCAGGACACCACCCGCAGCGCCGCGGCGGCCGCGGGCCGCACCGCACCCGGGCGGCCCGAAGCGGCCACAGCCGTGAGTGGGGCGCACCGCACCCGGGCGCCCCGCGGGCCTACTGCGCCCGCGGCGGCGCCGTCGACCCCCGGATCATCAGCTCGGCCGCGATCGTCGCGATGCCTCCCGGCGGCGGGGACTCCTTGCCCATCGCCAGCCGCCCGGCCCGCGCGCCCGCCTCGAAGAGCGGCAGCCGTACGGTCGTGAGCGCCGGGACCGCGTCCACCGAGAACGGCAGATCGTCGAAGCCCGCCACCGAGACGTCCTCGGGGATGCGCAGACCACGGTCCCGGACCGCCGCGCTCGCCCCCAGGGCCACGGTGTCGTTGGCGGCGACGATCGCCGTCACCTCCGGTTCACGGCGCAGGAGTTCGAGGGTGGCGTCGTAGCCGGAGCGGCGGTCGTAGGGGCCGTGGACGGTGAGACGCTCCTCGTCGTACGCGCCCGCCGCGCGTCCCTTCGCCCCCCTCCCGTCGCCGATGAGCCCCGCCGCCCTCAGCGCGTCCCGGTGGCCTTCGAGCCGGTGGCGGGTCGTCGTCCGCTCCAACGGACCCGCGACGTAGCCGATCCGCCGGTGGCCGAGCGAGAGCAGATGCTCGGTGAGGCGACGCCCGCCGCCCCGGTTGTCGAAGGCGAGCGCGGCCACCACCGCCTCGCTGCCCGGCAGCGGGGGCCGCCCGCACAGCACCACCCGGGTGCCCGCGTCCGCGAGTTTCGCCAGCTTGGCGGAGATCGCCGCCTGGTGCGCCGGGTCCTCCACCGCGCCGCCGGTGAGGACGACGGCGGCGGCACGCTGGCGCTGGAGCAAAGTGAGGTAGGTCAGCTCGCGCTCGGGGGAGCCGCCGGTGTTGCAGATGACGGCGAGCTTCTCGCCGCCGGCCCGCCCGGAGCCGTCACCCGGACCGCCGATCTCGGTCTGCGCCGCGCCCGCCATGATCCCGAAGAACGGGTCGGCGATGTCGTTGACCAGGATGCCGACCAGGTCGGAGGTGGCGGCGGCGAGCGAGCTGGCCGGCCCGTTCAGCACGTAGTCGAGGTCGTCCACCGCACGCAGCACCCGCTCCCGGGTGGACGCGGCCACCGGGTAGTTGCCGTTCAGCACGCGGGAGACGGTGGCCGCGGACACCCGGGCGCGAGCCGCCACATCCGCCAGGGTGACTGTCATCGCTTCCTCCGAGGGTTTTGGACCGACCCCTCTTGTCCGGGCCGCTGTCGGCAGGCTAGCGTCATACGAGATAGAAAGCGCTTGCTACGGCTGTATGGAGGGAACTTCGTGACACGCAGGACAGTGCGCATCGCCATGAACGGCGTCACGGGTCGCATGGGATACCGGCAGCACCTGGTGCGCTCGATCCTCGCGATCCGCGAGCAGGGCGGCCTCGATCTCGGCGACGGCGACGTGCTGTGGCCCGAGCCGGTCCTGGTCGGCCGCCGCGCCCACGCCCTGGAGGAGCTCGCCGCGCGGCACGCCCTGACCGAGTGGTCGACCGACCTCGACGCGGTCCTCGCCGACGACACCATCGACATCTACTTCGACGCCCAGGTCACCTCGGCCCGTGTCGAGGCGATCAAGAAGGCGATCGCCGCGGGCAAGCACATCTACACCGAGAAGCCCACCGCCACGGACGTCGAGGGCGCCCTGGAGCTGGCCCGTCTGGCCCGCGACGCCGGGATCAAGCACGGCGTCGTCCAGGACAAGATCTTCCTGCCGGGTCTGCTGAAGCTGAAGCGCCTCATCGACGGCGGCTTCTTCGGCGAGATCCTCTCCGTGCGCGGAGAGTTCGGCTACTGGGTCTTCGAGGGGGACTGGCAGGAGGCCCAGCGCCCGTCCTGGAACTACCGCGCCGAGGACGGCGGCGGCATCGTCGTCGACATGTTCCCGCACTGGGAGTACGTGCTCCACGAGCTGTTCGGCCGGGTCTCCACCGTCCAGGCGCACGTCCAGACGCACATCCCGCAGCGCTGGGACGAGCAGGGGAAGCCGTACGCCGCCACCGCCGACGACGCCGCGTACGGCACCTTCCAGCTGGAGAGCGGTGCCGTCGCGCAGATCAACTCCTCCTGGGCGGTCCGGGTCAACCGCGACGAGCTCGTCGAGTTCCAGGTCGACGGCACGCACGGCTCCGCCGTCGCCGGTCTGCGCAACTGCCGCGTCCAGCACCGCTCGGCCACCCCCAAGCCGGTCTGGAACCCCGACCTCCCGGTCACCGAGCCGTTCCGCGACCAGTGGCAGGAAGTCCCCGACAACGCCGTCTTCGACAACGGCTTCAAGGCCCAGTGGGAGCTCTTCCTGCGCCACATCGTGCTCGACGAGCCGTACACCTGGGACCTGATGGCCGGTGCCCGCGGTGTCCAGCTCGCCGAACTGGGCCTGAAGTCCTCCGCCGAGGGACGCCGCTTCGACGTACCGGAGCTGACACTGTGACGAGCCGCCTCGCGTACGGCACAACGGAGCTGATCCCATGACCATCCACCTCCCGCAGGGGCCGTACGAACCCCGGACCACCCCGCTCGGCCTCGCCCCCGGCGGCACACCGCTCGCCTCCCGTACGGTCTTCTCGGCCGCCCACGTCGTCGCCGACCCGTACGCCGACATCAGCCCCGACGACCCCGTGGCCGTCGACTGGGACGCCACCCTCGCCTTCCGCCGTCACCTCTGGTCGCACGGACTCGGCGTCGCCGAGGCCATGGACACCGCCCAGCGCGGCATGGGCCTGGACTGGGCCGGCGCGGCCGAACTGATCCGCCGCTCCGCCGCCGAGGCCAAGGCGGTCGGCGGCCGGATCGCGTGCGGCGTCGGCACCGACCAGCTGCCCGCCGGGCCCGCCACGCTCGCGCAGGTGCGGGCGGCGTACGAGGAGCAGCTCGCCCTCGTCGAGGAGAGCGGCGCCCAGGCCATCCTGATGGCCTCCCGCGCGCTCGCCGCGGCGGCACAGGGGCCGGAGGACTACCTGGAGACGTACGCCCACCTGCTGCGCCAGGCCTCCGAACCGGTCGTCCTGCACTGGCTGGGCCCGATGTTCGACCCCGCTCTGGAGGGCTACTGGGGCTCCTCGGACCTCGACGCCGCCACCGACACCTTCCTGAAGGTCATCACCGAACACCCGGACAAGGTCGACGGCATCAAGATCTCGCTCCTGGACGCCGAGCGCGAGATCGAGGTACGCCGCCGCCTGCCCGGCGGGGTCCGCTGCTACACCGGCGACGACTTCAACTACCCCGAGCTGATCGCGGGCGACGACCGCGGCTTCAGCCACGCCCTGCTCGGCATCTTCGACCCGCTGGGCCCGCTGGCCGCGCACGCGGTGCGGGTCCTCGACACGGGCGACACCCAGGGCTTCCGCGACCTCCTCGACCCGACGGTCGAGCTGTCCCGGCACCTCTTCCGGACCCCCACCCGTTTCTACAAGACGGGCGTCGTGTTCCTCGCCTGGCTGGCCGGCCACCAGGACCACTTCACCATGGTCGGCGGCCTCCAGTCCGCCCGCTCGCTGCCGCACCTGGCGAAGGCGTACGAACTCGCCGACCGGCTGGGCCTGTTCCCCGACCCGGAGCTGGCCGGGTCCCGGATGCGCGCCCTGCTCGCGGTCAACGGAGGCAGCCGATGAGCGACGGTCGCCTCTCCATCAACCAGGAGACCATCAAGCAGTGGTCGCTGCCCGAGCTGGCCGAGGGCTGCGTCAAGGCGGGCATCGACAAGGTCGGCCTGTGGCGGGCCCCCGTCCAGTCGTACGGCATCGAGAGCGCCGCCCGGCTCCTCGCCGACTCCGGCATCTGTGTCACCAGCCTCTGCCGGGGCGGCTTCTTCACCGCCCTGGACCCGGCGGAACGGGCCCGCGCCCTGGACGACAACCGCGCCGCGCTCGACGAGGCGGCGGCCCTGTCCACCGACACCCTGGTCCTGGTCTCCGGCGGCCTCCCGGCGGGCAGCAAGGACCTGCACGGCGCCCGCGAACGCATCGCGGACGCCCTGGGGCAACTGGCGCCGTACGCGGCCGAACGCGGAGTACGCCTCGCGATCGAACCGTTGCACCCGATGTTCGCCTCGGACCGCTGCGTCGTCTCCACGCTCTCCCAGGCCCTGGACATCGCGGAACGGTTCCCCGCCGACCAGGTCGGAGTGGTCGTCGACACCTACCACATCTGGTGGGACGACCAGGCCCCCGCACAGATCGCCAGGGCGGGCGCGAGCGGCCGCATCCACTCCTTCCAACTGGCCGACTGGATCACCCCGCTCCCGGCGGGAGTCCTGGTCGGCCGGGGCCAACTGGGCGACGGCGCCGTGGACTTCCGCGCGTTCCGCACCATGGTCGAGGGCACCGGCTTCGACGGCCCCATCGAGGTGGAGATCTTCAACGAGGACCTCTGGGCCCGGGACGGCGCGGAAGTCCTCGCGGAGGTCGCCGCCCGCTACGCCGAACACGCCTGCTGACAGGGCATTTTGCCGTCAGGGTAAAGAGATCGCCAAGGAGTGCAACCGTTCGGCACTCCACCGAGTCATATCTCCCGTCGGGCGCTTCCGGGGAGGGATCCGGGGGGATTGGGAAGCGCTGACGGAGGGGGAATACGAGGGGGGTCCGGTCGTTTCGACCGGGCCCCGTTTCGTTGTGCCGGGGCGGGCGCGGGCCCGCCGTGCGTATCGGCGGCCGATGAGGCGCTGGTCAAGGCCCTGAGGAACTGAGGTGAACAGGTCTGGGTGGCCTCCTGAGCAGGGACGAGTTCCACGGTCCTGATCGTCAGGTGCCGATCAGGCCCTGGCGCTCACCGCGAAGGGGATCGATCTGGCGAGTGCCCCTGCTCAGCAGTGGCGACAGCACCAGGAAGCGTCTCTCAGGGGCGGCTCAGGGCCGGTTCAGGGCCCGGTCAGGGTAATCCCGATGGGTAACGGCGGCTGCACACACCAGAGTTGAGCTTGTCACCAAGTCCATCGACACCGCTCTGGAGGAACCCCGATGCGTAGCCGCCTTGCCGTCACCGCCCTCGCCCTGGCCACTGCTCTCACCGCCGGCACCGCGCTGCCCGCGACCGCCGACAGTGCCGCGTCCAGCGCCCCGGCTTCTGCGAAACCCACGGTCCAGGACATCCTCGACGAGCTGCCCGACGACGTCGTGGCGGGCGCGCTGATCAGACGGGACGGCGTGGGGGCCACTGCCGGTCCGGTCACCGCTGACGCGCATTTCCGGATCGGCAGTGTCACCAAAGTGTTCACCAACACGGTGGTGCTCCAACTCGTCGCCGAGCACCGGATCGACGTGGAAGCACCGGCGCGACGGTATGTCCCCGGGTTGATGCCCGCCGCCTACGACCGCGTCACCGTGCGCCAACTCCTGGATCATACGAGCGGCCTGCCCAAACCCGCCGCGACTCCCGGCCCGGCCGACGGGCCGGGATGGTGGCTCATGAGCGTGACGCCCCAGGACGCCCTGCGTGACTCGTTCGCCGCAGCTCCTGGCACGCCGCCCCCTCCCGGCGACGAGCAGCAGTACAACGGGCTCAACTCCCTTGTTCTCGGCCTGATCGTCGAGAAGGTCACGGGTCACTCCTTCGCCCACGAACTGGAGCGCCGGATCCTTCAGCCGCTGCACCTGAACCACACGAGCCTGCCCGCCGCCGACGACCCGAGGATCCCCTCGCCCCACGCGCAGGTCTTTGTGGACGGGCAGGACGTGTCCGAGCAGAGCCCCTACCCGTGGGCCGAGGGCGGCATGATCTCCACCGCCGCCGACCTGGACCGCTTCATCACGGCACTGTTCCGGGGCCGTCTGCTCCCGCCCGCCCAGCAGAAGCTGGCGTTCGACGTACCCAAGGCGGACAGCGCCGAAAACAACAAGAACTGCTTCGGCACGGATGCCTGCTTCAGCGTCGGAGGGATGATGCGCTACAAGCTGCCGGGCGGCGCGTACGCATGGGGCAAGACGGGTTCCCGCCCCGGCTGGGACAACGGGTTCTTCGCCACCAAAAGCCTCAGTCACCGCGTGGTGTACTCCCTGAACCCGACGGGGACCGGCTCCGACTTCCAGCACATCCAGGCGATCGTCACTGCCGCGCTGGCCGACTGAGAGGGCGTCGGCGGCAGTCCGGATCACGTCTGGCTGGCAGCGTCCCCACCGCAGACATCCGCGGCAACATCACCAGCCACCGGGCCCGGTCCACCATCGCCAGTCAGCTCTACAACGCCAAGGAGCCGATGACGCTCTTCGAGCTGCAGGAATGGCTCGGTCACCAGACACCAGAAGCAACCACCCATTACGCGAAGCTCACGCCCAACACCCTGGCCAGGGCCTACAGTGACGCTGGCTATTTCGCGAGGAACGTCCGCACCATCGAGGTCCTCGTCCCGAACGCTGATGAACCACGACCCGGTCGGTGCCCCGGGTGATCGTCACGGACGAGCTCCGCTCCTACGGCGCCGCCCACCGCGACGCCATGCCGTCGGTCGAACACCGCTCGCCCAAGGGCCTGAACCGCCCGGTCTCGTTGCCGCACTTGCTGCCGGGGCCCGCGGACGCCCTCACCCGGGCAGGGAGGGGATGACGCGCGCGTACGACGGGGCGCCCCTGCGACCGGCCGTTGGCGCGCACGCGCACCGGCCCGCGCACCGGCCGCCGCCGGTGCGCGCATGGCGGGCATTACGAGATGCCGGGGAGCGCCCCCCGGTCGGTGCGGGCGGACCGCTGTCAGGCGTGGCTCAGCGGCACAGGGCCCTGTTCACGACATGGTCGACACGCTTCCTGGCCGCCTCGTCGGACAACTGCATGGTCACTGCGACGTTGGCGGCGCGGCCGTCGTCGGTGGCGCCTCCCCTGGTCTCGTATCCCGGGAAGCTGCCGCCATGGCCCCAGTAGAGGCCGCCGCACGGCAGTGGTTTGCTCACGAGCCCCAGCCCGTAGCGTGCGCCGGGGCCGAAAGTGGCGTCGGCGGGTTTGGTGCCGGTGCGCATCTGGGTGAGCTGGGCTTCCTGGAGGAGGTCGCCGGACAGGAGCGCGGTGAAGAACCGGTTGAGATCGGAGTCGGTGGAGACCAACTGACCTGCGGCCCACCCCCAGGAGGGGTCGATCTCCGTGACATCGACCAACGGCTCGTCGGCCGAAACCCGGTAGTAGCCCTTGGGATGGGCCTCACGGATGGTGGCGTCGCCCGGTGCGGGGAAGTAGGTGTGGTGCAGACCGATGCGCTTGATGATGCGCCGGTCCATCTCACTGGCGAGAGTGTGGCGGGTGACCTTCTCGACGATCAGCCCGGCCAGCACGTAGTTCGTGTTGCTGTACTTCCAGCCCTTCCCGGGGTCGAAGTCGGCCTTGTGCTGGAGAGCGATGCCGAGAAGCTCGCGGGGGGCGAAGTACCGGACGTCGTCGCCGAGGTAGTTGCTGTAGTTGGGGAGTCCGCTGGTGTGCTGGAGGAGCTGACGGACGGTGATGCGGCGTCCGTCGATGCCCTCCCCGTGCACCAGCCCCGGCAGATAGGTGTCGACCGGTTCGTCGAGGCGGATCTTCCCTTCGCCGACCAGTTGCAGCACGACCACCGCGGTGAACGTCTTGGTGTTGCTGCCGATCCGCACCTGCCCGTCCCTGGGCACCTTCGAGCCGGTGGCCAGATCGCCGACTCCTGCGGTGTAGGTACCGGTATGCCCCGCACGGTCCGTGACGCTCGCCAGCGCGGCGGGCAGACCATCGGAGCGCAGCAGTGCGTTCAGGCCCTGCTGGACGGTGTCCGGCCCGGGGGCGGCGGACGCCGCGGGCGATGTCAGTACACCCATCGTCATGACGCCCACGACCATTGCGGCCGCGGCTGCGCGCCGGCGGCCCCGCCGCTGCCCGGAAGAACGAACCTTCTGCCATGCCTGCTCGCGCACGAGCCAACTCCTCTGCAAACAATGCGAAACAGCGGTATGTGCCGGAACCAGTATTTCCGGATGCGACCGCCCGGGCCGATCCCGCTACCCGGCGGGCTCCAGGTAGGGCTACCCCCCGGGACCGGGCGCCGCCGCCGAGTACGCCGCCGAGCACGCGGCGCTCTGACCCCGCTGGTCGGAGCCCGGGTCCTGCGCGCCACTCTTCGCCCGGGCCGTTCATCTGCCGCGCGTCGCTTCCCGGTGCACAGCCGTCAGCGCGTCGTCGATGGGCTGGTGCTGCGGCTTCCCTGAGGAATCCGCAATCGGCGATCCCGGGCGCGCCGCGCCCTATCCGGCCGGCCTCGCGCACCTCGGCCCGTACACCCGGCACACCCACGCGGTGGACGGCATCCGGATGGACTCAAGAGGTCCCGGACCGGGGCCGGCCGACGGGCTCGCGTCGCCGGCCGGCGCGGTCGCTGCGTCTTGGAAGCGGGCGCTGCCGTCACCGCGTCCGCACAATCACTCGGCGCGGCACGGGATCGGCGGCCCCTGCTCGTCACGCGCCCGCAGCGTCATCGCCGCGGATTCCCGCGTCGGCGCCGGGCACTCCGAGGGCGATCGGGCGCCAGGCGGCAGCCCACGAGACCTCCGCCGCGCCGGAGTTGTCGGCCGTCCGCCGGGGCGGGCCCGGCCATGGGAAATCGGGGAGTTACCCGGTTTCGCGGCGGGCCGCACGGGAGTTCCGGTAGGCCCTGCCGATGACCCGGCCCTCCTCGGCACCACCCTGGGCAAGCAGTGAGCGCACCGGTCGGCCCGGCTATGCGGTGTTTGCGTCGTCGCGCGGGTTGCCGGTTGCCGCGCGGGCGGTGACCAGCCCCGATTCGTAGGCCGCGATGACCGCCTGGGCGCGGTCACGGACGTCGAGCTTGTCGAAGATGCTGGTGATGTAGTTCTTGACCGTGGAGACGCTGATGTGCAGGGTGTGGGCGATCTCGGCGTTGCCGAGACCGGTGGCCATCAGACGCCACACCTCGACCTCCCGGGTTGTGAGTTCGCCCAGGTCGGTGGGGAGTGGCTGCGACGCGCCGTGAGGGGCCCGTACGTAGGTGGAGATCAGCCGGGTGAGCAGACGGGGCGCGACGACGGCCTCGCCTGCGTGGACGGTGCGGATCGCCGCGCTCAGGTCCTCCGGCGAGCTGTCCTTGGGCAGGAACCCGCAGGCTCCGGCGCGCAGGGCACCCACGACGTACTCGTCCATGTCGAAGGTGCTGAGGGCCAGGACCCGGCAGCCGGGCACGGTGGCGGCGAGTTCCCCGGTCGCGCCGACACCATCGAGGACGGGCATCCGGATGTCCATCACCACGACGTCGGGGCGCAGTCGGCGGGCAAGGGCGACAGCCTGCGCGCCGTCCTCGGCCTCTCCCACGACCTCGAAGGACGGGTCGGGGGAGAGGATCAGCGACAGGCCGCGCCGGACCAGCGGCTGGTCGTCCGCGATCAGCACTCTGATCCTCGGTGTGTTCGGCCGGGTCCCGATCATCGGTGAGCCCCCTCGTGCTGGACGGCTGCTTCGGCCGCCTCGTCCGTGGTCAGCGGCAGGTCGGCCACCACTGCGAATCCGCCGTCGGCCTGCGGGCCGACGGCGAGGTTGCCGCCGTGCAGGGCGACGCGCTCGCGCATGCCGATCAGGCCGTAACCGCCCGAGCCCACCGACGACGCCCCCTCCTGCGGCGGTGTGCTCCCACCGTCGTCCCGCACTTCGACCGTGACCCGATCCTGGCGATACGTCAGCCTTACGGACGCGCGGGCGGGCCCCGCGTACTTGCGGGCGTTGGTGAGGGCTTCCTGGGTGATCCTGAACACCGTGAGGCCGACGGTCGGCGGCAGCGGGCGCTGCGGCCCGTGGACGCTGAACTCGGTCGGCAGTCCGGCAAGGCGGGACTCGGCCACCAGACGGTCGAGGTCGTCGACGCCCGGCTGGGGCTGCGACGGCGCGGACTCCGGTTCGTCACCGGCCCGCAGCACATCGAGGAGCTGGCGCATCTCGCGCAGGGCGAGCCGCCCGGAGGATTCCAGGGTGACCAGGGCATCCCGGACCACCTCCGGTTCGGCGAGGTTGGCCCGGGCTCCGCCGGCCATCAGCTGCATGGTGGTGATGTGGTGGGCCACGATGTCGTGCAGCTCCCGTGCGATGCGGCGGCGTTCGTCGGCCACCGCACGGTCGGCGAGAAGTCTGCGGTTCGCCGCCACCTCCCGCTGCCAGCGGTTGACCGCCATGGCGGTGCCGACGACGATCAGGGCGGAGAGGGGCGTGACAGCGGCGTCCTGCCAGGGCGGAATCCGGCCGTGGCTCTGGCTCAGCAACGTCAGCGACACCGTCGCGACGGCCGCGACCGCTGTCACCCGGCCGGTGCAGGCCCTGGCGACTGAGTACAGGGCGACCAGCAGGACGGCACCGAAGTGTCTGGGCAGCGGCGCGGTCAGGGTGGCTGTCGTATCGAGTGCCAGTACGGCAGCGAGCGCCACCACCGGGTGGCTGCGCCGGACGAGCAGCGGCAGGGCCGCCAGGGCGACGAGGAGGAACCCGGCCACGCTCACGGCGTATCGGCCGTCGGGGTCGTCGAAGAACACGTAGCTGAGCAGGTTCATCGCGCAGGCCCCGCCGGTCACGAGTGCGTCGTTGCGGGACCACGGCGGCCCGGCGCTGTCGATGCGCAGCGGCTCCCGGGCATCGCCGGGCCCGATGTGTCGGCGCCTGCGCATGTCTGTTCTCCCTGTGTCCGGCCTTACGGCCTCCGGTACAGAGTTTCACAGCAGCCGCAGTGGCAGCACCGTCGGCGGCAGCTCGCGGCCCGCGACCAGGATGGGGACCAGGACCTGGGTCCTGGTCTCTGGCCGGGGCAGGACCCAGGGCCCCGGTCCGGATCATCCGCTGCCACGACGCTTTCCGGCCTCTCGGGGTGATGGTCTGGAGACCGGCCGGGGGCCCCCGGCAGCCGTCCGCATTCAAGTCCGTCCGCCGGAGGACCTCGTGATCCGCGCCCTGACCGGATATTCCACCAGACACCCGTGGAAGGTCATCGCCCTCTGGGCGGTGCTGGGTGTCGTGCTGAGCGCCCTGGCCCCGACACTGATCGGCCGCGTCACCCAGAACCAGACCGGGGATTTCCTGCCCAAGAGCTACGACTCGGCCGCCGCCCTGGAGATCGCCGAGGAGCAGTTCGGGGTGAACCCCGACGCCACCACCGTGACGATGCTGGTCGCCCGGTCCGACGGCAAGGCTCTCGGCGCCGCCGACCAGAAGCGGGTCGAGGCCGAGGCGGCGAAGCTGGCGCAGCGCCGGGTGATGATGCCCAGGGAGGACGACAGGCCGAAATTCCTGGTCCCGGACCGCTCCCAGACGCCCCGGATCGCCCCGGCGATGGTGGCACCCGACCGGAGTTTCGAACTGCTCTCCGTCGAGCTGATCGGGAACCGTACGGACAAGGGGGTCCAGGGCGTCTACCGGGCCTTCCGGGACGCCGCCCGGACGCAGTTCTCCGAGGCGGGGATGCGCACCGGCTTCACCGGAAGTCTCGCCGACACCGTCGATACCACCGATTCCCACGAGACCGCCGCGAAGGTCGGGGGCGGTCTCCTCATGGGGCTCATCCTGCTGATCAACGTGCTGGTGTTCCGCAGCGTGCTGGCGGCCCTGCTGCCGCTGGTCGCGGTCGCCATGATCATCGGCGTGGCGGGGGGAGCCGTCGCGGGTGCCGCGATACTCACCGGGCGCAAGCTCGACGCGGGCACCCCTGATCTGATCAGCGTGGTCCTGCTCGGCATCGGCATCGACTACCTGCTGTTCCTGCTGTTCCGCTTCCGCGAGCAACTGCGCGCCCGGCCGGAGCAGTCCGCCCGCGAGGCGGCCGGGCAGGTCTCGGGACGGGTGGGCACCGCGATCACCTCGGCGGCGCTGACCATCGTGGCCGCGTTCGCCACGCTGGGCGTGGCGACCTTCGGCCAGTTCCGCTCGCTGGGCCCCGCGATCGCCGTCGCGGTCCTGGTGATGCTGCTCGGCAGCCTCACCCTGCTGCCGGCGCTGCTCGCGGCCGCCGGGCGCAAGATGTTCTGGCCCTCCAAGGCCCTTGGACACGAGCCCGGCGAGGGCCGTGCCGCCCGCTTCGGGGCGAGGGTCGCACGACGGCCGATGACGATGACGTTCGCCTCCGTCGCCCTGCTTGCCGCGCTGGCCGCCGGGCTGATGGGGATCCGCATGGACTACGGCCAGGGCAACGCCGCTGCCAAGACCGCTGCGGCGGCCACCGCGACCGAGATATCCCGTGCGCTTCCGGCCGGAGTGTCGGACCCGACGAGCGTCTTCGTCACCGCCACTGACGGCGGCACCCTCACCGCAGGCCGGCTCGACGGCCTCTCCCGTGCTCTCACCCAGGTCAAGGGCGTGGGCCAGGTCGCACGGACCGTCCTGAACAAGGACCACCGCGCCGCCCGGATCGACCTCTACCCGACCGCGGACCCGCAGAGCCAGCAGGCCCGCGACCTGGCCTCCGGACCCGTGCGGGCAGTGGTCGCCCGGCACACACCCGCCGGAACGACGGCACACGTGGGCGGAACGGCGGCGATCTACGCCGACATCTCCACCGCCGTCGATCACGACCTGAAGATCGTTTTCCCGGTCGCGGCCGCGCTCATCGCGCTCATCCTCCTGCTCCTCCTGCGCAGCCTGCTCGCACCGGTGGTCCTGATGCTCTCCGTCGGGCTCGGCTTCGCCGCCACCCTCGGCGCCGCCACCCTGCTCTTCCAGCACGGCCTCGGCAATCCGGGCGTCAACTTCTCCCTCCCGCTCGTGCTGTTTCTGTTCGTCGTGGCCCTGGGCACCGACTACAACATCCTGATCAGCGACCGGATCCGGGAGGAGATGCAGCGGCCGGGCCCGGCCCGCGCCGCCGTGGCCCGCGCGCTGCAGCACACGACACCGGCCATCGCGACGGCCGGGCTGGTCCTTGCCGGCTCCTTCGCCACCCTCGCCACGACCCCGGGAAACGAGCAGATCGCCTTCGCGATGACGCTCGGCATCCTGCTCTCCGCGCTCGTCCTCTCGCTGGTGCTGGTCCCCGCCCTTGCCGCACTCCTCGGACGGAGCATCTGGTGGCCGGTCCGCCCACGGCCCACCAAGGGCGGCCAGCACCGTGCGAACGCACCTGCCCCGGAAACCGACCGGGTCGTGATGGCGGACTGACCGAACGGCTCAGGTGACCCGTGAGCACCTCATCTGTCCGGCGTGGCCTCGCATGGTTGAGCGTGCGCACCCGTGACAGCCACCAGATGTTTCAAGAGCCGTCAGAAACACCCTGGAAGCCCACTGGAAATCTTGAAATCGCGCCCGGCCCAGGCAGGTTTGCCCCGATCGATATTCAGGGGCGAAGCGGTTGAGTCAGGCAGTCAAAACAAGATCTTCATCGGACTTCTAAGGCCACAGCACGAGGTCCCTGGTACCGAGCCGAAGCCGGCTTCCGCGCCGTCCTGGACACCGCGTTCCGCGCCACCGACCCACCAACCCAAGGAAACCCGTGACCATCCTCAGCCCCACCGCGCGGCGCGCCTCCGCCGCGAGCCTCGCCCTTGCCGCCTGCTTCATCACTTCCCCCGCCCTGGCCTCAGCTTCTGAGGCCCCCGCCAAGAACGGCACCGGAGCCGGGCTCGACCAGTACTACCGGCAACACCTCGGCTGGGGCAGCTGCGTCACGGGCCCCGTCGACACGGCGGGCCGCGATCTGGACAAGGCCGGTGTGCAGTGCGCGGACGTCACCGTGCCGCTCGACTACGCCCGCCCTGCGGGGCGCACGATCACCGTCGCGATATCCCGGCTCAAGGCCACTGACACCCACCACCGCATCGGCTCGATCCTGCTGAACAACGGCGGGCCGGGCGGACCTTCGGTCCAGTCGCCGCCGGACGTCCGCAAGGCGATGAAGGACGTCGGCGCGCGCTACGACATCGTCGGCTTCGACCCACGCTTCGTCGGCCGCAGCACCCCACTGGACTGCGGCTGGCCCGTCGGTACGTCCTGGTTCTCGGCCGGCACCAGCCGGGCAGGCTTCGACCGCCAGGTCGCCCTGCAGAAGAGCCTTGCCAAGAAGTGCCGCACCCACGACGCCTCAGTGCTGCCGTACATCAGCACCCGCAACACGGCCCGTGACATGGACGTCATCCGCGGCGCGCTCGGCGAGCGGAAGATCTCCTACCTCGGCTACTCGTACGGCACCTACCTGGGCACGGTCTACACCCAGATGTTCCCCGGCCGCTACGACCGCTTCGTGCTCGACGGCGCGGTCGCCCCCGCCGACTACGGCCCCCGCCTGACGAAGGGCACCGAGCGCGCGAGCGAGAAGGCACTGTCCGCCTGGGCCGCGTGGGCGGCGGACCGCGACGCCGAATACGGCCTCGGCCGCACCCGCGCCCAAGTGCTCACCACCGTCGACCGCGTCCTCAACGCGTCCGCCAGCGGCCCGCTGACCGTCGGCACCGGCCCGGACACCTTCCGGATCGACGACACCCAGGTGCCGGTCCTCCTCTACTCCAGCATCGGGGACGACACCGACCCGACCCGGGCGTTCCTCGCCGAGCAGCTGGCCGTGCTGAGCAGGGCCGCACGGGGCACGGCGCCGACGCCGCTCTCGCCGGAGTTCGCCGCGACACTCCGGTACCTACTGCACGGCGCGGCCGAACCGTCGGGAGTCCAGGCCGCGGTCCTCTGCGGGGACGTGGCCGCCCCGCGCGACCCCGAGGTCTACTGGCGCGACATCGAACGCAGCCGGGCCGCGCACCCGGTGTTCGGCCCCATGACCAACAACATCGGCCCCTGCGCCTTCTGGGACCGCCCCCGCGAGGAACCCACCCAGGTCCGCCGCGACGCCCCGGTACTGATCGTGGCAGCCACCGGCGACCCCCGCACCACCTACAAGAGCAGCGTGACCCTGCACGAGCAACTGCCCGGCTCCAAGCTGCTCACCCTCAAGGGCGCAAACCGGCACGCCCTCTTCGGCCGCTACGGCAACGGCTGCGTGGACGCCGAGGTCAACAGGTACCTGGCTACCGGCAAACTGCCGACGAAGAATCAGACTTGCGACAAGCGCGCCGGTGCGGCGTCTTCGTCGGATGTGACGACGACGAAGACGTTGTCCGCGCCGATGGGGGCGTCGATCAGCATCAACACCCCGGCGATCACTGGTGTAGCCGCCGCGCTGATCGTCGCCGGTGGCGGCACCGCCGTCGCAGTACGCCGCCGCAAGACCCGGCGTTGAAGAAGGAAAACGCCGAACTCAAGCGGGCCAACGAGATCCTGAAGGCCTCGGCAGGTTTCTTCGCGGCCGAGCTCGACCGGCCACACACACGCTCATAGCGTTCATCGACGTGCACCGGGACCGCTTCGGCGGCGTCGAGCCGATCTGCAGAACCCTCACCGAGCACGACTGCAAGATCGCCCCTTCCACGTACTACGCCCACAAGAAACGCCTCGAAACTCCCTCCGCCCGTTCTGCGCGCGACAAGGAACTCAAGGAGCGGATCCAAGAGGGCTACACGTCCAACTACCGTGTCTACGGAGCCCGGAAGATCTGGCGCGAGCTGAACCGGCAGGAACACGCCGTGGCCCGCTGCACCGTCGAGCACCTCATGCGCGAGCTCGGCATCACCGGCGCCGTCCGCGGCAAGAAGGTGATCACGGCGATCACCGATCCGGCCGCCGGGCGAGCCCCGGACCTCCTCGGCCGAGACTTCGTCGCTGGTACCCCGAACCGCTGCTGGGTCGCGGGGGCGTGGCCCGGCCGGGGTCAGGCGGGGCAGTGGTGCGCCGTCCTGCTGTGCGGCCTTCCAGAGCTCGGTCAGCTTGTCCTTCCAGCCCTTCGGCGGGTGCCACGGAACGCCCCAGGCGGCAAGCTGGTCACGCTTCCAGCCGCCAGCCGGCGTGCGGGCGGCTTCGATCTCTTCGAGCGATGGCGTTCACCTGCTCACCCGCCGATCGGCCCGGCCGGTGTGAAGGAACTGCGCCCGCCCGTTCCCGTCGTCACCGACGAACGCGTGCACCATGTGCATGCCGTGCTGCGGCTCGGCCGGGATCAGCTTGTCGCCGTCGTACGCGACCAGTTCGATCCTTTCCGACGGACCGCCGTCGAGCTCGACAAACACCCCCTTCGGGTTCCGCTGGACCCAGAGCCGGCCGTCGGCGTCCTCGCTGACCACGGTGTCGCTGACGGACGACGAGTACTCGCCCACGAACCTTGCCGTCTCGACGCGTGGGGCGTTGGCGTCCGGCACCGGGAGCGCCGGCATTTCCACTCCGGCCAGCTCGCGCAGCACTCGGCCGACGAGTTCGACGTAGAGCGGGAGCGGGTTGCCGCCGTTGGTCAGCAGTGCCACCGCGATGTCGCGGTCGGGAACTACCCGCAGGAAGGCGGACTGGCCGAGCGTGCCGCCGTCGTGGCCGACCACCGCGCCGCCTGGCCAGTCGAAGAGCGACCAGCCGAGTCCCCAGGCGTCGCCCATCAGGCCGAGATCCAGCAGTTCCACCTCGCGGTGCCGCATGGCGAGCGCGCTCTCCGGCGTGAGCACCGCCGTTCCGTCGGGCCCCCTGCCCCCGTCGAGATGCATCCGCGCGAAAGTCAGCAGGTCCTGCGGTCGCATCGCCAGCATCGATCCGGCGGGTGCGTTCGACCGGGGCAGTGCCCAGGCCTGCGCGGGCTGCGGCTCGGCGTCCTGCTCCGGCGAGAGGTGCCCCAGCGCGGCACGGAACCTGACAGCCTCGTACGGGCTGGGGGCGGCGTGGGTCAGCCCCAGTGGCGTGAACAGGTGGTCGCGCAGGCAGTCGTCGTAGGACTTGCCGCGCAGCACCTCGACGATGCGTCCGAGCACACAGAAGGCGGCGTTGTTGTACGAGAACATCTCGCCCGGCGCGAACAACTGGGGCACGTCGGCGAGGAGGGTGACGAGCTTGCGCACCGCGTCGTCGCCGCGTCCGGTGTCGAGGAAGATGTCGCCCTCAAAACCGGAGGTGTGGCACATCAGCTGACGGACGGTGATCTTCGCGGATGCTGTCTCGTCACCGACGGCGAATTCGGGCAGGTACGCCCGGACCGGCGCGTCGATGTCGAGCGCGCCCTCGTCGGCGAGCTGCATCGCCAGCGTGGTCGTCCAGACCTTGGTGATCGAACCGATCTGGAAGACGGAGTCCGCAGTGGCCTCGACGCCGGTGTCCTTGTTCAGTACCCCGGCCGCGCGGTCGATCATCTCACCGTGTGCGTATACGGCGATCGATGCGGCCGGCACCTTGTACTCGGCCAGCAACTCGGGAAGGCGACTTTCCAACCAGCCACGGAGTTGATTGAGTTCGGACATGTGCACCTCTTGTCTCTGCGAGGGAGAACGGGTGTTTCCGGGAGGGTATGACCTGCGCGCTCATGGCCGATTCGTGAGAAACGACGAGAACTGGCGAAACCTTCATCGCGGCCGACGAAACACCCGGCAGCCGGTATGGGTTACCGCCGAAGCCAGTCCACCGCCTGGGCGGCGGCGAACCCGATGAAGGCGTCACGCTCGGGAACTCTCGATCGGGCGTCGACAGCCCTGGTGAAGACACCGACTGCGTACCGGCCGCCGTCCGAGTACTCCACCACGCCGATCTCGTTGCGCAGCGAGGGCAGCGTTCCGGTCTTGCCGCTGATCCTGACGTCGTCGTCCGCGAAGCCGGAACGCAGCCGATGCGGCCACAGCTGCAGTTCCAGCCAGCGCCGGACGTCGGCGCACGCCGCCGCGGGCGCTGCTTCGTCACGCCAGATCAGGCCCAGCAACCGGGTGCTTTCCGCAGCGGTGGTCCGGCAGGTCTCTTCGGGCGTCAACGCACGCAGCCTGGCGAGTTGTTCGGCCGACAACGCGGCCAGGATCCGTTCGTCGTCCTGGTAGTCGATCCCAAGGTCCTCGCCGATCGTGCGCAACAGCTCCCCACAGTCGTGGGGGACGGCCGTATGCAGGAGGTCGAGCCGCCGCAGCGTCCTGGCGACCGCGGCCTTTCCCACCTTCCCGAGAATCAGGTCTGTGGCGACGTTGTCGCTGATGCCGATCATCAGGACGGCCAGGTCGTACCAGGACATCGTGACGTCATGGCGGAACGTCGCGAGGCCGTACGGGCTGGCGGTCGGATGTCCCGGTGCCACCGCGATCCGCTCGGCGAGGTCGACTTCGCCGTCGGCCGCCTGCCGGGCAAGTTCCACTGCTACGGGAACCTTGAACACGGAGGCGGTGACCACCGGCTCCTCGGCGTCGATGCCCACCTGTCGCGGGCCGTCCAGATCAGCTGCGTGCAGCCAGACCTGGACGCCGACTTCCGCCGCTCGGGCGGTGATTGTCCCGACCAGTTCCGATTCGGTGACCATGGAGTGGTCCCTTCTGTCTGTCCGGTGTGGACTGTCTGTCCGGACCGGATCCGTTTACTGGGTGCGCCGGCCGGCTAATTGGTGCCGGTCGACGGGAAGTTGAACTGTTCGGCGCGCTGCGGCACCCAGAACGCGAGTACCGCGGTGAGCAGCGTGGTGCCGATCAGGAAGCTGAACGCAGCGGTGTAGGAGAACGCGTCCGCCAGCCAGCCCATCGCCAGCGGCGCGATTACTCCGGCGACCTGGCCGCCGAAGTTGTTAATCCCGGAAGCGAGTCCGGCCACCGCCGTGGGAAGCACCCGCAGCGGAAGGCCGAAGACGCACATCGTCGCCATCCCGAACACTCCGACGGCCAGCGTTCCGTAGATCGTGAATGTCGCCGCGCTGCCCGCCGACACCATCAGGGCGAGCAGGACCGCGGTCACCGTCGCGATGGACACCAGGTACCACCTGGCCTTGTCATGGAAGTACCGGTCGAACAGCCAGCCGCCGAAGATGGTCGTCGCGAAGCCCACCAGACTCGGGATCGCCGACAGCACGCCGGTCTCGTTCAGCGACAGGTGTCTGGCCTCGAGCAGATAGCTGGGCACCCAGGTGACCAGGCCGTAGCTGAGCATGTTCATCGCGCAGAACAGCACCGCGAACTTCCACACCGCCAGGGACTTCAGCACTTGTGCCCGCGAGATTTCGGGCGTCGTCACCACCGTTTGCGGGAGCCGGCTGAGCCGGTCCGGCAACGCCTTGGGCAGGAGCGCCCACAAACCGATGCCGATGGCAGCGCCACAACCCGCCATCCAGAGGAAGGTGTGCCGCCAGCCGATGCCCGTCAGCAGGGGGGCGACGAGCAAGGGGGCAAGGCCGGCGATCCCACTGGCGGACAACATCACGCTGGTGGCGGTCCCCCGTCTCTCCGGTGTCGTTCGTTCCGCGATTGCTTTGAACGACGCCGCCGGGAACGCACCCTGACAAGCACCGAACAGGCCACGGAACAGCAGGAGCAGACCGAACGTGCCGGCCATCCCGGTCAGCGCGGTGAACAGCGACCACAGCAAAAGCGTGATCAGCATCGGTTTGCGGGAGCCGTACCGATCGGCCAGGAAGCCCGCCGGTATCTGGCAGATCATGTAGACCAGCGCGAAGACAGTGACCAGCGAGCCCTGTGCGGTCTTGCCGAGATGGAACTCCTCTCCGATCGACGGCAGAGCCATGCTGATGGAGAACCGGTCGATGTAGTCGATCGACCAGGCGCACAGCATGACCACCATCGTGATCGCTGCTGTCCGGTTGACCCGCTTAGGTGTCCAGGTGTCCTCGGCGACCACCACAGTCATGGCTACCTCCGTACCGCTGCGTCGGGGTTGATCGCCCATCCTGGACATCAGTTGACGCAGCGGATTCGTGGAGTTCCACAAACCTTCAGGTGGTGTTCGGGCGGTGCGGACGAACGTTGTCCCGTTGCAGTGTCCGGCTCCTACTCGCGGTGCCGGGCCGGGTGAAGCCGGAGTTGCAGCATCGCCGCGAACCGCTCGCCGGGGTCGTCGAGATTGATCCCACCGACCTCTGCGACCCGTCGCAGTCGGTACCGGAAGGTGTTCGGGTGCACGTACGCCGTGGCGGACGCGGCACCCACGTCACCGAAAGCGTCCAGCCAGCACGACAGCGTGTGGACGAGCTGCGACTGGTGCCGGGCGTCATAGTCGAGCAGACGGGCGACGGGCCCGGTCGCCACGTCCCCGCGCGCGGCGGCCAAATCAGCGAGGTCCAGCATGAGCGCGTCGACGTGGACTTCCTCCGCCGTGGCCACCCGCCGGGCGCCCCCGTTGGCGAGCAGCACCCGCAGCGCCCGGTCCGCGCCGTCGCGCGAGCGGCCGAGTCCGGAGCCGTCGAGTGCGGGCGGGCCGATGCCGATCGCCGCATCCACGCGCTGCCCGGTGCGCTCCAGGAAGGTCGACGCAATGCGGATCGACCGCTCCTGGCAGTCCGCCTGGCTCCCCGGCATCGGCACGATGCCGTAGGCCACGTCGCCCACCAGCGCCACAGCCGAACGCGCCTGGACCGCACTCAGGTGCATGGCCAGCGCGTCCGCGACCCGCTGGCGGTCCGCGACCCGGCGCAGGCCGTCCTCCGTCGACGGATCGGCGTCCGAACTGCCGAACAGACCCAGTGCCAGCACGATCGCGGGCTGCCCCACCAGCCCGAGCCGCGCAATCGCCTCCGGTGCCCCCGTGCCGCCTTCGAGCGCGGTGCTCACCAGGTCGGCGCGCAGGCGGCGTTCGACATCGGAGCCCGCACGCAAGCGCAACATGTGGAGCGCGACGAGCTTGCCGGCGTCGATCAGCGCCTGCGTGCGCTCTTTGGACAAGGGCCCGGGCACCGCCGCCCAGATCGAGCCGAGGATCTCGTCGCCGGCCCGCACCGCCAGCGCCACGCGGGGAACGGTCATCGTCTCGTCGTGGAGCGGATCGACGTACACGGGCGCATGGCCGCGATGGAGTCGCTCGAAGACGCCGTTGCGCGCCAGGTCGAGGGTGAAGCGTTCCGGTACCTGGCGGCCCAGGATCGTCTCCACTCGGGACTGGTCGGCCTCGTCCTGGCGGCCGGAGAAGGCGAGCACCCGTGAGCTGCGGTCCTCGATGGTGACCGGCGCGTCCAGCAGCGCGGCCACGGCGTTGGCCAGCGCGAACAGGTCGCCCGACGGCATGCCGCCCAGCGTCTGCGGTGAGATGTCGCCGATGTCTCCCTCGACGAGCAGGGTGCGGAGCATGGCGGCGACCTGCGCCCAGGAGGCGCCGCGGGTGAGTCCGAGCAGTGCGACGCCGGACTCGTCGGCGGCCCGCCGGATTTCCACGGTCGCGGTGAAGGGTGACCGTACGACGAGCGCCGCCGCGCCCTTGCGGCCGAGGTCGTACAGGAGGCGGACCACGTCGTCCGGTTCGTGGACGCCCACCCCCAGGACGACCGCCTGTGCGGGGAACTGCGCTTCGTCGAGCGGGTCGTGGATGAGTACAGCGCTCAGTTGCCGGCGCGTGCTCCCGCCGCCGGCGATCGACTCCAGCAACACGTCCCCGAGGTCTTCGAGAACGCGCGCCAGGCTTGTGTGTGGCTTGCCAGACGTCGGTGTCAGCACCGCCCAAAGGTAACTCCGGCCGCACCGGAACCTGGTGGTCCGATCCGACCGGATTTCACAACGAATTCGTCGCGTGCTACGAACCGAGCCACTCCGTCGAGGTGGTGACCTCCGCCAGCAGGTCGGGAATCGGGGTGACGCCGAGACCCGGCCCCTGGGGCACGGGCAGGTGTCCGTCCTTCAGGACGAACGGTTCAGTGATGTCGGTCCGGTAGAACCGGTCCGACGCCGAGGTGTCGCCGGGCAGGGTGAACCCGGGCAGCGAGGCGAGGGCGACGTTGGCCGCCCGCCCGAGCCCAGTCTCGATCATGCCACCGCACCACACGGGGATCCCGTGGGCAGCGCAGACGTCATGCACCCGCCGAGCCTCGAGGTAACCACCGACCCGGCCGGGCTTGACGTTCACGATGCGACAGGCGCCCAGCGTGATCGCGTCGGCAGCGGAACGGGCTGACACGATCGACTCGTCGAGGCAGATCGGCGTGCGGATGCGACGGGCCAGCTCGGCGTGGCCCAGGAGGTCCTCCTCGTCCAGGGGCTGCTCGATGAGGAGGAGCTCGAAGGGGTCCAGACGGGCGAGCTGGGACACGTCGGACAGCGTGTACGCCGTGTTGGCGTCGACCTGCAGCAGCACATCGTCGCCGAAGCGCTCCCTCACCGCTCGCACCGGCTCGATGTCCCAACCGGGTTCGATCTTCAGCTTGATCCGCACGTAGCCGGCGTCGAGATAGCCGCCTACGACGTCCAGGAGTTGCGGGACGGAGTCCATGATGCCCACCGAAACCCCGCACGGCACGGAGTCCCGGGTGGACCCGAGCGCGGTGGCGAAGGACAGGTTGTGTGCTCGGAGTTCAGCGTCGAGCACGGCCATTTCGAGTGCGGCCTTCGCCATCCGGTGCCCCTTGAACCGGGCCAGGCGGGGCGCGACTCGGCTCGCGGTGACCTCGCCCTCCATCAGGGCCGGGACCAGGAAGTTCCGCAGCACGTGCTCGGCCCCGTCGACGTACTCCGAGGAGTAGAGCGGCTCTCCCATCGTGACGCATTCGCCCCAGCCCTCGCCGTTCGGCGTCACGACTCGTATGAGCAGTAGTTCCCGTACGTTCTGCGTACCGAACGACGTCCGGAACGGTGCCACCAAAGGCATCTGGACACGCAGAAGTTCCACACCACTGGGCTTCATGACGACTTCTCCCTTGAGACCACGTACCAGCCGGCACGATCGAATCCGATGACCCTGGCTTCCTCCGCCATCAGGCCTCCCAAAACCTCCCGCAGCGCGATGCGCCACGCCTGGCCCTGATCCGGGTCCGTGCGCCGGAGTGTCTCGATGTCGGGCGGCACGGCGACCAGCACGACCGGCCCGTCGGCCACTGCGGTCAGCGGTCCCCCATCAGGTGCGACCGACAGCGCAGCTGCCGCACCGCGCTGTCGCAGCGCGGCGGCGTCGACTCGGACAGCCTCACCGAGCGAAGCGGCGGACGCAGCCGGGCCGGAAAGCTCCCAACGGACCATCAGCCGGTCGGTGTCACCCGCGCCGTTGATGCCGTCGCGCATCGGCCCGTAGAAGTCGGGCAGGTAGCGCGCCGGGCCGGCGCCGAGTTTGGCCAGGTTGAAATACGCGTTCCGCCGCACCAGGGGATCGAACGTCCAGGTGACGAGCGAGACGTCCTGGCGCAACGCCCAGGCGCGCTGGTGCAGTTTGAGGACGAATCCGATCCCCCTCCCGAGCCCTCGCGGCGCCACGCCGGCGATGTGGCTGTGCAGGCTCGCCTTGGCCGGGCTGCCGAAGAAGCCGAGGCAGGCTCCCAGCAGCTCGTCCCCCTCATACGCGCCCGCGACATAGTTCCCGGCCGCGGCCATCGCCCTCAGCAGCTCTGTCGTCACCGGTTGGGCACCGGCGCCCGGCTGCCAGATCGATGCGAAGAGCCGACAGACATCGGTCAGATCGGACACCTCGGTCAGGTCCCGGATTTCCACACGTGAGGCGGCGGCAGCAGCGGTCGCGGCGGCCAGCGCGGCTGCGCTCACGGCCGGGGAAACCAGACCTGACTCATGTGTCGCAAGATCTGTCACGGGACTGTCCTTTCAGGGCTTACCTGGCGTGTCACCGTGATGCCGCACCAGGGTTTCGATGTCCGCGAGGAGGGCCTCCACCGCCACGTCGGCGCGCGTCGCGGTCATCGCGGCTCACCTCGCAGCGGCTGTCCGGGAAGCGCGTCGACCTGCAGCTCCCCCTCACTGACCACCGGGACACCACCGACAAACAAGTGACGCACGCCCACGGACGGCCGCGTGGGGTCGAAGTAGGTCGCGCAATCGGTGATCGCCACGGGGTCGAGTACGACGATGTCGGCGTCCGCCCCGACCCCGAGGTGTCCCTTCGCCCGAGCGCCCGGCGCCACCTCGTCGAGGACCCGCGCCGGCAGGTGGGCACACCGCCGGAACGCCTCCGGCCAGTCCCAGGCACCGCTCTCCCGCACCATCACGCGCAGCGTCCTGGTGAACGTTCCCGCGGTGCGCGGGTGCGTCGTTCCCCCGGGCGGCAGTGGCCACTCGGTGCTGTCGTTGCTGCCGTCGGGCCAGAAGACGGGCATCGCGTCACTGGCGACAATCGCGTCCGGGAAGGCCAGCGCCTGGTGCAGCATCGCGAGCTCGCGCGGGTTGCCCTCGTCGAGGAACTCCAGAATGCAGGGCGCCCCGGGGTCGCTGTTCCGCAACTGCCGCAGGCGCCCCTCGTCGGCGATGCGCTCCCCCGATTCGAGCATCACGACGCTCGACGGGGACAGGCCCTTCATCCGCAGGCGTTCGGCGTCGAGGAAGGCCGCTCCGATGGCCGTGCTGCCGGCCCCGTACGGGTAGGCCTCGACCGTCACCCGAGATCCCGACCGCCGTGAACCGTCCAACGCGCCGAGTACCCGGTCGATGTGGTGGCCCGAAGTGCTGTTGACGTGGCAGTGGTGCATCGCTGCGCCGGTCTCGGCCGCGGCGATGACGATCTCCTCGGAGCCGTCTGCGGGAGTTCCGGGATCCACCTCGACCAGCTCGCGGACGTGGGTGTACGTCGGCACGCCGGCCTTCGCGGCAAGCCGGGCGACAGCAAGGAACTCGGCAGGCTCACTGTGGGGCGCGTACCCGAGGAGGACTCCGATGCCGAGCGCTCCGGCGCTCAGCTCACCCTCGATCAGGGCCAGCCACTCGGCGAGTTCACGATCGGTGGAGGAGCGCTGCCATGCGCGGTTTCCCAGCACCGCGAGGCCGCTCCCGATCTGTGCGTCGGGCTGGATGCCGGCGAGCACCTGGGCCCGGGCATCACCCCACGAGGCGGAGAAGCCGTAGTGCAGCGGGCGTCCGGCCGCGGCGGCCTCGGCGTACGCACGCCCGATGGGCATGAGGCCCGCTTCCAGGTCGAGGGCCGTCGTCACGCCGTCCATGGCCTGCAGCCGCTGCCCCGCGATGGAGTGCACGTGGCTGTGCAGGTCGACGAACCCCGGACCGACGACCAAACCCGTGACGTCGACGACCGCGCATCCCGGTGGCGCGTCGAGCCCTGCAGCGACGGCGCTGACCACGCCGTCGGATACGAGGACGTCGGCGATGCCGTCGAACTCTGTTCCCGGATCAATGACACGGCCGCCACGCAAAAGTGTCTGCATGCTTTCGTCTCCTCGTCGAGGACGCATTGGAGCACCTGCTGGTCTCCAGTGCGACCCTAGGAGGGAGATCAGGCAACGCTGTTGGTCCAGGCCGACGAATCCGTGACGGCCTGTTCATGCACCCCGACGAACCCGGCACGAAATCTGAGCCGATTCCAACCTGACGGGTGGTTGGACGGGTGACCCCGACGGCGGGCATGAAGAAAGCTCCTGGTAGACGGGTTCACGACCAAGATCACCAGTCCGCCAGGAGCATTCGCGTGCTTGTCTACCCGTCCGGTATCGATCTGTCCAGCCGCGTCCTGCAACACCTCTCCGGTCTCCTCGCAGGTCACCGCCGTCGGATCGGCTCCCGGTGGCGTCGCCTGATCGCCCAGGGCCTCCTGAGTCAGCCCCGCCGCCGTCCGTCGCAGTCTCAGCTCCTCCCCGTACTTCTCCCTCGGTGTACGCGGCTTCCGGTTCATCGCCATACAGCCCCAACTCCCTCGTCTGACCGGCGGGCTGTCAAGCCCGAACCTCTGGAGCGTAGGCACTCGTGACCCCACTCTGTGATGAGTTCGCCACAGAACGCATCCGTTCGTGGGCAAGTCAGAGGGAGAGCGCGTCGATATGAAGGATCTCGTCCACCGGTTCACCAAGTCGCTGGTGCGGCTGGTACGTCCGGCCTCCGCCACCGTCCACCCGTACTCCTGTGTGTACGTGGCCGGGCCGACCGTGCGCCGCACCGGTGAACGTCCGCCGCGTGGGGAGGACAGCCCGCTGGTCCGGCCGTATCTCGTGGCGCATGAACGGCAGATGGCCGAGATGCGGCGTCGGCGGCGGCGCACGCTGTGGGTCGCTGTGCGCGGCGTGGACGGCGAGGTGTGTTACATGCGCCGGGCAGCGGGAGCAGGGACGGTGGCGTGAGCGGCGGTACGGGCGAGCCGGACACCATGCGGTTGTTGCCCTGGGCGGGGGCGGAGGGCAAGCCGTGCTACGTCATCGGGGACGGTACGGGTTACGTGTCACGGGTCGCGGATGGCATCGAGAGCGTCCAGCTCGGCATGGCGGGCGACCTTCTCGATCACGCCGGCGATCTCCTGGCGAACCGCCGGGTGACCGGCAACGAACTGCACTATCTCGCCTCGCGGCTGACCGAGTCCCTGCATGACGTCAAACGGGTCGCGGAGAGCCGGGGTGCCCGGCTGGCGCAGCTGACCGGGCAGGGGGCGGCGTCATGCGACTCGTGGGAACCCCGGTGACGTAGAGGTCACCACACCGCTGTCCGGCGGCCGGCCAGAAGGCCGGCCCGATCAGCACGAGCACGTCGACCACGGCTCCGGCGACGAGCAGAACGGAGACGAGCGGAACGGAGCGGAACGGAGCGGAGCGGAGCGGAACGGAGCGGAACGGAGCAGCGTCGTCGGTTGTCGGAGCGCGTGGGGGTGAACGGCGGGTGTTCCTGGGGAAGTCGCGTGTCGGGGTAAACGGCATCCCTACGCCGTGCTCACAGGTTTCTGACAAGTGCTGGTCAGTGTGTGGGGGCGTCCGTACGCGGTGTGCGTGGTACGGCGGCCCGGTCGCGGGTGGTCGTTCCGGCGAAGTGAACTGAGAGGCAGGACCGTACATGGCGGTGGGGAAGCACGGCGGCAGGGCTTTCGGCGGCCGAGGTCGCGCGGTGGCGCTTGTCACGGGTGCCGCTGTTGTCGCGCTCACGGCGATGTCCCCCGCCCTGGCCGCGGACGGTGCGTCCGCGCCCGCTTCGGGTACCGCGGAGGCCGGTGCGCCATCGGTGGGGCGGGCGACCTACGACCTGGGTGACCTGGCCTTTGCTCCTGGCGCGCCGTACGAGGGGAAGAGCGAGATCGCCGCCGTAGTGCGCTATCCCGACGGGCCGGGCGGCAAGGGGCTGGCCCGGGGCAGGCATCCGCTGATCGTCATGCAGCACGGGCACTGGGCCACCTGCGCGGATCGTGCCGCACAGGACGCGTTGGTGAAGGCACAGAAGGCGCTGGCCCTGGCGGAGGAGGCCGGGGACGATGCCGAGGTGGCCAGGCAGCAGGCGGTCATCGGCAAGATGAGCGACCGGTTGTGGGCCTGGCCGTGCCAGGCGGGGATCCCCTCGCTGCCGAGCAGTTCCGGCTACGACTATCTGGCCGAGAGCCTGGCTCGGCAGGGTTTCGTGGTGGTCTCCATGGGGGCCAACGGAATCAACGCGACCAGCGCCGGCCAGGCGGATTCGGTGTACCAGGCGCGTGCCGCCCTCATCAACAAGCACCTGGACCTGTGGCGCCAACTCGACGCGGGCAAGGGTCCGTTGAAGGGCAAGCTCAAGGATCCGAAGACCGGTGGAGCCAACGATGCCGTCTTCACGGGGCACCTGGATCTCCAGCGCGTCGGCACCCTCGGTCACTCCATGGGCGGCGGAGGCGTGATGCAACAGGTCTCCGACAAACGGCACGGCGACTGGCCCGCCGGAGTGAAGGTCAAGGCCGCGCTCGGCCTCGCGCCCACCGCCACCTGGGACGTCGAGCCGGTCACCGAGGTCCCGCTGGCCGTACTGTGGGGAACGTGCGACCAGGTCAACACCGGTGAGTACGTGAAGTGGAACAAGGGCGACAACAAGACACCCCTGCACGGCATCACCCTCACCGGCGGCAACCACAACTACTTCAACACCCAGTGGTCTCCCAGCAGCGGCCAGGTGGCCGGTGTGGACGACGCGATCCCCGGCAAACAGCGCGGACAGTGCGTCTCACAGGACGGTACGAACCAGCAGCACCAGGGGCTCGACGAGGCCACCCAGCGCCGGATCGCCACCGGCTACACCGTCGCCTTCTTCCGCCAGTACCTCCTGGGCGACACGTCGGCGGAGGCACTCCTGACCGGCCGGGAGAAGCTGCCCGACGTGCCGGACGCGGTGAAGGTGGAGTATGTGAAGCCCCACTGAAGCGGCGGCCCGGCCGGTCGCGGTGCGAGCGGGTGAGGAGGCGTGATGCGAACCAGTGACGAGATCTATCACCGGGTCCGCTGGGACCCGCGGTTCGACCCGGCCCGGTTCGTGCTGGGGATCAGCCAGCGCGGGGATGCCGCCAAGCGCATCCCGCTGCCTTCATTCGTGCCCGGGGGCGACATCCCATGGCACCGGGTGGTGTTCATCGAGGCGGACGGCGAGGTGGTCTGGGACCGGGCCACCGGCGTGGACCGCATCGACGCGTCGGGCGCCGGCCGGCTGCGGGACCCGCAGGCCGACCTGAGCTTCGACACGAACCCGGGCAGGGGCGAGCCCGCCGACGCCCTCGACGTGCCCCCGACAGCCGCCTTCGACGTGTCCCCGACAGACGCCCTCGCCGTGTCCCCGACAGCCGTCCTCGACGTGTCCCCGACGGCCCGCACAGCGGTGGCCTGGATCCCGCCTGCGGAGCTGTGGCCGCCGATCCAGGACATCCGCCGGGATCACGATCCACAGATCCACCGGTGGCCGCCGCACGTCAATGTGCTCTTCGGCTTCGTACCGGAGCCCGACTTCGAGCGGGCTGCTCCGCTGCTCACTGCGGCGACGGCCGAGACGCCGGTCTTCACCGCCCGGCTGGACGGGGTGCGCACCTTCCGGCACAGGGCGTACTTCACCGTGTGGCTCGACCCGACGGCAGCCGGCAAGGAGCCGTGGGCCCGCCTGCACCGCGTACTGCAGCAGCGTTTCCCGCGTTGCAGCGGGCCCGCCAAGAACTTCACCCCGCATCTGTCCCTGGGCCGGACCCGGGATCCGCGGCGCGTTGCCGCCGACTGCGCCACCCGGCTCGATGCCATGACGGCGACGGTCTGGGAACTCGTCCTGCTCTCACGCAGGGGGGACGGGCCCATGCGGCCACGGGCCACGGTCGACCTGGCAACGGGCGAGGTCCGCCGGCTGCCCGCGCCCGGCCCCGAAGCGCCGGGCCCGGAGGACCCGGCATGGCTCTCCGGGATCACCGACAGATGAGGCCATGGGCGCCGGAACGCAGCCAGTACGCGCCGCGCCTCTCCGCCTTGCGATGCACCGCATCCGACGCCGGGCGCTGATCCACCAGGGACGGCGGGACGGTGGGACGGCGGGACGGCGGGAAGGTGGGAAGGTGGGAAGGCTCCGAAGCCCGGCCCCGCGTTGTCAGCGGCACCCGATACCGTCGGAACATGTCCAACATGGCCGTCCTCGAAGGTGTGCTCGAGCGCATCACGTACGCCAACGAGGAGAACGGGTACACCGTCGCCCGCGTCGACACGGGCCGCGGCGCGGGGGATCTGCTGACCGTGGTCGGCTCGCTGCTCGGCGCCCAGGTCGGTGAGTCCCTGCGGATGGAGGGGCGCTGGAGCTCGCACTCGCAGTACGGCAAGCAGTTCACGGTCGAGAACTACACGACCGTGCTGCCCGCCACCATCCAGGGCATCCGCCGCTACCTCGGCTCCGGCCTGATCAAGGGCATCGGCCCGGTCATGGCGGACCGGATCACCACTCATTTCGGCGTCGACACCCTCGACATCATCGAGCAGGAGCCGAAGCGCCTGATCGAAGTCGACGGGCTCGGGCCGAAGCGGACGAAGATGATCGCCGCCGCCTGGGAGGAGCAGAAGGCGATCAAGGAGGTGATGGTCTTCCTCCAGGGGGTCGGGGTCTCCACCTCCATCGCCGTCCGCATCTACAAGAAGTACGAGGATGCCTCGATCTCCGTCGTGAAGAACCAGCCCTACCGGCTGGCCGCGGACGTCTGGGGTATCGGCTTCCTCACCGCCGACAAGATCGCCCAGGCCGTCGGCATCCCGCACGACAGCCCGGAGCGGGTCAAGGCCGGGTTGCAGTACGCGCTGTCCCAGTCCACCGACCAGGGGCACTGCTTCCTCCCCGAGGAGCGGCTGATCGCCGACGGCGTGAAGCTGCTCCAGGTCGATACGGGGCTCGTCATCGAGTGCCTCGCCGAACTGGCCGCGGACCCGGAGGGCGTCGTACGGGAGAAAGTGCCGTCGCCCGAGGGCGGCGAGCCGGTCACGGCCATCTACCTCGTGCCGTTCCACCGCGCCGAGGTCGCGCTCGCCGCGCAGGTGCAGCGGCTGCTGCGGACGCCGGAGGACCGGATGCCGGCCTTCCAGGACGTCGACTGGGACAAGGCGTTGACCTGGCTCGCGGGCCGGACGGGGGCGACGCTGGCCCCCGAGCAGGAGGCCGCCGTCCGGCTCGCGCTCAGCCGCAAGGTCGCCGTCCTGACCGGGGGGCCCGGCTGCGGCAAGTCGTTCACCGTGCGCTCCGTGGTCGAACTCGCCCGCGCCAAACGCGCCAAGGTGGTGCTGGCCGCGCCCACCGGGCGGGCGGCCAAGCGGCTTTCCGAACTGACCGGCGCCGAGGCGTCCACCGTGCACCGGCTGCTCGAACTGAAGCCGGGCGGGGACGCGGCCTACGACCGGGACCGGCCGCTGGACGCCGATCTGGTCGTCGTCGACGAGGCGTCGATGCTCGACCTGCTGCTCGCCAACAAGCTGTTCAAGGCCGTGGCACCCGGTGCCCACCTGCTGCTCGTCGGGGATGTCGACCAACTGCCGTCGGTCGGCGCGGGGGAGGTGCTGCGCGATCTGCTGGCCGAGGGCGGACCCGTTCCGGCGGTCCGGCTGACGACGATCTTCCGGCAGGCCCAGAAGTCCGGCGTCGTCACCAACGCGCACCGCATCAACACCGGGACGCCGCCCCTCACTCAGGGCCTGGACGACTTCTTCCTCTTTGTCGAGGACGAGACGGAGGAGGCGGGTGTTCTCGCGGTGGATGTCGCCGCCCGTCGCATCCCGGCCAAATTCGGCCTCGATCCGAGGCGGGACGTACAGGTCCTCGCCCCCATGCACCGCGGCCCGGCCGGCGCGGGCACGCTCAACGGGCTGCTCCAGCAGGCCATCACCCCGGGCCGCCCGAACCTCCCCGAGAAGCGGTTCGGCGGCCGGGTGTTCCGGGTCGGCGACAAGGTCACCCAGATCCGCAACAACTACGACAAGGGGGAGAACGGCGTCTTCAACGGCACGGTCGGCGTCGTCACCGCCCTCGATCTGGACGAACAGCGGCTGACCGTCCTCACCGACGAGGAGGAGGAGATCGGCTACGACTTCGACGAGCTGGACGAGCTGGCCCACGCGTACGCCATGACGATCCACCGCTCCCAGGGCAGCGAGTACCCGGCCGTGGTCATCCCCGTCACCAGGAGCGCGTGGATGATGCTCCAGCGGAACCTCCTGTACACCGCCGTGACCAGGGCCAAGAAGCTCGTCGTGCTGGTCGGGTCACGGCAGGCGATCGGCCAGGCCGTCCGCACGGTTTCCGCGGGCAGGCGCTGTACGGCGCTGGATTACCGGCTGTCGGGGGGCTCGGGAGGAGGATCCGCGGAAAAAATGATCGATCAAATCGGTGGGAAACATCACGGAGGCCTTCCGGAACCGGTGTCAGGGGGGCAGGATGAGTAAGCTCGCGGCACTCAGTGCCGCGAGTAGGTCCAATGGACGACCCCGAGTGCACTCTCCTGAGCCAAATGGGGGAGGGTGGAGACAGTCAGGGAACCTCGAAGAAGAGGCACTACGTCGGTGAGGGATGACGTGAGCGAGCACACCAGCAACGCTGTAGTACTGCGGTACGGCGACGGCGAGTACACCTACCCGGTGATCGACAGCACCGTCGGCGACAAGGGCTTCGACATCGGGAAGCTCCGGGCCAATACCGGTCTGGTGACGCTGGACAGCGGATACGGCAACACTGCGGCCTATAAGTCCGCCATCACCTACCTCGACGGTGAGCAGGGCATCCTGCGCTACCGCGGCTACCCGATCGAGCAGCTCGCCGAGCGCTCGACGTTCCTTGAGGTCGCGTACACGCTCATCAACGGTGAGCTTCCCAAGGTCGACGAGCTGTCGGCCTTCAAGAACGAGATCACCCAGCACACGCTGCTGCACGAGGACGTCAAGCGGTTCTTCGACGGCTTCCCGCGCGACGCCCACCCGATGGCCATGCTGTCCTCGGTCGTCAGCGCGCTGTCCACGTTCTACCAGGACAGCCACAACCCGTTCGACGAGGAGCAGCGCCACCTCTCGACGATCCGGCTGCTGGCCAAGCTGCCCACGATCGCGGCGTACGCGTACAAGAAGTCGATCGGCCACCCCTTCGTCTACCCGCGCAACGACCTCGGGTACGTCGAGAACTTCCTGCGCATGACCTTCTCGGTCCCGGCCCAGGAGTACGACCTGGACCCGGTCGTCGTCTCCGCGCTCGACAAGCTGCTCATCCTGCACGCGGACCACGAGCAGAACTGTTCGACCTCCACCGTGCGTCTGGTCGGCTCCTCGCAGGCCAACATGTTCGCCTCGATCTCCGCCGGTATCTCGGCGCTGTGGGGCCCGCTGCACGGCGGCGCCAACCAGTCGGTGCTGGAGATGCTCGAAGGCATCCAGGCCAACGGCGGCGATGTCGACTCCTTCATCCGCAAGGTGAAGAACAAGGAGGACGGCGTCCGGCTGATGGGCTTCGGCCACCGCGTCTACAAGTCCTTCGACCCGCGCGCCAAGATCATCAAGGCCGCGGCGCACGACGTGCTGTCCGCGCTCGGCAAGTCCGACGAGCTGCTCGACATCGCGCTGAAGCTGGAGGAGCACGCGCTCTCCGACGAGTACTTCGTCTCGCGCAACCTCTACCCGAACGTGGACTTCTACACCGGTCTCATCTACCGGGCCATGGGCTTCCCGACCGAGATGTTCACCGTGCTCTTCGCGCTCGGCCGGCTCCCCGGCTGGATCGCCCAGTGGCACGAGATGATCAAGGAGCCGGGTTCCCGCATCGGCCGCCCGCGCCAGATCTACACCGGCGAGGTCCTGCGCGACTTCGTCCCGGTCGAGGGCCGCTGAGTCCCGCACCACCCCCCGCACCGCCCCGGCCGTCGAGGCCGGTCTTCTTCGCCCCGTGTACCACGCTTTCGCACAGAGCGCGGTGTCCGGGGCGATGTGCTGGTCCGGTCCGGCCCAACGGGTCCCTTGTCCGGTGCAGTGCCATGCAGTCGTGTGCAGTGCCGTGCCGTGCCGTGCAGTGCCGTGCAGTCCCGTGCGGTCCACCGGGCCCAACGGGTCCGGGCCGTCCACCGGGCCCGGCAGCGAGAAGCGCCCCGCCATCGATCCCCCCACGGGCCGACAGCGAGGCGCTTCCCATATCCCGGAGCGGATTCCCCCCACGGGATCCGGCCGGGCGTCTGTGGGAGCCGAAGCTCCTTGAGCGTTCCCCACTCCTGCGCACGGGCGATTTCCGCCCGCTCTGTGCTGCGGTCTTCACCTGTACTTCCGGTGCGATCTGCCGGGGTACGTACGCACGGGAGGGCCGCTCAAAGCTCCCCGGTGCACGTGCCCCGGCCAACGCTTGCCCGAAGCGTCCCCCAAGACACTTCAACGGACGTCCCCCAAGACATCCTTGGCATCGCACTCTTAGACTCGCGAACCCACCGGATGGTTACCCTGAAATCGGTGTGATCTAAATCTCTTTGTGGATGTTACGTGAAGGCACGCAACCGCAGGCTGTTCGTTACGACGAAGACCGATGAGAACGCCATCGCCGCTCCCGCAATCATAGGGTTGAGCAGGCCAAATGCCGCAAGGGGTAGGGCTGCAACGTTATAACCGAATGCCCAGAAGAGGTTTCCCCTGATGGTGGCCAGGGTGCGCCGGGACAGCCTGATCGCATCGGCTGCCACCTTGAGATCTCCACGAACGAGGGTGAGATCGCCGGCTTCGATCGCGGCGTCCGTTCCGGTTCCCATCGCCAGGCCGAGATCGGCGGTGGCCAGGGCGGCCGCGTCGTTGACGCCGTCGCCGACCATGGCGACGGCGTGCCCCCCGGCCTGGAGCTGTTCGATGGCGTGGACCTTCTCCTCGGGCAGGACCTCGGCGTGGACCTCGTCGATCCCGACGGCCCGGGCCACGGATTCCGCCACGGCCCGGTTGTCACCGGTCAGCAGGACGGGACGGAGACCGAGCGCGCGCAGTGCGGCGATGGCGTCGGCGCTGGACTCCTTGACCGCGTCGGCGACGGCGAGGACGCCGCGCGCCCGCCCGTCCCAGGCGACCGCGATCGCCGTACGGCCCCGGGCCGCCGCGTCCGCCACCGCACCGGACAGTGCCCCGGGGACGGCGATGCCCGCGTTGGCGAGTAGCTGCTCGCGGCCGACGAGGACGGCGTGGCCCTCGACGATCCCCTGGACGCCGAGTCCGGCGATGTTGGCGAAGTCCTCGGGCACGGGCAGGGCGGCGCCGGTGCGTTCGGCGGCTCCGGTGGCGACGGCCTGGGCGATGGGGTGCTCGGAGGAGTGCTCCAGGGCGCCGGCCAGTCGCAGAAGCTGGTTCTCGTCGGTGCCGGGCGCGGTGTGTACGTCCAGCAGGGTCATCCGGCCGGTGGTGACGGTGCCGGTCTTGTCGAGGACGATCGTGTCGACGCGGCGGGTGGTTTCCAGGACTTCCGGGCCCTTGATCAGGATGCCGAGCTGGGCGCCGCGCCCGGTGCCGACCATGAGGGCGGTCGGGGTGGCGAGGCCCAGGGCGCAGGGGCAGGCGATGATCAGTACGGCGACGGCGGCGGTGAACGCGGCCGTCACGTCGCCCGTGACGAGCAGCCACACGATCAGGGTGGCCAGCGCCAGCACCAGTACCACGGGGACGAAGACCGCGGAGATCCGGTCGGCGAGCCGCTGCACCTCGGCCTTGCCGCTCTGTGCCTCCTCGACGAGCTTGGCCATCCGGGCCAGCTGGGTGTCGGCGCCGACCCGGGTCGCCTCGACGACGAGCCGGCCGGAGGTGTTCACGGTCGCCCCGGTGACGGCGTCGCCGACGCCGACATCGACGGGTACGGACTCGCCGGTGAGCATGGAGGCGTCCACGGTCGAGGCGCCCTCGACGACGGTGCCGTCGGTGGCGATCTTCTCGCCGGGGCGGACGACGAAGCGGTCGCCGACGGTGAGCCGGCCGGTGGGGACGCGTACCTCCGTACCGCCCTTGAGGACGGTGACGTCCTTCGCGCCCAGGTGCAGCAGCGCCCGCAGGGCGGAACCGGCCTTCCGCTTGGACTTCGCCTCCAGGTAGCGGCCCAGCAGGATAAAGGTGATGACACCGGCGGCGACCTCCAGATAGATGGTGGAGGAGGCTCCGTCGCGCGAGACGGTGAAGTCGAAGCCGTGCCGCATCCCGGTCATGCCCGCCGTGCCGAAGAACAGTGCCCACAGGGACCAGCCGAAGGCGGCCAGGGTGCCGATCGAGACCAGGGTGTCCATGGTGGCCGCGCCGTGCCGGAGGTTGGCCCAGGTCGCGCGGTGGAAGGGCAGCCCGCCCCAGACGACGACGGGGGAGGCGAGAGTGAGGGAGAGCCACTGCCAGTTGTCGAACTGAAGGGCCGGGACCATCGCGAGCACGACGACGGGGATGGCGAGGGCGGCCGAGACGATCAGGCGCTGACGCAGCGCGGCGAGCGCGGCGGCGGCGCTCCGCTCGGCCGGGTCGCGGGCATCGGCATCGGCATCGGTATCGGCGGCGGCGTCGGCGGCGTCGGCCGGGGTGCTGTCGGCTCCGGTTCCGGCTCCGGTGCCGGTTGTGACTCCGGTGCCGGCTTCCGTGCCGCTGCCGCTGGATCCGCCCTCGACGGTGTCCGTGGGTGCGGTGGGTGCGGTGGGTGCGGCGGGTGCGGCGGGCGCCGCCGGTCCGGGGCTGTGGGCGGGCCGCGCCGTGTAACCGGTCTTCTCGACCGTGGCGATCAGGTCCGCGAGGCCGGTCCCCGGACCGAAGGAGACGCGGGCCTTCTCGGTCGCGTAGTTCACGCTGGCGGTGACGCCGTCCATCCGGTTGAGCTTCTTCTCGACGCGGGCGGCGCAGGAGGCGCAGGTCATCCCGCCGATCGTGAGCTCTGCCCGGGAAGTCTCCGCTGCCGGGGTCTCCGTCTCTGTTGCGCTGTGCATGTCCGAACTCCTGAAACGCCGACCGGGCCGTACCCCACCAGTATCTGCTGGTCGGTCCGGCCCGGAGGGCAAAGGGGGGTGATACGGGTGTATCCGGCGTATCGGGTGAGCCCGATGGTGTTCAGGCCCGGCCGACGAGCTCGTAACCGGCCTCGTCCACGGCGGCGCGCACGGCGTCCTCCGCCAGCGGGGCATGGGAGACGACGGTCACCTGGCCGGTGGAGGCGACGGCCTTCACCGAGGTGACACCCTCGATGCTGGAGATCTCCTCGGAGATGGCGCCCTCGCAGTGGCCGCAGGTCATGCCGGACACCTGGTAGACGGTGGTCACCGCGCCCGCCGCGTCGCCGCTGTCCGCGCCGTCGTGGCAGGAGCCGCTCGGTGAGCAGCAGGAACCGGTGGCCTGGGGGAGCTGGGTCTCGGCGGTCATGGTGTTCTCCTCTTGGGTGGGCGCGGAAGGCTGTGGTGTCGGGAACCCGGGAGATCCGGTGTTCCTCGACGGTCATCACACTATACCCCTAGGGGGTATGAATGCGAGCGCCCCGCCATCCCTCGCGCGCAGGGCGCGCCGACGACCGCGGCCGGGCCGGCGCGACGGGCGCGATCACGTCCGTGCCGCCCACCAGGAGGGGTATGAACACCGGGAGGGGTGTGAACAGAAAGACCCCACGCCCCGCGGACACGTGCGGCGCGGGGTCGCGGGAGACGGGAGGGAGGGGCGGTCCGCGGCGTCACGCCGCCGGAAGGAGGAGGGGTGTCGCGCGGCTCGGCCCCGCGTGCCAGAGCGCCGACCAGGTGGCCGGGGTGACCAGGCCGTCCGGGGTGAGCGGCGGGTGGTCCGCCTGGAAGCGCTG
Organism: Streptomyces sp. NPDC015032; assembly: GCF_043080425.1. Lineage (NCBI taxonomy): Bacteria > Bacillati > Actinomycetota > Actinomycetes > Kitasatosporales > Streptomycetaceae > Streptomyces > Streptomyces sp. NPDC015032. Next base: position 314,845 of record NZ_JBIBVN010000001.1, on the reverse strand, counting down.
TACGGCGAGGAGGGTCCGCACTCCGAAGGTTCCGTCGACCGCGGACCAGGGCAGGTAGTGGCGGTTGGCCAGCATGCACTGCACCTGGGAGACCCGCTCGCCCCGCTCGCCGTAGCCGGTCGGACCGTCGCCGTCGTAGAAGACGCAGACCGGGCTGGAACCGGGCGGGGGCAGCGGGTTGCGCTCGTCGGCCGAGGCGCCCGGGGCCGCGGCGAGGGCGACGGCCAGGGCGACCGCGGCCAGGGCCGGGGCCCCGGCCGTCCTGCGGGACGACAGCATCTTCCGGATCATGGTGAGTTGCTCCTCGTGCGGCATGGCGGGGTGCGCGACGAGGGCCGCGCGCCGGCTTCTCACCGAGGACACCACCGCGTACCGCCGCTACGTCACATCCCGGAGCCGTTCGGCGTGTCACGGGCCCGGTGCGGGCCGCCGCAGGAGCGGAGGAAGTCCCGGGTGCGGCGGGCGATGGGGAGGGGCTTGTCGGGCGGGCAGGGATACATGTCCTGCTCGACGATGGCGAAGAGGTCGACGTCCAGCTTGCGGGCGGCGTCGAGTACGGGTTCCAGCGCGGGCACCCCGTGCGGCGGTTCGCACATCACGCCGCGCGCCACGGCGGGCCCGAACGGCACCTCGTCCGCCACGACTTCGGCCAGGACCTCCGGATCGACCTGCTTGAGGTGCAGATAGCCGATCCGTTCGCCGTAGGTCTCGATCAGCTCGACGCTGTCGCCGCCGCAGTAGGCGTAGTGGCCGGTGTCGAGGCAGAGCGAGACCAGGCCGGGATCGGTGGCGTCGAGGAAGCGGGCGACGTTCTCCGCGTCGTCGATATGGGTGTCGGCGTGCGGATGGACGACGATGCGCAGCCCGAACCGGTCTTGCACCTCGCGGCCCAGCCGCTCCGTCAGGGTAGTGAGGTCGCGCCACTGTTCCGCGGTGAGCTCGCGGTCCTCCAGGACTTCGCCCGTCCTGTCGTCGCGCCAGAACGACGGGATGACCACCAGATGCCCGGCGCCCATCGCCCGGGTGAGTGCCGCGATGTCGGCGACATGCGCCCAGGTCCGGTCCCAGACGCCGGGGCCGTGGTGCAATCCGGTGAAGACGGTCCCGGCCGAGACCGCGAGTCCGCGGCGGCCGGTCTCCTCGGCGAGGCGGGCCGGGTCGGTCGGGAGGTAGCCGTACGGGCCGAGCTCGATCCACTCGTAACCCGCCGTCGCGACCTCGTCGAGGAAGCGCTGCCAGGGCACTTGCCGCGGATCGTCGGGGAACCACACCCCCCACGAGTCGGGTGCCGAACCGATGCGGATACGGGGCGGAGCCGCTGCGGAGGAGGTCATGCCGCCCAGCGTCCCGGCCCCGAGGGGGCGGTGTCAATGATTCGTCCGTATGTCCGGACAAAGCGTTGACAGGGGTACGGGGGAGGGCTAGACCTGGGAACAGCCGCCCGGCCGCCGGTCGAAGGGACGCAGATGCCTGAGCTGTACGACGTGATCACCATGGGCCGGATCGGTGTGGATCTCTACCCCCTGCAGACCGGTCTGCCCCTGGCCCGGGTCGACACCTTCGGGAAGTTCCTCGGCGGCTCACCCACCAATGTCGCCGTCGCGGCGGCCCGGCTCGGCCGGCGGACCGCGGTGGTGACCCGCACCGGCCGGGACGCCTTCGGGGAGTATCTCCACCAGCAGTTGCGGGAGTTCGGGGTGGACGACCGGTGGGTGACGCCCGTCGACGCCTATCCGACGCCGGTCACCTTCTGCGAGATCTTCCCGCCCGACGACTTCCCGCTCTACTTCTACCGCCGCCCCAAGGCCCCCGACCTGGAGATCCACACGTCGGAGCTGGACCTCCACGCCATTCGTTCGGCCCGGGTCTTCTGGATGACGGGCACCGGGCTGTGCGCCGAGCCGAGCCGTTCCGCGACCCTCGCGGCACTCCACGCCCGCGACCGGTCCGGCATCACCGTCTTCGACCTCGACTGGCGCCCGATGTTCTGGGACGCCGGCTCCGCCACCCCCACCGCCCGCTACCGCGAGGCCCTCGCCCGTGCCACCGTCGCCGTCGGCAACCTCGACGAGTGCGAGATCGCGACCGGCGAGCGCGAACCGTACGCGGCCGCACGCGCCCTGATCGCCGCGGGTGCCGAGCTGGCCGTCGTCAAACAGGGCCCCAAAGGCGTCCTCGCCGTCCACCACGACGGCACGGTGGCCGAGGTGCCACCGCTGCCCGTCGAGGTCGTCAACGGCCTCGGCGCCGGTGACGCCTTCGGCGGGGCGCTCTGCCACGGGCTCCTCGCCGGCTGGGAGACCGCCCGCGTCATGCGGTACGCCAACGCCGCCGGTGCCATCGTCGCGTCCCGGCTCGCCTGCTCGCCCGCCATGCCGTTCCCGTACGAGGTCGAAGCGGCCCTGACCGCGGGCGCCGTCACCCCCCGCCCCGCCGGAGCCACCCCATGACACCCCCGGCCTCCTCGGTCTTTGAACTCGTCCAGCTGCGCATGCGCCACCCCGAGGCCGTCGCCGAGGCCGCCGCGCGCCGCCGCAGACGGCCCCTCGTCGACGACGGCGGCCGCCTGATGATCATCGCGGCGGACCATCCGGCCCGTGGCTCCCTCGCCGTCGGCGACCGCGAACTGGCCATGGCCAACCGCTTCGAGCTCCTCGAACGGCTCTGCCTCGCCCTCGCCCGCCCCGGCGTCGACGGCGTCCTCGCCACCGCCGACATCCTCGACGACCTGCTGCTCCTCGGGGCGCTGGAGAACAAGGTCGTCATCGGCTCGATGAACCGCGGCGGCCTCGCGGGCGCCGCCTTCGAACTCGACGACCGGTTCACCGGCCACCGCCCCGAGGACCTCGCCCGGCTCCGTTTCGACGCGGGCAAGCTGCTGCTCCGCATCGACTACGGCGACCCCGGCTCGCTCGACACCATGCACGCCACCGCCCGCGCCATCGACGCCATGGCCGCACACCGGCTGCCGGTCTTCGTCGAACCGTTCCTCTGCCGCCGCACGGACGGCCGGCTCCGCAACGACCTCGGTGCGGAGGCCGTCACCACCTCGATCGCCATCGCCTCGGGGCTGGCCGGGACGTCCGCGTACACCTGGCTCAAGGTCCCCGTCACCGAGAACCCCGACGACATGGCCCGGGTGATGGCGTCCTCGACGCTGCCCGCCGTGCTGCTGGGCGGCGAGGTGGGCGACGACCTCGACGGCGCGTTCGAGAAGTGGCGCACGGCGCTGCGACTGCCCACCGTCCAGGGGCTGGTGGTGGGGCGTTCGCTGCTCTACCCGGCCGACGGGAAGGTGGCCGCGGCCGTCGACACGGCCGTATCGCTGCTGGAACCCGGAGAAACGGGCGGGGACCGGGTATCGGGTAGGGGATGGGTATGACGATGTACGACGGAGAACCCCGAGAAGCCCGAGAACGCCAAGAACGCCGGGAACGCCGAGAACGCCAAGAACGCCGGGAACGCAGCCACCACCTCCGCGCCGGGTCCGCGGCGAGCGGCCCCTACACCCTGGACATCGGCCCGGAGCGCGCCGGCTGGGACCGGTCGAGCCTGCGGGTGCTGGAGCTGGGGCCGGGCGGAGTTCACACGCTCGTCACCGGAGAGAGCGAGTGGATCATCCTGCCGTTGACCGGTGGCTGTACGGTGCACACCTCAGATGAGATCTTTGAACTGCTGGGCCGGGAAGGCGTGTTCAGCGGCGTATCCGACTTCGCCTATGTACCGCGTGACGCCCGTGCACAGATCGCCTCCGGCGCAGGGGGCCGCTTCGCCCTGGCAGGAGCGAAGTGCGAGCGACGACTCCCCGCTCGCTACGGCCCCGCGCCGGAGGTACCCGTCGAGCTGCGCGGCTCCGGGAACTGCTCCCGCCAGGTCAACAACTTCGCCGCCGCCGACACCTTCGAGTGCGACCGGCTGATCGCCGTCGAGGTCCTCACCCCCGGCGGCAACTGGTCGTCCTACCCGCCGCACAAACACGACGAGCACCGCCCCGGTGCCGAATCCGTGCTGGAGGAGATCTACTACTTCGAGGTGGAGCGCGACGGCCTCGGCTACCACCGGGTGTCGCCGTCCCGGGCCGGCGGCACGGACGTTCTCGCCGAGGTCCGCAGCGGCGACGCGGTCCTCATCCCCGACGGGTGGCACGGCCCGTCCATCGCCTCCCCCGGCCGCACCCTGTACTACCTCAATGTGATGGCGGGCCCGGGGGAGCAGCGGGAGTGGCTGATCACCGACCATCCCGACCACCGCTGGATCCGCGACACCTGGCCGGCCCTGCCGGTGGATCCCAGACTCCCGCTGTACGGGACGGAGGCGACCGCATGAGCGCACCGCGTACCCGCAGACTGACCACCGCCCAGGCCCTGGTGTCCTTCCTCTCCCGCCAGTACACCGAGCGCGACGGCCGACGGCAGCGGCTGATCGGTGCCACCTGGGGCATCTTCGGCCACGGCAACGTCGCCGGAGTCGGCCAGGCGCTCGTCGAGTCCGGCCGTGCGATGCCCTACCTCCAGGGCCGCAACGAGCAGGCCATGGTGCACGCCGCCGTCGGCTACGCCCGCCAGTCCGGGCGGCTGTCCGCGCACGCCGTCACCACCTCCATCGGCCCCGGCGCCACCAACCTCGTCACCGGCGCCGCCCTCGCCACGGTCAACCGCCTCCCCGTCCTCCTCCTGCCCGGGGACACCTTCGCGACCCGGCCCGCCGACCCCGTGCTCCAGCAGCTCGAAGTCCCGGCCGCGGGCGACATCTCGGTCAACGACTGCCTGCGCCCCGTCTCCCGCTACTTCGACCGGATCACTCGCCCCGAGGCCCTGATCCCGGCCGCGCTCCAGGCCATGCGGACCCTCGCCGACCCGGCGGAGACCGGTGCCGTCACCCTGGCGCTGCCCCAGGACGTGCAGGCCCAGGCGTACGACTGGCCGGAGGAGTTCTTCGCCGAGCGCGTCTGGTACGTACGCCGCCCCGCCCCCGATCCGCATGAGCTCGACCGGGCGGTACGGGCCGTGCGCAGCGCCCGCCGGCCGCTGATCGTGGCGGGCGGCGGTGTCCATCACAGCGCGGCGGAGGAGACCCTCGCCGCGTTCGCCGCCGCCACCCGTATCCCCGTCGCCGCCACCCAGGCCGGCAAGGGCTCCCTGCGCCACGACCACCCCGCCGACGTCGGCGGCATCGGCCACACCGGCACCGCGACCGCCGACGAACTGGCCCGCACCGCCGACCTGGTGATCGGCATCGGCACCCGCTGCTCCGACTTCACCACCGCCTCCGCCACGCTCTTCCAGAACCCGGCCGTCCGCTTCGTCGGCCTCAATATCACCGACTTCGACGCCCACAAGCTCGGCGCGCTCCCGCTCGTCGCCGACGCCCGCACCGCCCTCGAAGCCCTCACCGCCGCGCTCGCCGCGCAGGGTCACCGCGTCGACCCGGCCTACGAGACCGAGTACACCGAGGCCAAGGCGGAGTGGGAGCAGCGCGTCACCGACGCGTTCGCCGCCGACGACCCGCACGCCCGCCCCACCCAGGCACAGGTCCTCGGCCTCCTCGACGCGCTGGTCACCGAGGACGACATCCTGATCAACGCGGCCGGTTCGCTCCCCGGCGACCTGCACAAGCTCTGGCGGACCCGGTCCCCGGACCAGTACCACGTCGAGTACGGATACTCCTGCATGGGCTACGAGATCCCGGCCGCGATCGGGGTCCAGCTGGCCGCCCCCGGCCGCCCCGTCTGGGCCCTCGTCGGCGACGGTACGTATCTGATGAACCCCACCGAGATCGTCACCGCCGTGCAGCAGGAACTCCCCGTGAAGCTGGTCGTCCTCCAGAACCACGGCTACGCGTCCATCGGCGGCCTCTCCGAGACGGTCGGCGGCGAGCGCTTCGGCACCGCCTACCGCCACCGCGCCGCGGACGGCGCCTTCACCGGCCCCCCGCTGCCCGTCGACCTCGCGGCCAACGCCGGCTCGCTCGGGATGCGGGTGCTGCGCGCCCAGACCGTGCGTGACCTGCGCGAAGCCCTGGCCGAGGCACGTGCGGCGGACCGTCCCACTTGTGTCTACGTCGAGACCGAAACGGCAGACACAGTGTCGGGGTCCCCTCCGGCGCAGGCGTGGTGGGATGTTCCCGTAGCCGAAACGGCCACCCGGCCGTCGGCCGTGAAAGCCCGCGAAGAGTACGACCGACACGTCGCCGACCGACGCCGCCACCTCTGAAGACGCCACTGAAGGAGTTCTGTCATGAAGACCGTCAACCACTGGATTGGTGGCAAGACCGTCGAGGGCGCGTCGGGCAACTACGGCCCGGTCACCGACCCGGCCACCGGTGCCGTCACCACCCAGGTCGCGCTCGCCTCCCTCGAAGAGGTCGACGCCGCGGTGGCCGCCGCCAAGGACGCCTACGCCACCTGGGGCACGTCCTCGCTGGCCGCCCGCACCGCGGTCCTCTTCCGCTACCGCGCGCTGCTCGACGCCCACCGCGACGAGATCGCCGCGCTGATCACCGCCGAGCACGGCAAGGTGCACTCGGACGCGCTGGGCGAGGTCGCCCGCGGTCTGGAGATCGTCGAGCTGGCCTGCGGCATCACCACCCAGCTCAAGGGCGAGCTGTCCACCCAGGTCTCCAGCCGGGTCGACGTCTCCTCGATCCGCCAGTCGCTCGGTGTCGTCGCCGGTATCACCCCGTTCAACTTCCCGGCCATGGTGCCGATGTGGATGTTCCCGCTCGCCATCGCCTGTGGGAACACCTTTGTGCTCAAGCCCAGCGAGAAGGACCCGTCGGCCGCCAACCTGCTGGCCGAGCTGGCCGCCGAGGCCGGTCTGCCGGACGGCGTGCTGAACGTCCTGCACGGTGACAAGGTCGCCGTCGACGGGCTCCTCGCCCACCCCGACGTGGCCGCGGTCTCCTTCGTGGGCTCCACCCCGATCGCCCGGTACATCCACACGACCGCCACCGCCAACGGCAAGCGCGTCCAGGCGCTCGGCGGTGCGAAGAACCACATGCTGGTGCTGCCGGACGCGGACCTCGACGCCGCGGCCGACGCCGCCGTCTCCGCCGCGTACGGCTCCGCCGGCGAGCGCTGCATGGCGATCTCCGCGGTCGTCGCGGTCGGCTCCGTCGCGGACGAGCTCGTCGCCAAGATCAAGGAGCGCGCCGAGAAGATCAAGATCGGCCCCGGCAACGACCCGGCGTCCGAGATGGGCCCGCTGATCACCGCCGCCCACCGCGACAAGGTCGCCTCCTACGTCACGGGCGCGGCCGCCCAGGGCGCCGACGTCGTCCTCGACGGCACGGGCTTCACCGTCGAGGGCTTCGAGGACGGCCACTGGATCGGCCTCTCCCTCCTCGACAACGTCTCCACCGACTCGGACGCGTACAAGGACGAGATCTTCGGCCCGGTCCTGTGCGTCCTGCGCACCGAGACGTACGAGGAGGGCGTCGCCCTCATGAACGCCTCGCCGTTCGGCAACGGCACCGCGATCTTCACCCGCGACGGCGGCGCCGCCCGCCGCTTCCAGCTGGAGATCGAGGCCGGCATGGTCGGCGTCAACGTGCCGATCCCGGTGCCGGTCGGCTACCACTCCTTCGGTGGCTGGAAGGACTCCCTCTTCGGCGACCACCACATCTACGGCAACGACGGCGTGCACTTCTACACCCGCGGCAAGGTCGTCACCACCCGCTGGCCGGACCCGGCCGACGCCCCGGCGGGCGTGGACCTGGGCTTCCCGCGCAACCACTGATCCCCTCGGTCGCCCGGCCCCGACGGCCCGTACGGAAGCTCCTTCCGTGCGGGCCGTCGCCGTGCCCGCCGATACCGCCCTGACATGCCGCTGACGCCGGGCGCACATGCCCGTACCACCGCTCCGACGGCGCTGGACTGCTCTCGTGCTCGTCGACTGGAATGGAGCAGGCACCCACGGAACGCGGTACGGGGGCTCTTGCGGAGGCTCGACGTGGCGGAGGCGATGGCAGTGAGTGCGGTGGACGAACGCCCTTCGGGGCCCGGGACGGCGGGCGCCACCACGGTGGTGGACGACCTGCTCGATCTGGCCCGGTCCGAGCGGCGGCAGGCGTTGGAGGACCTCGTCGTCGCCGAGTTCAAGATCGTGCTTCTCATGGAGGACGACGACGAACTCCCTCTGGACGAGAGCTACTTCGATCTGGGGCTCACCTCTCTGACGATCACCGATCTGAAGCAGAGCCTGGAGTCGATGATCGGGCACGAACTCAGCGCGAGCCTGCTGTTCAACAGCCCCACCGTGGGCCAGCTGATGGACCACATCTGCGACGAGCTGCTCCCCGGTCTGTTCCGCCCCGCGAGCGTGTCCGGTCCCGCGGGCGTGTCCGCGCCCGCCGAAGGGCCCGCGTCCGCCGCTGCCACCGGCCCGGCCGGCCCCTCGGCGGACGACCTGGTCGACGAAGCCCTCAAGAACCTCTACCAGGGGTAGGAGACATGGCAGATCCGGACGACGCGACGACCACCGACCGCGCCCTGAAGCAGGCTCACGAAGAACTGAGCAGACAGCGCGAGCTCCTGAAGGAGCTGCTGCGGGAGAAGTACGAGCCGATCGCGATCGTGGGTGTCGGCCTGCGCTTCCCCGGCGGGAACAACTCCCTGGAGGAATTCACCGAGTTCCTGCGCGAGGGGCGCAGTGCCATCGGCCCGCTCCCGAAGGACCGCTGGGACGTCGAGGCATACGCGTCCGGCGAGGGCCGGGGCGTCATCCGGACCTCGGGCGGCGGATTCCTCGACGGCCTCGAACGCTTCGACCCCAAGTTCTTCAAGACGGCCCCCGCCGAGGCGCACTGCCTGGACCCGCAGCAGCGGCTGGTGCTGGAGACCGCGTGGGAGTCCCTCGAACACGCCGGGATCGACCCGACGGCGCTGCGGCACGGCAACGGCGGCATCTACGTGGGGGCCAGCTCCCTCGACTACGTGATGGAGATGGACGAGCTCGCGGACGACGAACTGGACGGCCGGATAGCGGCCGGAGTCTCGCACGCGGGCATCTGCGGCAGGCTCTCGTACTTCCTCGGCTGGCGCGGCCCCTCCATCACCGTGGACACCGCCTGCTCCGCCTCCCTCGTCGCACTCCACCTCGCCGTCCAGGGGCTGCGCCACCGCGAGTGCGACATCGCCCTGGCCGGCGGGGTCAACGCCATCCACCACCCCCGCAGCACCGCGCTCTTCTCCGATCTGACCGCGCTCTCGCCCGACGGCCGGTGCAAGACCTTCGACGATGCGGCCGACGGCTACGGCCGGGCCGAGGGCTGCGGCATGATCGTGCTGAAGCGGCTGTCGGACGCCCGGCGCGACGGCGACACCGTCCTGGCACTCGTCCGGGGCAGCGCCGTCGGGCAGGACGGCGAGAGCGCCGGCCTCACCGTGCCCAACGGCGCCGCCCAGGAGAACCTGTTGCGCCGGGCGCTCGTCAGCGCCCGGCTGGAGCCCGGTGACATCCAGTACGTGGAGGCGCACGGCACCGGAACGCCCCTCGGGGACCCGATCGAGATCGGCGCGATCAGCGAGGTCTTCGCCGACTCGCACAGCAGGAACGACCCGGTGATCGTCGCCTCGGCCAAGACCAACGTCGGGCACATGGAGCCGGCGGCGGGGATCGGCGGTGTCATCAAGGCCGTTGCCCAGCTGCGCAGCGGCGAGATCTTCCCGCACCTCAACTTCGACAAGCCCTCGACCCGCATCCCCTGGGAGGTCTCCCCGGTCGAGATCCCCACGAAGACCCGCCCCTGGAAGTCCGGCACCCGGCGGGCAATGGTCAACTCCTTCGGCTTCGCGGGCACGTTGGCGTCCGCCGTACTGGAAGAGGCGCCGCCCGCCGCGGACGATCGCGCCCACGAGCAGGACGCGCCGGCTGGGGCGGCGGACGAGCCCGGCGGTCATGTCTTCACGCTGTCCGCCAAGTCGGCCCGGTCGCTCGCCCTGCAGATCGAGCGCTATCAGCGGCTGCTGGCCGACCGCCCCGATCTGCCGGTCGCCGCCCTCTGCTACACGGGCAGCACCGGGCGTGCCCATTTCGACCACCGGATCGCCGGAGTCGTCCGCGACCACGCCGGGCTCGCCGCGCTGCTCGCCGACCGGGCCGCCCGGTCGGCGGCCGCGGCAGGGTCCGCGACGGTCAGGCCGGAGGCCGTCCGCAAGGCGGTCTTCCTGTTCACCGGGCAGGGCGCGCAGCACCCGGGCATGGGCCTGGCCCTGTACGAGCGGCACCCGCTCTTCCGCCGGACCGTCGACGAGCTGGACGAGCTGTTCGCCCCGCATCTGGGCCGGTCCATCCGGGAGTTGATGTTCGGCCGTACCGAGGACTCCGCCGAGCTGCACCGCACCCGGTACACCCAGCCCGCCCTGTTCGTCCTGGAGTACGCGCTGGCGCGGCTCTGGCTGTCCTGGGGGGTGCGGCCCTCCGCCGTCATCGGGCACAGCATCGGCGAAGTGGTCGCCGCAGCCGTCGCCGGGCTCTTCACCGTGGCCGACGCGGTCCGGCTGGTCGCGGTCCGGGCCCGGCTGATGGACTCGGTCACCGCACCCGGCGGCATGGCGGCCGTCGGCGCCGGTGCGGAGACGGTCACCGCCCTGGTGGAGCCGTACGACGACCTCGCCGTGGCCGCGTACAACGCACCGGCGCAGTGCGTCATTTCGGGAGGTGCCGCCTCGCTGGACGCGGCGACCGCCGAGCTGTCCGCCCGGGGCGTACGGGTCAAGCGGCTGCCCGTCTCGCACGCCTTCCACTCGCCGCTGATGGGCGTGGTCACCGAGGAGTTCCGCGCGGCCTTCGACGGCATCACCTTCCACGAGCCCGAGTTCACCCTGATCTCCAACCTCACGGGCCAGGTGGCCCGGTGGCGGGACATCTCCAAGCCCGACTACTGGGTACGGCACATCGCCGAACCGGTGGACTTCGCGGCCGGCATGCGGACCGTGGCCCGGCGCGGCCGGCACGCGTTCATCGAGATCGGGCCGTCCGCCACCCTGTCCTCGCTGGCCAAGGAGAACCTCGACACCCCGGGCAGCGACACCTGGCTGACCAGCCTGCGCCCCGCCCAACAGGACGATCTGGCCCTGCTGTCGTCGGTGGCCAAGCTGTACGCGGCCGGATACCCGGTGTCCTGGACCGGCTTCCACGCGGAGCGGCGGATGCGCCGGGTGGTGCTGCCGGGCTACGCGTTCGACCGCCAGGAGTACTGGCTCCGGTCGGCCAACCCCCGCCGCCCCTCGCCCAGGACAGCACTGGGCGGGCAGGAGAGCGGAGCCGGGGGCGGCCCGGCGGACGGTGCCCCGGCCGGGTCCGCCGCCGGGTCCGCCGCCACCGGCCCGGCGGAGCTGGACACCGGACGGCTGCTCTCCATGGGCCAGGCCGAACGCCTCGCCGCCCTCACCGGACACATCCGCGCGCTGATGGCCTCCGAGCTTCAGTTCGACGACCCCGCGGAGATCGAGCCCGGTGCGCACTTCCTCGACCTGGGCCTCGACTCGCTGGCCGCCGCCCGGCTCAGCGGGCGGCTGGGCACCGCGCTGGGCCGCCGGACCACGGTGTCCGAGGTCATGGACCACCCCAGCGCACGCTCCCTGGCCGAGTTCGCCGAGCAGCGGCTGACCTCGGACTGAGAGCCTGTCGGGGGGGGGGGGGGGGGGGGGGGGGGGGGGGCGGGCGCCGCCCCCCCCCCCCCCCCCACCCCCCCCCCCCCCCCCCCCCGGGCGGGACACCCACGGGGACGCGACGCGCGG